>CAZWWR010000049.1:0-17539 GCA_964637265.1 uncultured Jannaschia sp.
CGCGGCAACATCGTCGTCTCGCGCCGCGCCATCCTCGAGGAGAGCCGGGCCGAGCAGCGCGCCGAGGTCATCGCCAACCTGCGCGAGGGCCAGGTCGTCGACGGCGTGGTCAAGAACATCACCGAGTACGGCGCCTTCGTCGATCTCGGCGGCGTGGACGGCCTGCTGCACGTGACCGACATGGCCTGGCGCCGCGTCAACGACCCGCGCGAGATCCTGTCGATCGGCGAGACGGTCAAGGTGCAGGTCATCAAGATCAACAAGGAGACGCACCGCATCTCGCTGGGCATGAAGCAGCTCCAGGAGGATCCGTGGGACACGGTGATCGCCAAGTTCCCGCTGGGCTCGGTGCATCGCGGTCGCGTCACCAACATCACCGACTACGGCGCCTTCGTGGAGCTGGAGCCCGGCGTCGAGGGGCTGGTCCACGTCTCCGAGATGAGCTGGACCAAGAAGAACGTGCACCCCGGCAAGATCGTGTCGACCTCGCAAGAGGTGGATGTGATGGTGCTCGAGGTGGACACCCAGAAGCGCCGCGTGTCGCTCGGCCTCAAGCAGACGATGCGCAACCCCTGGGAGGTCTTCGCCGAGTCCTACCGGCCTCTTCGTGGGCCTGCCGGGCGACATCGACGGCATGGTGCACCTCTCCGACCTCACCTGGGAGGGTCGCGGCGAGGACGTGATCGGCGAGTACCGCAAGGGCGACGTCGTTCAGGCGCTCGTGCAGGAGGTCGACACCGACAAGGAGCGCATCTCGCTCTCCATCAAGGCGGTGGGCGGCGATCCGTTCGCGGAGGCCATCGGCGGCGTAAAGCGCGGCTCGATCATCACCGTCGAGGTGACCAAGATCGAGGATGGCGGCATCGAGGTCGAGTTCGAGGGGATGAAGTCCTTCATCCGCCGCTCGGATCTGGCCCGCGACCGTCAGGACCAGCGGCCGGAGCGCTTCGGCGTGGGCGACAAGGTGGACGTGCGCGTCACCAACGTCGACAGCAAGGCGCGGCGCCTCGGCCTCTCGATCAAGGCGCGCGAGATCGCCGAGGAGAAGGAGGCGGTGCAGCAGTACGGCTCCTCCGACTCCGGTGCCTCGCTCGGCGACATCCTGGGTGCGGCGCTCCGCAAGGAGGACTGACGCCCCGTCGCCACGCGGAAACCTTGAACGTGATTCGAAAGGCTCCGGCTATCGACGCCGGGGCCTTTCTCTTTCGAGCGCACTCTCGCGCGGTGGGCATGTCCCGAATTGCAATGTCATCCGACGTATCTGTGTGTGTCGGATGACATCGATTGTGTTCTGTCATGACGATTTGCCCGTCAATTCAGCAGTTTAAATCGAAAAATTGAGGGAAATCCGCCGCATCCCCATTTGTGGGGGCAACGGGCTGGTCTATGTTCGGGAAGGGCCTGCAAAGTCAGTTGATTGAAGAGAGCGGGAGCAGGGGACGTATGATCCGGTCGGAACTCATTCAGAAGATCGCGGACGAGAATCCGCATCTCTATCAGCGGGACGTGGAGAAGATCGTGAACACGATCTTCGAGGAGATCACCGGCGCGCTGGCCCAGGGCGACCGGGTGGAGCTCCGGGGCTTCGGCGCCTTCTCGGTGAAGCAGCGCGACGCCCGGATGGGCCGCAACCCCCGTACCGGCGAAGCCGTGGCCGTGGAGCAGAAGCACGTGCCCTTTTTCAAGGTGGGCAAGCTGCTGCGCGAGCGTCTGAACGAGCATTCGCCGGCGCGCGCGGTCGAGGCCGCCGAGTAGCCGCGTGCCGCAGGGCGGTCGTGGCTCGCACGCTGGACTTTCCTCCCGCACGCGGTAGGAACGTCCCATGAGCATCCTACGCATCGTGCTGCTGGCCCTGCTGGCGATCTCCCTCCTCCTGATCGCGCTGGCCAACCGTGGCCCGGTCGAGGTCAAGCTGCTGCCTGAGGATCTCGCCGTCCTCCTGGGCTTCCAGGCCGCGGCGACGTTGCCGCTGTACTTCGTGATCTTCGCCGCCATCGCGTTGGGCGTCGGCGTCGGCTACGTGGCGGAGTACTTCCGTGAGGCGAAGCACCGCCGGGCCGCGGCCCGCGAACGGGCCCGCGCCGACAAGCTCGAGACGCGACTGGAGCAGCGGTCCCCCCGCGAGGAGGACGAGGTTCTCGCGCTGGTCGAGCAGCCACGCTGAGTTCCGTCGGCGCGTCCGGTGCCCGTCTCCATCCAGGATACTCTCGGCGACCGGATCGAATCCGGACCCGTCCGTGCCAAGATATGCGGTCTCCGCCGGCCCCTGGAGGTCGAGGCGGCGGCGCGCGGAGGCGCGGCCTATGTAGGCTTCGTCTTCTATCCCCCCTCGCCCCGCGCGGTGACCGCGGCCGAGGCGCGGCCCCTTGCGCTCGCCACCCCGCCCGGGCTCGCCAAGGTCGGCCTGTTCGTCGACCCGGGTGACGTGCTCCTCGATGCCGTGACGGCGCTCGTCCCGCTCGACATGATCCAGCTCCATGGTCGCGAAGCTCCGCAGCGCGTCGTGGAGGTGCGGAGGCGGACGGGTCTACCGGTGATGAAGGCGGTCGGTCTGCGCGAGCCGGACGACCTCGCCAAGCTTCCCGCCTACGAGGGCGTAGCCGACCAGATCCTCGTGGATGCGAAGCCGCCCCGCGGCGCTGCCCTACCGGGGGGCAACGGCGTGGGCTTCGACCACGCCCTGATCGCCGGACGACGCTGGAGCCGGCCCTGGATGCTCGCGGGGGGGCTGACCCCGGAGAACCTCGCCGAGGCGGTGCGCCTGACCGGCGCGCGGCAGGTCGACGTCTCCTCCGGCGTGGAGACGGAGCCCGGCGTGAAGGATCCGTCCCGCATCGCCGCCTTCCTCGACGCGCTGAACGACGAGGTCCCCGCGCGCCGACCCGTCTGAGGCGGGAGGCGGAAGGATCTGACATTCGGCAAAGCAGGCCGCCCGGACGGGGTCTGGGGCCCATGGCGGAGAACGTCGATCGGTAGGCGCCATCGATCCCTCGAGCCTGCCTGGCCCCGCTTCGGGGACGCAGCGGGCCGCGCCGGTCGCGCGTCAGTCCTCGCGGACTTCGCCCGGCCGGAGGCCCCAGAGGGCGATTTGCGTCGACCACCCACGCTTGCCACCGGCCTCGATCCGGCACCATGTTCCGTCGCAATCCCGGACATGGACGATCACGCCGCGTTCGAGTCGGGCGCGCAGCGGCGCCTCCTCGGAGGGGCGCCGCCGGAGCGGAAGCAGGTCGGCCTCGACGATGGCGGTGCGCCTGCCGGAGAGGAGGGCATGGTGCATCCAGCCGACCGCGCCCTCCCGATCCTCGACGCGTCGCCAGTGCCCGTACTCGCCGGTCACCCGGAGCGGCATGTGACGCCGCTGGAGGACCCAGTCGATCCGGTGCGTCGAGGACGGCCCGCGCCTCATGAAACCCTCGGCCGCCTTCAGGGAGACGAAGCGGGGCATCGGAAGGCCGGTCACGGGGCCGCGTTCGGCCGTCGTCGGAGCGGGTTCGGGCTGAAGGGTCGGGTCGGACGCTTCGGCAGCCACCGCGTCCGGTCGGTCGGGTCGCGGCACCGGCGCGTCGGCCCGCGCGACTCCTGCGCCGGATCCCGCGAGGAGCGCGGCGGCGACCAGAGCCGCCCCCAGGCGCGGCCGTCGAACGAACTCCGCCATCCCTGTGCCCTCGCTGCCCCTTCGGCCGGAGGTCTGACGCCTCTTGGCCCTGCCTGCCGAGCCTGCCACTATCCCGCCCGTGCCTGAAGGGGAGGACGCGCGCCCGTGCCGAAGCCGAAGCTGACTGTGGTCGTCACGCGACGCCTGCCCGAGCCGGTCGAGACCCGAATGACGGAGCTCTTCGACGTCACCCTGCGGAGCGACGACGCGCCGATGCCGCGCGAGGAGCTGGCGGCGGCGGCCCGGGAGGCGGACATCCTCGTGCCGACCCTCTCGGACGAGATCGACGCGCCGCTGCTCGCCGGGGCGGGCGACCGGCTCAAGCTGATCGCGAACTACGGCGTGGGCGTGGACCACATCGACGTCGCCACGGCCAGGCAGCGCGGCGTCCTCGTCTCCAACACGCCCGGCGCGCAGACGGAGGACACCGCCGACATCGCCATGGCGCTGATCCTCGCCACGATGCGGCGCATGGCCGAAGGGATGGCCACGATGCGGCGCAACGAGTGGGCCGGCTGGGCGCCCGAGGCGCTGCTCGGCGCGCGGCTCTCCGGCAAGCGGCTTGGCATCCTCGGTATGGGGCGGATCGGTCAGGCGCTGGCGCGGCGGGCGCGGGCCTTCGGGATGCAGATCCACTACCACAACCGCCGCCGCCTGCACGAGGGGCTGGAGGAGCCGCTGGAGGCCACCTACTGGGAGAGCCTCGACCAGATGGTCGCCCGCGTCGACGTGCTCTCGATCAACTGCCCGCACACGCCATCCACCTTCCACCTGATGAACTCGCGCCGCCTCAAGCTCCTGCGCCCCTCGGCGGTGATCGTGAACACGTCTCGAGGCGAGGTGATCGACGAGAACGCCATGACGCGGATGCTGCTCGCCGGGGAACTGGCGGGCGCGGGGCTCGACGTCTACGAGCACGGCCGCGAGGTGAACCACCGCCTGAAGGAGGCGCCCGGCGTCGTGCTGCTTCCGCATATGGGCTCGGCGACCTACGAGGCGCGGGTGGCGATGGGGGAGAAGGTCCTCCTGAACATGCGCACCTTCGCGGATGGCCACCGTCCACCGGATCTGGTCGTGCCGGCGATGCTCTGACGCGGCCGCCAGCGGCTCGAACGTCTCCGCCGCGTTCGTGCGGCGGCGAACGGCTCGGTCTCACCGACAGTCGGAGGGACGTGTGCATGTCTCCTCGGTCGAACGGTCCGCTCGCAGCGCAATATGGAAGCCAATACAAGCCGGCTTATGACACGGCGCCGTGACGTCTACGGGGCAGGGGGCCGTCACACGTGAATGAGCGGCCTCGCCCGCTGCGCTCCCGGGATGGCGCTTCCTTCCGCATGGCCCCGCACGCCCCTGACCTACGGTCCTCGCGGCAGGTAGCGTCCCGCGGTGGGGACGACGCCGGTCGGATCAGCCCCGCAGCCGGCGCTCCCGCGCGGCGAGCAGCTTGAGGCGCAGGGCGTTGAGGCGGATGAAGCCCTGCGCATCCGCCTGATCGTAGGCGCCCGCGTCCTCCTCGAAGGTAACGTGGGCCTCCGAGTAGAGCGAGCGGTCGGAGCGGCGCGCGACCGTCCGGGCGCTCCCCTTGTAGAGCCTGACCCGCACGGTACCCTCCACATGCTCCTGGCTCCGGTCGATCGCCGCCTGCAGCATCTCGCGCTCGGGGCTGAACCAGAAGCCGTTGTAGATCAGCTCCGAATAGCGCGGCATCAGCGAGTCCTTCAGATGGGCCGCTCCCGAATCCAGCGTGATCTGCTCGATGCCCCGATGCGCCTCCAGCAGGATCGTCCCTCCGGGCGTCTCGTAGATCCCGCGGCTCTTCATCCCCACGAAGCGGTTCTCGACGAGGTCGAGGATCCCGACGCCGTGCCTGCCGCCGAGCTCGTTGAGACGGGTCAGCAGGGCGGCCGGAGAGAGCGCTTCGCCGTCGATAGCCACAGCGTCTCCGCCTTCGAAGGCGATCTCCACGGTCTCGGGGGCATCGGGCGCATCCTCCGGGCGGACGATGCGCTGAAGCACGTGGTCCGGGGCCTCTTCGGCAGGATCCTCGAGCACCTTCCCTTCGGAGGAGGTGTGCAGGAGGTTCGCATCGACGCTGAACGGCGCCTCGCCGCGCTTGTCCTTGGCGATGGGGATCTGATGCGCCTCGGCGAACTCGATCAGCCTCGTCCGGCTGGTCAGATCCCAGATGCGCCACGGCGCGATCACCTTGATGTCGGGGTCGAGCGCGTAGGCGGCCAGCTCGAAGCGCACCTGGTCGTTGCCCTTGCCCGTCGCCCCGTGCGCGATGGCGTCCGCTCCCTCGGCATGGGCGATCTCGACGAGGCGCTTGGAGATCAGCGGCCGGGCGATCGACGTGCCGAGCAGGTAGTGCCCCTCGTAGAGCGCGTTCGCCCGGAACATCGGGAACACGTAGTCGCGGACGAACTCCTCGCGCAGGTCCTCGATATACACGGCCGAGGCGCCCATCATCTCGGCCTTCGCCCGTGCCGGCTCCAGCTCCTCGCCCTGGCCCAGGTCGGCGGTGAAGGTCACGACCTCGCAGCCATACGTCTCCTTCAGCCATTTGAGGATGATCGACGTGTCGAGACCGCCGGAATAGGCGAGCACGACCTTCCTGGGCGCGTCCATGAGGTCCTCCGTGGTTCCGCGCCGCGCCTAAGGCGCGTGGGCCCCGTCCGCAAGGGCGCGGGCGGCGCACCGCCCGCGCTGGGTAGGCGCTGGACCGTGGCGGGTCGGGGGCGACAGCCTGGGGCGCGCGAGCCTCGGCGGGTTCCCCTCCTCGCCGGGGGTCCGCGTGCTCCTGCTCGTGATGCCCTTTCGCTGTCCGCTGCGGGGGAAACCGCCACGGGGTTCGTCTTGGCCTGGAGAGAGCGGACGACAAGCAGCCGCTTCCGCCCGCCCGGTCCCCTCCGGCAGGGCTGCTGTCCGCACCTAGCGCTCTAGGCCGGACCTTCAGTGAGGACGTGCAGATGCGGGGCCCGGGAAGCATCGCGGGGCACGGGTTCTCGCAAGGTTCGGACCCGCTGAGGGGGCTTGGAGCGCCGCCTCCCTGCCTGCCCACCGAGGTGGCCCGCGAACGACACGGGCGGCAGGCGCCGTACCGGCAGGACGGCCATGCGCGGCTTCGTCGAAGTGCTCCGCATGATCGCCTGCCGAAGGGTTCGACGCTGGCATCGATCACCGATCGGAGGGTTGGAGCGCGCCGAACCGACGCTCGGCGGGCACGCGGAGAGGCCATGGTGAGTGCCATGCGTCGTTGACGGGCGACGGGAGGGGGGCCAAAGGAAGAGCCGGCGGGGCCGCGGGGAGCAGACATGGAAGCCTGGAGCATATTCACCCGTGCCCTGCGGTCGCTCGTGGACAACCTCGACGTGGCGCTGCGCCTCTCCGTGGTCCCGTACGGCCTCGTCGCGGCCGCGCAACTGCTGGTGCTGACCTCCGGGGGCGGACTGCCCGTCGATCCGGCCGCGACCGTGCCGGAGGGCGTCGCCCCGCCCGCGGGCGCCCCGCCGCTGGAAGACATGATCGGCGATCCGCGCCTCGTCTGGACCTCGCTCCTCAGCGGGCTTCTGTTCCTGCTGGCGATGCTCTGGATCGCGGTGGGGTGGCATCGCTTTGCACTTCTCGGAGAGACGCCGCGCGGCTGGGTGCCGCCGATGCACGGCGCGCGCATGCTGGGCTACCTCGGCCGCTCGGTCCTCCTGTCGCTGCTCGTCGTCCCGATCGCGCTGGTGGTGTCGCTCCCGCTTGGGATGCTCGCCGGGGTGCTGGGCGAGGCGGGCATGGCGCTGGGCGTGGCGGCGGCGCTCGTGCTCGCGACGGTGGTCTTCTACCGTCTGTCGGTGGTGCTGCCCGCCGGGGCGGCCGGGCGGACGCTGAGCTTCCGCGCCGCTTGGGCCGCGACCGCGGGCCGGAGCAGCACGGCGGTGGGGCTGGCGCTGCTGACCTTCGGGTTCTCCCTCCTCCTGCAGCTTCCCACCGTGCTCGACGCGTCGATGGGCTCGGCCGCGCCTTTCGTCACCTCGGTCTATCAGGTCGCGGTCGGCTGGATGGGCCTCCTCGTCGGGGTCGCCGTTCTGACGGTGTTCTATGCGCGCACCGCCGGTCGGCCGGAGGGCGCGGGCGATGCCTGATGGCCGTTCGGAGGCCGGGGCCAGCGGGCCGGGCCGAGAGGGCGCACGCGCGCCGTTCCGCCAGCGGGCGGAGGCGGCGGCGCAGGCGATGCGCGCCCTCTTCCCGCCCACTCCGCTGCAGCGCAACGACCATCTCTCGCGCCGCTACGGGGCCGAGATCTGGCTCAAGCGCGAGGATCTTACGCCGGTCCGGTCCTACAAGCTGCGTGGGGCCTACAACGCGATGCGCAAGCTCGACGGCCGCCCCGTCGCCTGCGCCTCGGCCGGAAATCACGCGCAGGGCGTGGCCTGGATGTGCCGGGAGCTCGATGTCGACGGCACCATCTTCATGCCGGTCACGACCCCCGGCCAGAAGATCGACAAGACCCGCGCCTTCGGGGGCGGGCGCGTGCGCATCGAGCTGGAAGGCGACGTGTTCGACGATGCGCTCGCGGCGGCGAAGGCATACTGCGCCAGAGAAGGCGCGCATTTCCTCTCGCCCTTCGACGATCCGGACGTGATCGAGGGGCAGGCTGCGGTGGCCGTGGAAATGCTCGAGCAGCTCGGCGGCCCGCCCGACATCGCGGTGATCCCGGTCGGCGGGGGCGGCCTGTCGGCCGGAATGCTGGGCTACCTCCGCGCCGTCGGGGTGCCCTGCCAGCCCCGGCTCGTGGAGCCGCTCGGCGGGGCGAGCCTTTCGGCGGCGCTGGAGGCGGGTCGCCCCGTCACCCTGCCGCGTCTGGACAACTTCGTGGACGGGGCCTCGGTCGCGCGGGTGGGCGAGCGACCCTTCGAGTTCCTCCGGCAGGTTCCGCTGCCCCACGTGCTTCGCGTGCCGGAAGACCGGGTCTGCGTGACCCTGACGGAGATGCTCAACGTCGAGGGGATCGTGCTGGAACCGGCGGGCGCGCTCGCCGTCGACGCGCTCGCCGACCTGCGGCCCGAGATCGAGGGCCGGCGCGTCGTCTGCGTCACGTCGGGCGGGAACTTCGACTTCGAGCGCCTCCCGGACGTCAAGGAGCGCGCGATGCGCTTCCAGGGGCTGAAGAAGTACTTCGTGCTCCGCCTCGCGCAGCGGCCCGGCGCGCTCCGCGAATTCCTCGAGATCCTCGGGCCGCATGACGACATCGCGCGGTTCGAGTACCTGAAGAAGTCGACCCGCAACTTCGGATCCGTCCTCATCGGGATCGAGACGACGGATCCCGACGCGTTCCGACACCTCACGGCTGCGATGGACGCGCGCAGCATTCGCTGGAGGGACATCACGGACGACGCGGCCCTGGCCGAACTCGTGATCTGACGGCGCCCCGCGTCGGGGCGGGCCCGCCAAGGCCGGCTCAGGGCGAATGAGGACGCCGTCAGGCAGGCGTACCAAGAGCCGCGCGGGAGGCCATCAGCGCGCCCCTGAGTTCGGCGATCACCGCGGGCCACGGGCGCGCCGCGTCGTCGCAGGCCTCCACCCGGGCCGAGATCCCCGCGAGGCCCCGGAAGCCCAGGTTGAGGGCGCCACTGCGGAGGAAATGGAGGAGTTCCGTCCTCTGCCGGCCGTCCTCGGCTTTCTCGAGCCGTCCGACGACGTCCTCCGCCTCCTCGAGGAAGAGGGACAGGACCTCCTCGACCCCGTCGCCGATTTCCTCCTCCAGTTCCGCGATGCGGGACGTGTCGATCATGCTCTGCTCCAGCTTCGCGGCCCTCGCCGGACGCGGGAGACGGGGCCAGAACGGTGCGTCGCATGCCCGGCCTAAGGAAAGGTTAGCCGCCACCTTTACAGCGCATTAAGGTCGGGTGCCGTATCGCGGCCCCGATGGATCGCGAGACCACCCCGAATTCCGTCGACGGCGCCCCCCCGACGCAGGTCCTCGTCGTCGACGACAGCGCGGCGCAACGCACGCTGATGGCGCGCGCCCTCTCCTCAGCAGGGTACCGCGTCGTCACCGCCTCGGATCCTGAGGCCGCACTCGACCTCGCCTGCGATCCCACCATCCGCATCGTCGTGAGCGACTGGAGCATGCCCGGCATGGACGGGCCGGAGTTCTGCGCGCGGTTCCGCCACCTCCGGGGCGAGGACCACGCCTATTTCGTGCTCGTCACCTCGGACGGCGACCGCGACACGAAGGTGAAGGGGCTCGACTCGGGCGCGGACGACTTCGTCACACGCCCGATCGACTGGATCGAGCTTCGGGCGCGGCTCCGTGCCGGCGAGAGGATGCTCGCCGTGCAGGACGTGCTCCGCCGGCGCACCTGCCAGGCGCGCACCGCCCTGGGTGAGCTCAGGCGCATACACGAGGCCATCCAGCGCGACCTTCTCGATGCCCAGGCCATCCAGCGCGCCTTCCTCCCCCCCGAGACGCTCCGCTACGACGGCGCCGAGCTCGCGCTGCGTCTCGTCACGCATGGCAAGGTGGGCGGCGACCTCGTCGGTCACTTCCCGATAAGCGACCACGAGGTCGCCATCTACTCGATCGACGTGTCCGGCCACGGCATCGCCTCGGCCCTCGTCACGGGGCGCCTCGCCAGCCTCCTCTCGAGCCGGACGGACCAGCAGAACGTCGCCTTCACGACCTGGCCGACCGGGGTCAGCATGGCCTCCACGCCCGATCGCGTGATGCACAAGCTGAACGACATCATGATCGAGGAACTGCGCGGCGAGATCTACTTCACCGCCCTGATGGCCTACGTGAATCTCCGCGACGGTCGGGTTCGCCTCTGCCAAGCCGGCCACCCCCATCCCTTCGTCCGGCGGGCCGACGGAAGGGTCGAAAGGCTGGGCGAGGGCGGGCCGCCGATCGGCCTGCTCGACGGCCCCGCCTTCGAGATGTGCGAGACCACCCTCGGGCCGGGCGATCTCCTGATGGCCTACTCGGACGGCCTGATCGAGGCGGAGGATCCGGCCGGGGCGCAGTTCGGGGAGGAGGGCGTCGTGCGCACCCTGTCCTCCTGCAAGGCCGAGGAGGGCGCCGAGATCCTCGGCGAGATGGAGCGCGCGCTGGGGCGCCACGCTGGCGGGCGGGAGTTCGAGGACGACCTCTCCATGATCCTGTTCCGCTTCGACCGCGGGACCCGGGGCGCGAGACCGGGCGCGCGCCTCGCCCGCGCGGTGCCGACCGCCCCCGACGCGGCGGCAGGCGGCCTGCCGGGCGAGAGCTGCCGGTCCAGCACTCCCGCGCCCGCGCTCAAATGATCCGGATGTCCAGAGGCGGGAAGCCGTTGAAGCCCACCGAGCTGTAGGAGGAGGTATAGGCCCCGCAGTTGCGGATCACGATCCTGTCCCCGGCGGCGAGCGCGAGGGGCAGCGTGACCGGACGTCGCTCGTAGAGCACGTCGGCCGAGTCGCAGGAGGGGCCGGCGAGGACGCAAGGTCCGGCCGGACCGCCGTCATGCGGCGTCGCGAACTGGTAGCGGATCGCCTCGTCGATCGTCTCAGCGAGCCCGGAGAACTTGCCGATGTCGAGATAGACCCAGCGGTGCAGGTCGTCCTCCGACTTGCGCGAGACGAGCATCACCTCCGCCGCGATGGCGCCGGCTTCGGCGACGAGGCCGCGACCCGGTTCCGCCATGATCTCGGGCACGTCGCCGAACCGCTCGGTCACCCGCGCCATGACGCCCGCGGCGTAGTCCGCCGGTTCCGCGATCTCGGATCCGTAGAAAGCGGGGAATCCGCCCCCGATGTTGAGGAGCCGGAGGTCGTGCCCCTCCCTGTGCGCCGCATGCCAGACCTCCGCCACGCGGTCGAGGGTACCCTCCCACATCCGCGCCTCCCGCGTCTGGGAGCCGACGTGGAAGGAGAGGCCGTGGGGCCGCAGGCCGAGCGCCGCGGCACGGCCGAGCAGGGCGGGGACGCGGGACGGCGGCACGCCGAACTTGCGGCTGAGCGGCCAGTCGGCTTCCGGGTTGTCGACCAGCACGCGGATGTAGACCCGCGCTCCGGGCGCATGGGCCGCGATCTTGTCGAGTTCCTCCTCCGCGTCCGCGGCGAAGTGGGTGAGGCCCGCCGCGTGCGCGAAGGCGATGTCGGAGGCGCGCTTCACCGTGTTGCCGAAGCTGACGCTACCGGGCGCGACGCCCTGGGCGAGCACCTGCTCGATCTCACCGCGGGAGGCCGCGTCGAAGCCCGAGCCCAGGGAGGCGAGGCGGGCGAGGATCGCCGGATGCGGGTTCGCCTTCACGGCGTAGTGGATCCGGGCCCGTCCGAGTCCGGACGCGAGCGCGCGGTACTGCCGTTCCACCGCGTCCACGTCGAGCACGAGCGTGGGACGATCGAACGTGTTCGCCGCGATGAACGCCTCCGCGCGGGACGGGGGCCGGGCCGGGCCGGCGCGCAGGGGGACGGGGCGGCCCGTGAGGCCGGCGACGTATGCGGACATCTCGCATCTCCAATAGACTCGGCCATTCCGGATCCCTCCGGCTCAGACCGCTCAGTTCCAAGGGAGACGTTACCGTCGCTACGTAACCGTGGCCGTGCCCCGTCGTCGGGGCTCCCGGCAGCCGTGCCAGAGGCGCGTGCGTTGGCGTCTGAGGCGCGCACCTAGGGGAGGGCGGTTCACCGATCAAGACGGTGTTCCATGCAGATGGCGAAAAATGTCGCGCGTATCCCCGCCGCCATGAGGCGATCGAGGAACCGAAGGGGGGACGGGGGCGTAATCCCACCACACGATCAAGGAGCCCCCCATGACCCCTGCCCTGAAGCTTCTCACGGCCCTGCCGCTCGTCGCGCTGCTCTCCGCATGCGTCGGGGGCGGTGCGCAGGTCGAGACGCCGGACGAGATCGAGGGCACCCTCGACCAGGACATCGACAACGACGGCTCGATCCCCGACGGCGGCATCGAGGTCGGCGAAACGCAGACCTGATACGCTAAGGCGGGGGCGGCGCGGCGTCAGCCGCCCGCCACCCGTCCGACCAGTCCGCGAAGGATGCGGGCCGTCGCTCCCCAGATGTAGTAGGGTCCCCAAGGCACTGCATAGTAGTGCCGCCGGGAGCCGCGCCAGCGCCGTCCCTCCACGGCGTAGTTCCCCGGTTCCAGTACGTGCGCCGCCGGCACCAGGAACACCTCCTCCACCTCGCCCGGCTCCGGGATCGGCCGGAACGGAGCGAGCCGGGCCAGCACGGGCGTAACCGTGAAGCCCGTCACCGTCTCATGCGAGGGCAGGCGGCCGAGGATTTCCACGCTTCCATGTGGCAGGCCCACCTCCTCGCCCGCCTCCCTGACGGCTGCCGCCTCGGGCGTCTCCCCCGGCTCGAGCTTGCCGCCCGGGAAGGCGATCTGCCCCGGGTGATGCTTCAGACGGCTCGAGCGCATCGTCAGGAGGAGGCGCAGACCGTCCCGGTGTTCGACGAAGCCGACGAGGACGGCCGCATCGCG
Organism: uncultured Jannaschia sp.; assembly: GCA_964637265.1. Taxonomy (GTDB): domain Bacteria; phylum Pseudomonadota; class Alphaproteobacteria; order Rhodobacterales; family Rhodobacteraceae; genus Jannaschia. The sequence goes on from CAZWWR010000049.1 coordinate 13,131, forward strand.
GAGCACGCGACGTCCGGGAAGCACCACGTCGGGATTGAGGTCGAAATCCGACGAGGGCGCAGACGTCCGCCCGAGGGCGCGGCGCAGGTCGGCCCAGGACGGGCACGCATGGTGCCCGCCCCCTCGTGGTTCCGCCTCCTCACGCATTCGGCCCCGCCGTCGCCTCGAAGCCCAGCGTCGTGGGATCGAACTCGTAATGGCGCCCGCAGAACTGGCAGTCCGCCGTCACGATCCCCTCCTCCGTCGTCATGTGGCCGATATCCTTGGCCGAGTAGATCGACAGGGACTCGCGCACCCGGTCCGCCGAGCAGGTGCAGCCGAAGCGCACCGGCTGCGGATCGAAGACCCGGGGCCCCTCCTCGTGGAAGAGACGAAGGAGCAGGTCGGTCTGGGAGACCTGCGGGCCGACGAGCTCCAGCTCCTCGGTCGTGTCGAGCAGCAGGTTGGCGCGCCGCCAGTTCTCGCCGCCGTCCTCGTCCAGGATGTCCGCGGCCGTCAGCAGGCCGCCTTCCCCCGAGCCGCCGCCCTGGATCAGCGGGCTAGCCTTCGGCATGTGCTGCAGCATGACGCCGCCCGCCCGCCAGCCTTCCCTCCCGTCGGCCAACGTGGAACGGCCGAAGGCGAGGGCGAACCGGGTCGGGATCTGCTCGGACTGGGCGAAGTAGGTCTCCGCACAGGCTGCGAGGCTGCCGCCCGCGAGCGGGGTGATGCCCTGATACGGGGCCATGTCGCGGCCCTGATCGATCAGGATCGCGAAGTACCCCTTGCCCACCAGCGAGAAAGGCTCGTCCCGCACATGCGCCGACAACCGCTCCGCATCGTAGGACGCGTAGGCGCGGATGCGGCCGGGCTCGCCGGGCGACGTCGGCGCGTAGTAGTCCGTCGCGATCAGGCGTGCGGGTCCGTCGCCGCGCACCTGGAGGCTCAGCTTCCACCGCAGCTTGATCGTCTGCCCGATGAGCGCCGTGAGGAGGGCGGTCTCAGCGACCAGCGCCTCGATCTGAGGCGGATAGTCGTGCTGGGCGAGGACCTCGTCGAGCACGCCATCGAGGCGGGCGACGCGGCCGCGGATGTCGGAGGCGTCGAGCTGGAACGGCAGCACGGTGTCGTCCCAGATGAGGGAAGTCGCATCGGTCATGGCTCTGTCCTGCTTTCCGGGCCGAGGGGCCCGGGCGGTCCCGGCGCCCGGCCGCACTCGGCCACCGCCCCGTGGGGGGCGCTTGGCGAGAGCGGCGCGGGCTGGCATGAGCGGGGATATAGGGGCGTGGCCGGGGCGATCCAAGCCGCGCCCTCCGCATCCGCCACGGCGCCGACCGGGAGGCCGCCATGATCCGTCGCTATGGCCCGCCGCCTCGACCTGTGCCGCACCGCCTCCGCCCGGGCGCGTACGCGGTGATCCTGGACGGAAGGGGGCGCTCCCTGCTGACGGAGCAGGACGACGCGGCCATCGGTCCGCCCGAGCTGCAGCTCCCCGGCGGGGGCATCGACCCCGGCGAGGCGCCCCTCGCCGCGCTGCACCGCGAGGTCCTGGAGGAGACCGGCCACCGTATCCGGGTGGTCCGGCGGCTCGGCACGTTCCGCCGACATACCTGGATGCCGGAGTACCGCATCCACGCCGAGAAGGTCTGCCACGTCTATCTGGCCCGTCCGGGACCGCGCCTCGGCCCCCCGAGCGAGCCGGGACACCGCGCCGTGTTCGTCCCGGCGCCCGAGGCGGCGGTCCTCCTGGGCAACGCCGGCGATCGCGCGTTCCTCGCCGCCGCCGCCGGCCTTAGTCGCCCGCTCAGGAGGCGCTCTGTCCGGCCCCGTTGAACGCCGCCTCGAGGGCGATCTCCACCATGTCGGCGAACCCCGATTGGCGGTCCTCGGGCGGGAGGGCCTCCTCGGTCAGGAGGTGGTCCGACACGGTCAGCACGGCGAGCGCCCTCGCGCCGTGCCGGGCTGCGAGGGTGTAGAGTTCCGCTGCCTCCATCTCGACCGCGAGGACGCCGTGCCGACGCAGCGCCTCCGTCAGGTCCGTCCGCTCGTCGTAGAACGTGTCGGAGGAGTAGATCCCGCCGACATGGATCCGCGCGCCCTTTCCCGCGGCCGCGGAATGGGCCGCGGAGAGGAGATCGAAATCCGCGCAGGGCGCGAAGTTCAATTCCCGCAGGAGGGTCGCCGAAGGAGTGGAGACGGAAGTGCAGGCCTGCGCGAGGATCACGTCACGGAGCGAGACGTCCTCTTGCATCGCCCCACACGAGCCGATGCGGATTAGGGTACGCGCCCCGTATTTCGAGACGAGCTCGTTGGCGTAGATGGAAAGGCTCGGCATTCCCATGCCGGACCCGTGGATCGTCACGCGGTTTCCGCGCCATTCGCCCGTGAAACCGAGCATTCCGCGGACGTCGTTGACGAGTCGGGCATCGGACAGGAACGTCTCCGCGGCCCATTTCGCACGGAGAGGATCGCCGGGCATCAGTACCGTCTCGGCGATCTCCCCGCGGGCGGCCCGGATATGGGGCGTCAAAGGGCCAGTTCCTCCCGGGTCTTCCCGTCCTCGAGCGCCTTCTTGAACCATTCGGGCTGACGACCGCGGCCCGTCCAGGTGAGCGACGGATTCTCGGGATGCGCGAACTTCGGAACGCCCGACGAGCTCTTCCCGCCACGGGCCTTGCCGCCCGAGAAGTCGGCGAGCGAGAAGCCGTTCTCCTTCGCCAGGGACTCCAGCTTGGCCTGCACCTCGCGGCGGCGACGGTCCTCGTAGTTGCGGATGGCCGAATCGATGGCCTTTCGCGCCTCGGCCAATTCTTCCTTCGACATCTTCTCTAAGTCCGTGCCATCGATTTTCATGTGGAAACCCCTCCATTGCGTACCATAGCCGCCGAGATATACGGAATGGCTCGTGTTACAATGGAAAAGTCTTCCGATGCGGAACAACAGTCCGCATCTGAATTCATTCGGCGGCGACTTCCCGAGGGTCAGCGAGTTCCACGAGGTCCGACATGATCCGGTTGAGCTCGAAATCCTTAGGCGTATACACCCTTGATACGCCCATTGCCCTAAGCTTCGCCGCGTCCTCGTCGGGGATGATTCCCCCCACGACGACCGGAACATCGAGTCCCGCCTTGCGCAATCGGCCGATGACGTCCTCGACGAGCGGGAGATGCGAGCCGGACAGGATCGAGAGGCCGATGACATGCGCCTCCTCCTCCCGGGCCGCGTCGACGATGGCCTCCGGCGTGAGGCGGATGCCGGTATAGGAGATGCGCATGCCGCAGTCCCGCGCGCGGCCGACGATCTGTTCCGCCCCGTTGGAATGGCCGTCGAGCCCGGGCTTGCCCATCACGAAGGTCAACCTCCGGCCGAGCTTCGCGCTCACGAGGTCCACCGCCTCGCGCAGCTCCTCCAGGCCCTCGGTGCGGTTCGACGGGCTCTCGCTCACTCCCGTCGGGCCGCGGTACTCGCCATGCACGCCGCGCATGACGCCGGCCCATTCGCCCGTCGTGACGCCCGCCCGCGCCGCCTCGATGGAGGCGGGCATCACGTTCCGTCCTTCGGCGGCGGCCGTGCGCAGGGCCTCCAGCGCGGCCTCCACGCGGGGCGCATCCCGCTCGGCGCGCCAGGCGTCGAGGCGGGCGATCTGGTCGGCCTCCACGGCCGGGTCGACGACCATGATGCCGCCGTCCTCGTCCATCAGCGGCGAGGGTTCGGCCTCCGTCCAGCGGTTCACGCCGACAACGGTGGTCTCGCCCCGCTCGATCCGGCCCAGCCGTTCGGCATTGGCCTCTACGAGGCGGGACTTCATGTAGGGGATGGCCTCCACGGCGCCGCCCATGGCGTCGAGCTGCGCGAGTTCCGCGCGGGCGCCCTCCTTCAGCTCCTCGACCTTGGCGGCGACCACGGGCGAGCCGTCGAACAGGTCGCCGTATTCCAGCAGATCCGTCTCGTAGGCGAGGATCTGCTGCATCCGGAGCGACCATTGCTGATCCCACGGGCGCGGCAGGCCTAGCGCCTCGTTCCAGGCGGGCAGCTGCACGGCGCGGGCACGGGCCGATTTCGACAGCGTGACGGCCAGCATCTCGAGCACGATCCGGACCACGTTGTTCTCGGGCTGCTGCTCCGTCAGTCCGAGCGAGTTCACCTGCACCCCGTAGCGGAAGCGGCGGAGCTTCGGATCCTCGACGCCGTAGCGTTCGCGGCAGATCTCGTCCCAGAGCTCGGTAAACGCGCGCATCTTGCACAGCTCGGTGACGAAGCGGATGCCGGCGTTCACGAAGAAGCTGATCCGGCCGACGAGCTTGGGGAAGTCCTCTTCGGGCACGCGCGGGCGCAGCTCGTCGAGCACGGCCTGCGCGGTGGCCAGCGCGAAGGACAGCTCCTGCTCCGGCGTCGCCCCGGCCTCCTGGAGGTGGTAGGAGCAGACGTTC
>CAZWWR010000050.1:0-1240 GCA_964637265.1 uncultured Jannaschia sp.
CCACGCCCGTCATCTGGCCGATCACGTAGGTGACCGAGGCCACGATCAGGCAGACCACGGCGACCATGCGCGCCGTTTTGGAGTAGAACCGGTCGCCGATGAACTCCGAGACGGTGAACTTGCCGAACTTGCGCAGGTAGGGCGCGAGCAGCAGCGCCAGCAGCACGTAGCCGCCGGTCCAGCCCATCAGGTAGGTGGAGTTGTCGTAGCCGGTGAAGGCGATCAGGCCGGCCATCGAGATGAAGGAGGCGGCCGACATCCAGTCCGCGGCCGTCGCCATGCCGTTGGTGACGGGGTGGACGCCGCGCCCGGCGGCGTAGAACTCGCTCGTGGAGCCCGCGCGGGCCCAGACGGCGATGCCGATGTAGAGCGCGAAGGACGCGCCCACGAACATCAGGTTGATGGTGAACTGATCCAACGGATTATTCCTCTTCGACGCCGTACTGACGGTCGACGCGGTTCATGATGATCGCGTAGGCGAAGATCAGCACCAGGAAGACCAGGATGGAGCCCTGCTGGGCGAACCAGAAGCCGAGGTCCGTGCCGCCGACCTCAATGCCCGAGAGCAGCGGGCGGAGCAGGATGCCGAAGCCGAAGGAGACGAGTGCCCAGATGGCGAGGCAGACGCCGATGATGCGGATGTTCGTCGACCAGTAGGACTGGTCCGACTCCTCCGTCCTCGCTGACGTGGTGTGGGTTTGGTCTGTCATCAGGGCCCTCCCTCAGGCCGTTTGGACGCAGCGTCCCATTCCCGGTCCCACACGGGCCGGACGCTGCAAGGTTCGTCTGGGATCACGCGGGCCAGGCAGAACGGCCCGCGCGGGGGGATCAGCGGTTGAGCCGGTTCTCCACGAGCTCGTCGACCACGCCGGGATCGGCGAGGGTCGACGTGTCGCCGAGCGAGCCCGGGTCGTTCTCGGCGATCTTGCGCAGGATGCGGCGCATGATCTTGCCGGAGCGCGTCTTGGGCAGGCCGGGGGCCCACTGGATGTGGTCGGGCGATGCGATCGGGCCGATCTCCTCCCGCACCCAGGTCCGGAGCGTCTTCTTGAGCTCGTCCGTCGCCTCCACGCCGTTCATCAGGGTCACGTAGCAGTAGATGCCCTGGCCCTTGATCTCATGCGGGAAGCCCACCACGGCCGCCTCGGCCACGGTCTCGTGCGCGACGAGCGCGCTCTCGACCTCGGCCGTGCCCATGCGGTGGCCGGAGACGTTGATCACGTCGTCGACGCGGCCCGTG
>CAZWWR010000050.1:1337-17419 GCA_964637265.1 uncultured Jannaschia sp.
GTCGCCCCAGAGCGTGCGCATCTGGCCGGGCCAGCTGTCCTTCATGCACAGGACGCCCTCGGCCTCGGTCGCGTCGATCTCCTCGCCGGAGGTCGGCTCGAGCACGACGGGCTGTACGCCGAAGAAGGGCAGGGTGGCCGAGCCGGGCTTGGTCGGCGTGGCACCTGGCAGCGGCGTGAGCAGGTGCCCGCCCGTCTCCGTCTGCCACCAGGTGTCGACGATTGGACACTTCCCCTTGCCGACCTTCTCGTCGTACCACTTCCAGGCCTCGGGGTTGATCGGCTCGCCCACGGTCCCGAGCACGCGCAGCGAGCCCAGGTCGTACTTCTCGACGAACTCGTTGCCCTTGCCCATCAGCGCGCGCAGCGCGGTCGGCGCGGTGTAGAACTGCGTGACCTTGTGCTTGTCGCAGACGTCCCAGAAGCGGCCCGCGTCGGGGAAGGTCGGCACACCCTCGAACATCACCGTGGTCGCGCCGTTGGCGAGCGGGCCGTAGACGATGTAGCTGTGCCCGGTGACCCAGCCGACGTCCGCGGTGCACCAGAAGACGTCGCCCTCGTGGTAGTCGAACACCATCTCGTGGGTCATCGCCGCGTAGAGCAGGTAGCCGCCCGAGCAGTGCACGACGCCCTTCGGCTGTCCCGTCGAGCCGGAGGTGTAGAGGATGAAGAGCGGGTCCTCCGCGTTCATCTCCTCGGCGGGGCAGTCGGCGTCGACCTTCTCCTCCTCCTCGTGGAGCCAGTAGTCCAGCCCGTCGCGCCAGGCGACCTGCTGGCCGGTGCGCTTCACGACGAGGCACTTCACGGGATCCACGTCGTGGAAGAGCGCCTTGTTGACGTTGTCCTTGAGGTTCGTGACCCGGCCGCCGCGGGGCGCCCCGTCGGAGGTGATCACCACCTTCGCGTCGCAGCCGTTGATCCGCGCGCCCAGCGCGTCGGGCGAGAAGCCGGCGAAGACGATCGAGTGGATGGCGCCGATCCGGGCGCAGGCGAGCATCGCATAGGCCGCCTCGGGGATCATCGGCAGGTACAGGACGACGCGGTCGCCGCGCGTCACCCCCAGGGACTTCAGCACGTTCGCCATCCGGCAGACGTTGGCGTGAAGCTCCCTATAGGTGATGTGCTGCGGCTCGGTCTGCGAAGGATCGTCGGGCTCGAAGATGATGGCCGTCTGATCGCCGCGCGTCTCGAGATGCCGGTCCACGCAGTTCGCGGCGACGTTGAGCGTGCCGTCGCGGAACCATTCGATCGAGATGTTCCCGGGTTCGAACGAGGTGTTCTTCACCTCGGTGTAGGGCTTGATCCAGTCGAGTCGCTTTCCCTGCTCGCCCCAGAAGGCGTCGGGATCCGCGACGCTCGCTGCGTACATCTCCTGATAGGCGGACCAGTCGATATGCGCCCGGCTCTGTGCCTCGTCGCTGGGCGCGCGGACGCCCTCGCTCGGCGCTGCGGTGGCGGCGGTATCCTTCATGTTCCCTCCTCGCATCCACGAAGGGCGGGCAGGCAGTTCCCGCGCCCTCGGTTGCAAACATCCTACCGGAAGGGAGGGGGCTCCGTCACAAGGGCCTGTTTTCGCAGGGGTCCCCCCGTCAATTTGTTTGCTACGGTGGTTCCGCACAGTAAAATGCTGCTGCGACCATCTGCCAAACGCCAGCATTTCCATGCGCTTGGAATGGCCGTCTGGAAGCCGTTCAGCCCCGTCTATGGTGTCGATAGCCGCCCGTCCGCCCACGGTCGCACAGGGGGCGCGTCGCCGTGCCGCATCCGGGCGGAAGCGCGGTGGGGGCCCGTTTCGGAGGCATCTGCCGAAGCAAGTGGTGACCGGCCCGGCTCGCCCGGGTGCCCGGTGCGGTCTAGGTGCACGCCGACTCGCCCGTTGCAGGACCCGCCCCGCGCCATGCCGATCCTCCGAACCCCGGTCGCGTTTGCGAAGGCTCCATGAGCGGCACGACCACCATCGTTTGGTTCAAGCGCGACCTGCGCGCTACCGATCACGCGCCGCTGGCGGCGGCTGCGGAGGCCGGACAGGTCGTGCCCCTCTATGTCGTGGAGCCGGAGATGTGGGCGCAGCCCGACGCAAGCGCCCGTCAGTGGCGTTTCGTGGCCCAGTCGCTTGCGTCCTTGCGGGAGGCGCTCGCGGGTCTGGGCGCCCCCCTCGTCGTGCGCCGGGGCGAGGCGGTGGAGGCGCTGGAGGCGGTGCGCTCGGAGACGGGCGCGACCCGGCTCGAGAGCCACGAGGAGACGGGACTGCTCTGGTCGTGGGAGCGCGACAAGCGCGTCGCCGCGTGGGCGGCGGCACGAGGCGTGGCCTGGTGCGAGCACGCCGACAGCGGCGTCGTCAGGCGCCTCGAAACGCGGGACGGCTGGGCCGCCCGGCGCGAGCGGCTGATGCGCGCGCCGATCGCGCCCGTCCCGCCGCTCATGGGCACGAACCTCGCGCCGGGCGAGATCCCCGAAGCGCGGGAGCTCGGCCTGGCCTTCGATCCGTGCCCGCAGCGCCAGAGGGGCGGACGGCCCGAGGCCGAGGCCCTGCTCGACGGCTTCCTCCATGAGCGCGGCGAGGATTACCGGGTCGCCATGTCCTCCCCCGTCACGGGGGAGAGCGCCTGCTCGCGCCTGTCGCCGCACCTCGCCTGGGGCACGCTCTCCCCGCGGGAGGCCCATCAGGCGGCGCTGGCGCGCATCGAGGCCACCCGCGGGGACGGGACCGGCTGGGCGAAGTCCATGCGGTCCTTCCTCTCGCGGCTCGCTTGGCGCGACCACTTCACCCAGAAGCTTGAGGACTTTCCCCGCCTCGACCGCCTCTGCCTGCATTCCGGCTTCGAGGGGATGCGCCCCCGCCTGGGCGAGCCCGGCGCGCCCGCCGAGCGGCTCGAGGCCTGGTTCGAGGGGCGCACCGGCATCCCCTTCGTCGACGCCTGCATGCGCTACGCGCGCGCGACCGGCTGGCTCAACTTCCGCATGCGCGCGATGGTCCAGGCCGTCGCCGCCTACCACCTCTGGCTCGACTGGCGGGACACCGGGCCGCCGCTGGGCCGCCTCTGGACGGACTACGCGCCCGGCATCCACTACGCCCAGGCGCAGATGCAGTCCGGCGTGACGGGGATGAACACGCTGCGCATCTACAACCCCGTCAAGCAGGGTCACGATCAGGATCCCACCGGCGCGTTCACCCGCGCCTGGGTGCCCGAGCTTGCGCCCGTTCCCGACGCCCACCTCCAGGCGCCTTGGGCATGGGAGGGGGCAGAGGGGCTGCTCGTCCGGGCCTATCCGCGCCCGATCGTGGACGTCCCGGCCGCCGCCCGCGCCGCGAGGGAGCGCATCTACGCCTATCGGCGGCGGGACGGCTTCCGCGAGGAGGCCGAGCGGGTCGTGTCCCGCCACGGATCGCGCAAGGGGCCGACCGACAGGGCCGCGCGCGCCCGCCGGCCGCGCGCCGATCCCCGGCAGCGGAGGATGGATCTGTGAGCCGGATGCGGCGCAAGGGCGACCTGCCGATGAAGGTCTGCGCGACCTGCGGCAGGCCGTTCGCCTGGCGGCGGAAGTGGGCGCGCGTCTGGGAGGAGGTGCGCTACTGTTCCGAGCGATGCCGTCGCGAATCCCGCAACGGCGGTCAGAAAACCTGACCAATCCGGTTGCTCGCTCCGACGAGCCGCATTACGTCGGCGTGCGATCGCATACAGGGGCATCGGAGAACCGCATGGCGCGCGTCGAGAAGGCTGGACTGCAGGTGGACGAGGTTCTGGCGCGGTTCCTGGAGGAGGAGGCGCTTCCGGGTACGGACATCGCGCCCGGCGCCTTCTGGGAGGGTCTGGCCGGCCTCGTCGCGGATCTCGCCCCGCGCAACGCCGAACTCCTGCGGATCCGGGAGGACATGCAGGCCCGGATCGATGCCTGGCACGTCGAGCGTCGCGGGCAGCCGCACGACCGCTCGGCCTACCGCGCCTTCCTGGAGGAGATCGGCTATCTCGTGCCCGAGGGGCCCGACTTCGAGGTCGGCACGCGGAACGTGGATCCCGAGATTGCGGAGGTGCCCGGACCGCAGCTCGTCGTCCCGGTGACGAACGCGCGCTACGCCCTGAACGCGGCCAATGCCCGCTGGGGCAATCTCTACGATGCGCTCTACGGCACCGACGCGCTGGGCGACCTGCCCGAGGGCAGGGGCTACGACGCGGCGCGGGGCGCGCGGGTGATCGCCTGGGCGAAGGAATTCCTCGACCGAACCGTCCCGCTGGACGGCATCGGCTGGGCCGACGCCTCGGGGCTGCGGCTCGTCGACGGACGCCTGCTCGCCGCCACGGAGGCCGGGACGCACTGGTCCGAGGGCGGGGAGGGCAGGCCGCTCGCCGACCCTTCGGCATATCGCGGGTGGACGGAGGAGGACGGCGCGATCCGGGTGCTCCTGCGGCACAACGGGCTCGGCATCCTGCTCGTGCTCGACCCCGACGGCCGCATCGGCCGCGACGATCCGATGGGGCTCGACGCCGTCTATCTCGAGGCCGCCCTCTCGGCGATCATGGACTGCGAGGATTCGGTCGCCTGCGTGGACGCCGAGGACAAGGTGCTGGCCTATCGCAACTGGCTCGGGCTCATGCGCGGGGATCTCGAGGAGAGCGTCACGAAGGGCGATACCACCTTCACCCGCGCCCTCGATCCGGACATGGAGTTCGACGGGCCCGGTGGGCGGGTCCGCACGAAGGGCCGTGCGCTCATGCTGGTGCGGAACGTCGGGCACCTGATGACCAACCCGGCCGTGCTCCTGCCCGACGGCTCGGAGATCCCCGAGGGCCTGCTCGACGCGATGGTCACGGTGCTCTGCGCCATGCACGACCTCCGCAAGGAGGGCGGCCCGCGCAACTCCGAGGCCGGATCCGTCTACGTCGTAAAGCCTAAGATGCACGGGCCCGACGAGGTCGCCTTCGCGGTTCGGGTCATGGACCGCGTGGAGGACGCGCTCGGCCTTCCCCGCAACACCGTCAAGATCGGCATCATGGACGAGGAGCGGAGGACGAGCGTCAACCTCAAGACCTGCATCCACGCCGCGAGGGAGCGCGTCGCCTTCATCAACACCGGGTTCCTCGACCGCACCGGCGACGAGATCCACACCTCGATGGAGGCGGGGCCGATGCTGCCCAAGGGGGAGATGAAGGGCACCGCCTGGATCGCCGCCTACGAGGACCGCAACGTCGACATCGGCCTCGCCACCGGGCTCAAGGGCCGGGGGCAGATCGGCAAGGGGATGTGGGCCATGCCCGACCGGATGGGCGACATGCTGCGCGAGAAGGTCGGCCATCCCCGATCGGGCGCGACCTGCGCCTGGGTGCCCAGCCCCACCGCCGCCACCCTCCACGCGACCCACTACCACGAGGTCGACGTGCTGGCGCGGCAGGAGGAGCTCGCCGAGGGCGGACCGAGGGGCACGCTCGAGGACCTGCTGACGATCCCGGTCATGGACGGGCGCAACCTCTCGGAGGCGGAGGTCCGGCGCGAGGTCGAGAACAACGCGCAGGGGATCCTCGGCTACGTCGTCCGCTGGGTCGATCAGGGGATCGGCTGCTCGAAGGTGCCCGACATCGAGGATGTCGGCTTGATGGAGGACCGCGCGACCTGCCGTATCTCCTCGCAGGCGCTGGCCAACTGGCTCCATCACGGGATCGTCTCCGAGGAGGCCGTGGAGGACGCCCTGCGCCGCATGGCCGCTAAGGTGGACGCCCAGAACGCCGGCGATCCGGCCTACCGTCCCATGGCGCCCGGCTTCGACGGACCGGCCTTCCGCGCCGCGCGGGAGCTCGTGTTCGAAGGTAGCGCCCAACCCTCCGGCTACACCGAGCCCGTCCTCCATCGCCTCCGCCTCGTCGCGAAGGACGGAAACGGCCCGGTCAACTCCGCCGAGCCGCCGTCGCGTCTTGCGCGCCTTGCGTGAGCCTCCGGCGCGACTTTCCCGACCTCCCACCGGTCTGGGCGGCGGGCGTGCTGGCGGTGCAGGTCGGGCTGGCCTGGATCGTCCCGATCCGGCGCCTCGGCCCGTGGGCGGACACGGCGGGATGGCTCCTCGTGGCCGCCGGCCTCGGCCTTGGGGCGTGGGCGGCATGGTGGTTCTGGCGCCGCCGAACGCCGATCGAACCGCGCGAGCGCCCCACCACGCTGCTGGTGGAGGGGCCGTTCCGCCTCAACAGGAACCCCATCTACACGGCGATGTTCGTCTGCCTCCTGGGGGCCGGGCTGATCCTCGGGGCGCTCTCGGCGGTCCTCGTGGCGCTGGCCTTCCCGCCCCTGATCGCCCGCCGGTTCGTGGACGGTGAGGAGGCGGCTCTGCGCGACGCGTTCGGCGTGGAGGCCGAGCGCTACATCGCCCGGACGCGCAGGTGGTAGGCGGGGGGACGCGGGAAGACCCCCGCTATTCGAGAAGGTCGAACCCCGTCGTGTCGATGTCCTGTACGCTCTCCTCCGCGACACGGTCGAGATCCGCATCGAGCTGCTCGGACGGCGTGGGCCCGGTGTCGACGCATCCGCCGAGGAGCAGCAGCACGGGAACGGGGAGGAGGCAGCGCATGATCCGTCTTCCTTCCTTGAAGGGCTCCGCTCCCGCGGGGCCGGTGCGCCCATCCGCCCCCTCGGGGGCCGCGACGCGAGGAGAAACCTGAATGGCCGAGATCACGCTTCGACAGTCGACGGAGATAATCAAGGGCGTCTTCGAGAAGGGCCGGGAGATGGGCTTCAAGCCGCTCTCGGTGGTGGTGCTCGATGCCGGGGGGCACGTGAAGGCCTTCGAGCGGCAGGACGGCGCGAGCCCCGGGCGGTTCGGCATCGCGCACGGAAAGGCCTACGGGTCCGTCATGCTCGGCCTGCCGGGCGGGGCGCAGATGAAGCGCGCCGAGGATCAGGCCTACTTCATGGCGGCGGTCAACGGCGTGTTCGGCGGCGCGGTCGTCCCGGTGCCCGGTGGCGTCCTCCTCCGCGACGCGGAGGGCAGGATCCTCGGTGCCGTGGGCGTGACGGGCGACACGTCCGACAACGACGCCGAGGCCGCGCTCGCGGGCATCGCCGCGGCCGGCCTCGCGGGCGAGGCCTGAGCCCCCCGGGCAGGGGTGGACTTGACCCCGCCCCCACCCGCCGGGCAAGCCGCCGGCACACGTCAGGAGGATCGTCATGCCCGCCAAGATCGCCGCCGCCAACTGGAAGATGAACGGCCTGCGCGCCGATCTCGGGGAGGTGCGCGCCATCGCCGAGGCGGCGCCCGAGGGCGTGACCTGCGTGATCTGCCCGCCTGCCACGCTGCTGGCGCCCGCCGCGGAGGCGCTGGCGGGCACCTCGGCGCGCCTCGGCGGGCAGACCGCCCACCCGGCGGAGGCCGGCGCCCATACCGGTGACGTCTCCGCGCCCATGCTCGCCGATGCCGGCTGTTCCTTCGTGATCCTCGGCCACAGCGAGCGCCGCGCCGACCATGCCGAGACGGATGCCGCCGTCGCCGAGCGGGTCGAAGCCGCCTGGCGCGCGGGCCTGGTCGCGATCCTCTGCATCGGGGAGAGCCTCGAGCAGCGGGAGGCGGGAGACACCCTCTCCGTGCTGGAGGAGCAGCTCGCCGGGTCGCTCCCCGATGGCGCCACGCCCGAGACGACCGTGATCGCCTATGAGCCGATCTGGGCCATCGGGACGGGAAAGGTCGCCAGCCCGGACCAGATCGCCGAGGTGCACGACGCCCTGCGCATCCGGCTCGCCTCCCGCTTCGGCGGGGCCGGGGAGGAGATCTCGCTTCTCTACGGCGGCAGCGTGAAGGCGGCCAACGCGGCGGAGATCTTCGCACTCGGGAACGTCGACGGCGGCCTCGTCGGCGGGGCCTCCCTGAAGGCATCCGACTTCGGCCCGATCATGGAGGCTCTGGCCGCTTCCTGATGGAGCGGTTCCGGCAGGATCCCACCGAGGACGCCTTCGTCCAGGAGCCATACGCGTTCTACGACCGGCTCCGCGCCGCGGGGCCCCTGTCATACTGGGAGGAGTACGGGATGCCCTGCGCCGCCTCCCACGACGTCGTCTCCGCGTTGCTCCGCGATCGCCGCTTCGGCCGAGAGGATCCGGACCCCCCGCCGCGCCCGCCGCATCAGGCTGAGTTCTGGGCCGTGGAGGACCACTCGATGCTCGAGGCGGAGCCGCCCCGCCACACCCGTCTCAGGAGCCAGGTCCTCCGCGCGTTCACCTCCGCCCGCGTGGCGGCCCTGGCCCCTGGCGTCGAGGCGCTGGCACACCGGCTCGTCGACGACTTCCCTTCCGGGCCGTTCGACCTCGTGGAGGCCTTATGCGCTCCGCTTCCCGTCCGGGTCATCGCCCGGCTGCTCGGCGTGCCAGAGGATGATGCGCCCATGCTCCTCGCGTGGTCGCACGCGATGGTCGGGATGTATCAGGCCGGACGGGACGAGGAGGCCGAACGCGCCGCCGCCCGCGCGGCCGGGGCGTTCCGCGGCTACCTCGCCGACATCCTGTCGGGGAGGGCCCGGGCGCCGGAGGACGATCTGCTGAGCCAGCTCCTCGCCGTGGAGCGGGACGGGCGCCTTTCCCGGGACGAGACGGTGGCGACGGCCATCCTGCTGCTGAACGCGGGCCACGAGGCGACGGTCCACACGCTCGCCAACGGGATCCACGGGCTGCTGTCCCGCGGCGAGTGGCCGCCGCGCGCCTCGGATGCGCTGGTCGAGGAGGTGCTGCGGCACGACCCGCCGCTGCATCTCTTCACCCGATACGCGAAGGAGGCCTGCGAGGTGTTCGGCCACCGCTTCCGCCGTGGCGACAGGGTCGGCCTTCTTCTTGCGGCGGCGAACCGCGATCCTGCGGTCTATGCGGAGCAGGACAGGTTCGATCCCGCCCGGTTCGAGGCGGACCGGGCCGCTGGCGCTGCCCGCGCGCCCGCGCCCCTCTCCTTCGGGGCGGGGATCCACTTTTGCATCGGCGCGCCGCTGGCCAGGCTCGAGATCGGGATCGCGCTCTCGGTGCTCGGCGCGCGCCTCCCCGGGCTGCGCCGGGCCGGTCCGGCACGCTACGCGCCGATCTATCACTTCCACGGGCTCGGCTCGCTCCCCGTGGCGGCTTGACGATCCGCCCCGCGGGGGGGCAATCGGGGCCGAGGAGGTTGCGACCATGACGAAGGTGTTCATCGACGGCGAGGCCGGCACGACCGGCCTTCAGATCCGCGAGCGGCTGGCCGCCCGCGACGACGTCTCGCTCGTGTCCCTCGATGACGCCCGCCGCAAGGATCGCACCGCCCGCATGGAGGCCTTCGAGGAGGCCGACGTGGCGATCCTCTGCCTGCCCGACGAGGCCGCGCGCGAGGCCGTGACGCTCGCGGGCGACTGCCGGCTGATCGACGCGTCGACGGCGCACCGGACGGCCCCCGGCTGGGTCTACGGCATGCCGGAGCTTCCCGGCGCGCGGGAGGCGATCCGCTCGGCGCGGCGCGTGGCGAACGTCGGATGCTACGCCACCGGCGCGATCGCCTGCATCCGCCCGCTCCGCGATGCCGGCCTGATCCCGCAGGACGCCCGGCTGACCCTGACCGGGGTGTCCGGCTACTCCGGCGGCGGCAAGGCGCTCATCGCCCAGTACGCCGCCGGGACCGCGCCCGCCCACTACCTCTACGGGCTGACCCAGGCGCACAAGCACCTGCCCGAGATCATGCTGCGCGCCGGCCTCGAGGTCGCCCCGCTGTTCACCCCGGCTGTGGGAAGCTTCGCTCAGGGCATGGCGGTGATGCTGCACGTGACCGCGGATGCGCTGCCGGGCGCCCCGGAGCAGGAGGAGGCCGAGGCCGCCCTTCGCGTTTTCTACCGGGGCGACCCCTTCGTCTCGGTGGTGGAGCCGGGAGCCCGTATCGAGCCCGAATCCCTCAACGGGACCAACGAGATGCACGTCAGCGTCCAGGGCGACGGTGCGTTGCGCTACACGGTGGCCGCGGTGCTCGACAACCTCGGCAAGGGCGCCTCCGGGACGGCGGTGCAGAACCTCAATCTCATGATCGGCGCGCCCGAGAGGGCCGGGCTGGTCCCCGAGGCGGCAACGGTTCCTTAAGCGCGGGCTGCGATAGGGGCCGCGGAGGTGCCCCGCCGTGAGCCATCTGCCCGTCCCGTCCCCCTCTCCCGGCCAGTCGGATGCGCGGCCGCCGAACCCGCCGGCCCCGTCGCCGGGCGGCGCGGAAATCGCGGTGGGGGAGGGCGGCCCGGCATCGCGGGCGCGCAGCCTCTCGTCCTCCCAGAAGGCGGCTATCGTGATCCACCTGCTCAACGCCGGCGGTGTGGATCCCGGCCTCTCGGACCTGCCGGCCCCGCTCCAGGCCCGCGTCACGCGGGAGATCGCGGGGCTCGGGCTCGTCGACCGGCCGACTTTGGCCGCCGTGATCGCCGAGTTCGCGGCGGCGCTCGACGCGGTGGGCCATTCCTTCCCGGCCGGCCTCGACGACGTGCTGAGGCAGCTCGCCCCGCACCTGTCCTCCGACGTGATCGAGCAGCTCTCCGCGGAGGCGGATCTGCGCGAGCCCGCCCTGCGCGGCCCCGCGCTGTGGGCGCAGGTCGCCCGCCTCGATGACGAGGCCATCGCCGCGGCCCTGGCGCCGGAGGGCCCCGTGATCGTCGCGGCGGCCCTGTCCCGGCTCGGGCCGGCCCGCGCGGCGCGGCTGCTCGACGATCTGCCGGCCGAGCGGGCCGATGCCGTCGCGCTGGCCTATCCCGGCACCGCCGAGCTTGGCTCCGCCGCCATGGACCGGATCGGCGCCGCGCTCCTGCGGCAGGCTCAGGCCGATCCGCCGCGCGCCTTCGCCGAGGAGCCGTCCGCCCGCGTCGGCGAGATGCTGAACTCCGCCGGCATCGGACTGCGCTCGCGCCTCCTCACCGCGATCGAGTCGAGCTCCCCTGAGTTCGCGGCCGAGGTGCGCCGCTGCATCTTCGGGTTCGAGGACATCCCGGAGCGCTTGAGCCGGACGGACGTTCCCAAGCTGATGCGGGCCATGGACCGTGCCGTCGCGGTGACCGCGCTCGCCGCGGCGACGGGCCCGATGGAGCCGGCGGCGGAGTTCCTCCTCGGCGCCATGCCCAAGCGGCTCGCCGAGCAGTACCGCGACGACATCGCCAAGGAGGCCGCGCCTTCGCCGGAGGCGGCAGATTCCGCATTGTCGGCGATGATCGCGGCGATCCGGGAGCTCGAGGAGGAAGGCGAGATCACCCTCCTTCCGCCGGGGAGCGAGGCGGTGGGCTGACACGCATCGCGGGGAGCCCAACGGTCTCCCCCGCCCGACGTCATCCGGTCGGCCGCCGCGCTCCGGCACCGTGCCGCGCCCGGCCCGGTCAGCCGCGCCAGATCCACCCGCCGCCGAGGACCCGGGAGCCCTCGGTCTCGTAGAACACGCAGGCCTGCCCCGGGCTCACGCCGCCCTCCGGCGCCAGCAGGTCCACCTCCGCCGTCGAAGGCCCGGTCGGGCGGACGACGGCCTCCCGGGGCGGCCGCGTGGACCGCACGCGAACGCGCAACTGCCATTCGGTCTGCGATTCGAAGGGAGCGTCGCCCAGCCAGTTGATCTCCCGCACCGGGATCGTCCGGGTCGCCAGCGCCTCCTTCGGGCCGACGACCACCTTCCGATCCGCGACGTCGAGCCGCACGACGTAGAGCGGCTCCGCCAGCCCGCCGATCCCGAGCCCGCGGCGCTGGCCCACGGTGTAGCGGATCACGCCCTCGTGCTGCCCGAGCACGCGGCCCGAGAGGTCGACGATCTCGCCCGGCTCGCCCGCCCCCGGCCGGAGACGCTCGATCACCGAGGCATAGTCCCCGTCCGGCACGAAACAGATGTCCTGGCTGTCCGGCTTGTCCGCCACCGGGAGCCCGTAGCGCGCCGCGAGCGCCCGCGTGGCCGCCTTGTCCGGGAGATCGCCGAGGGGGAAGCGCAGGTAGTCGAGCTGCTCCGCCGTCGTCGAGAACAGGAAGTAGCTCTGGTCGCGTGCCTGATCGACCGCGCTGTGCAGCTCGGGCCCGTGCGCCCCCATCTCGCGGCGGATGTAGTGGCCCGTGGCCATGCAGTCGGCATCGAGGTCGCGAGCGGTCTCGAGGAGGTCGCGGAACTTCACCCGCTCGTTGCAGCGGATGCACGGCACCGGGGTCGCCCCTGCGAGGTAGCTGTCCGCGAACTCGTCGATCACCGCCTCGCGGAAGACCGACTCGTAGTCGAGCACGTAGTGGGCGAATCCCATCGACTCGGCCACCCTCCGCGCGTCGTGGATGTCGCGCCCGGCGCAGCACGCCCCCTTCCGCGCCAGCGCCGCGCCGTGATCGTAGAGCTGCAGCGTCACGCCCACGACGTCGTATCCCTGCTCGTGAAGCATGGCCGCGACCACGGAGCTGTCCACGCCCCCGGACATCGCCACGAGCACCCGCGTGTCGGCAGGGGGCTTCGGCAGGCCGAGGCTGTTGAGCGTCGCATCGCGCGGCATGGTCTCTCCGGGAAGCAGGGACGGGCTGGAGATATAGGAAAATCCGCCGCATTCTCAATGTCTGGCTTAACCCCCGGACAATCCTGTCATGGGCAAGACTCCGCCGGCGAGAATGGAGTTTCGGAGGCGAGTATGTATCTTAGGAAGGTTCCGGGCGCGAGGGTCGTCCATCTGCCGGACGGCACGCGCATGTCGGTCGCGGACCTTCCTCCCCCGGGCACGACACGGTGGGTCGCGCGCAGGAAACGCGCGGTGGTCCATGGCGTACGGGCCGGATTGCTCAGTCTGGAGGAGGCAATGGAACGCTACGGCCTTTCCGAGGAAGAGTTCGCGGGGTGGGAAGCGGCCGAAGCCCGGCACGGGCTCCACGGTCTGAAGGCGACACGGGTGCAGGATTTTCGCGGAACGCCAACTTAGTCCCCCCTTGCGGCCCTGCCGATAACCATGAATTAACGATTTACGCCGAACCCTTCGCCGACCGTACGTCCCGGGAGATTGAGATGCGAGTGCTCCTCGTCGAAGACGACGCCGCGACTGCCAAGGGCATCGAGATGATGCTGTCGAGCGCAGATCTGAACGTGTACTCGACCGATCTCGGCGAAGAGGCGATCGATCTCGCGAAGCTGTATGACTACGACCTGATCCTCCTCGACCTCAACCTTCCGGACATGACGGGGCACGACGTGCTGAAGGCGCTCCGCCTCGCCCGGATCGAGACGCCGATCCTCATCCTGTCCGGGGCCGGCGATACCGAGAACAAGATCCGCGGTTTCGGCTTCGGCGCCGACGACTACCTGGTCAAGCCCTGCCACCGCGAGGAGCTGATCGCCCGGATCCACGCGATCGTCAGGCGGTCGAAAGGGCATTCGCAGTCGATCATCAAGACGGGCCGCGTGTCCGTGAACCTCGACGCGAAGTCGGTGGAGGTCGACGGGAAGGCCGTCCACCTGACCGGCAAGGAGTACCAGATGTTGGAACTCCTCAGCCTGAGAAAGGGCACCACCCTGACGAAGGAGATGTTCCTCAATCATCTCTACGGGGGGATGGACGAGCCCGAGCTAAAGATCATCGACGTGTTCATCTGCAAGCTGCGGAAGAAGCTGAGCGTCGCGACGGATGGCGAGAGCTACATCGAGACGGTCTGGGGCCGCGGCTACGTTCTCCGTGATCCGTCGTCCGCATCCGGCGAGACCGAGGTCGCCGAACTGCGCCGCGCCTCCGCCTGAGGCCCCTGCGAGCGGCGGCCCGCTCGCCGCCGCCCTCGCCCCGCCCGGCACCTTCCCCGGTAGCGCTCCTGCCAGTCGGGCCACCATTGCACGCTCATATCACAGCGCGGTGAGAGACCGTCTCCGCCTCTCGTGATGCTCGTGTGGACGAAGCTACGATCTTCGTGTTCTGCGAGCGCGGTAAGTCTCGAACCCGACCCAATCCGGAGACACGGATCGCCCTTCAGGCTGGAGGCCGAGCCCGTCCCTCCCCATCGCCGAGCTTCGTGCCCCTACCCCTGATCGTGTGAACCCGCCCCTCACGGATAGGCTGACGGACTTCCGCGGATTTCGAGGCCGTCCCGCCGCGGGTTCGGCTGGCCAGGCGCCGGCATACCTCATTTGGCAGCGCGTCACGCAGGCGGGCAAGGCACCGCCCCTGAGACCTGCCTTCCGACGCCGCGCAGGGAAAGCCCGTCCCGTCGACGGCCCCGCCCGCGCTCCTACACGGCATGACCCTCCGGAAGCGGCGGACGGCCGGTGCCACATTCGCGCCCCGTCAGGTGGAAGTGGCGCCGCGGGATGCCTATGACTCCCGCTCACGCGGTCGGCCCCGGAGGTGGAGATGAGCGAGATGTCGGGGACGGCCGGGGACGCCCCGCCCGTGGAGGAGCTCGACGAGGCCGACGCGGCCGCCGAGCTGGCCCTCCTCTCGGACCGGCTCCTCCTCGCCGACGAGGCGTATCACGCGGCCGACGCGCCGGTGATGGACGACGCCGCCTATGACGCGCTCAAGCGGCGGAACGCGGCCATCGAGGCGCGCTTCCCCCACCTGAGGCGCGAGGACAGCCCCGCCGGCCGCGTCGGCGCGGCCCCCGCGGAGGGGTTCGCGAAGGTCCGGCACGAGGTCGCGATGCTGTCGCTCGGCAACGCGTTCGACGAGGCCGACGTCGGCGAGTTCGACGCCCGCATCCGGCGCTACCTCGGGCTCCCCGCCGACGCGGCCCTCCGCTACACCGCCGAGCCCAAGATCGACGGCCTCTCGCTCTCGATCCGCTACGAAGGCGGGCGGCTCGTGCGGGCGGCGACCCGCGGCGACGGCCGGACGGGGGAGGACGTCACCCGCAACGCGCTCACCATCGGCGACGTGCCGACCGAGGTGGCGGGCGCCCCCGACGTCATGGAGGTCCGCGGCGAGGTCTACATGACCCACGGCGACTTCCGCGCCCTGAACGACGCGCAGGAGGCCGGGGGCGGCCGGACCTTCGCCAACCCCCGCAACGCCGCGGCCGGCTCCCTGCGCCAGCTCGACCCGGAGGTGACGGCACGGCGGCCGCTGCGCTTCTTCGCCTATGCCTGGGGCGTCCTCTCCGAGCCGCTCGCCCCGACACAGCACGGCGCGCTCGACCGCCTCGGCGCGATGGGCTTCGCGGTGAACCCGCGCACCGCGCTCTGCGGGTCGGTGGAGGAGATGCTGGCGCAGTACCGCGCCATCGCGGCCGAACGCGCCGAGCTCGGCTACGACATCGACGGCGTCGTCTACAAGGTCGACGACCTCGCCCTGCAGCAGCGGCTGGGCTACCGCTCCACGACGCCGCGCTGGGCCGTTGCGCACAAGTTTCCCGCCGAGACGGCGTGGACCCGGCTCCTGCGGATCGAGATCAACGTCGGCCGGACCGGGGCGCTGAGCCCGATCGCCCGGCTCGAGCCGGTGACGGTGGGCGGCGTCGTCGTCTCGAACGCGACGCTTCACAACGAGGACTACATCGCCGGGCGCGACAGCGCCGGCACGCCCATCCGGGAGGGGCGCGACCTGCGGGAGGGGGACCGCGTGGAGATCTACCGCGCCGGGGACGTGATCCCGAAGGTGCGCGACGTCGATCCCACCGCCCGGCCCGCCGACGCGCGGCCGTGGACGATGCCGGAGGCCTGCCCCGAATGCGGCTCGCCCGCCCTGCGCGAGCCCGGCGAATCGGTCAGGCGCTGCACGGGCGGCCTGATCTGTCCCGCGCAGCGCCTGGCGCGGCTCAAGCACCTCGTCTCGCGCCCCGCGCTCGACATCGAGGGGCTGGGCGACAAGGAGGTCGAGCGGTTCCACGAGCTCGGCTGGGTGCGGGCGCCCGCCGACATCTTCACGCTCGAGGCCCGCCACGGTCGCGGCCTGACCACCGTGGCGGGGCTCGAGGGCTGGGGCGAGACCTCCGCGGCCAACCTCTTCCGCGCGATCGAGGCGGGGCGGGACCAGCCCTTGGCGAGGGTCCTGTTCGGGCTCGGCGTCCGGCACCTGGGCGAGGTGGCGGCGGCGCTCCTGGCCCGGCACTACGGGGTCTGGGAGGAGTTCGCGGCGGCGGTGGACGCCGCGGCGCCGGCGGCGGCGCGGCACCGCAGGGCGGAGGAGGCGGTGCTGCGCGAACGCG
>CAZWWR010000051.1:0-17392 GCA_964637265.1 uncultured Jannaschia sp.
GCGCCCTCTTCGTCGGCGGCACGGGCCTCCCCGCGGGCTGCCTCGGCTGGTCCGATGCCACCGCCCGCCGCGCCTGAGCGTCCCCGCCCCGGAGACCTGCCCGAAGCGCCCCGCCGGACGCCCCCGCGCGGCTCTCTCCAGCGCGTTCCTGCAGACTACCCCGTCCAACACGATCAGGTCGAAGGCCCCGCCCGGGCCGGCCACGAGGTCCAGATCCCCGAGCGGGTCGCCGTCCAGGCGGATCACGTCGGCATAGGTGTCCTCCTCGACCACCCCGGGTGGCCCCCTGTGCCATGGCGTCAGCTCGCCGGCCGACGCCAGCTGCCGGCGCCGGGCATCTCGCCGCCGCCCGTCTGCGGCAGCAGATGCTCCTCGCTCGGTCTGGTTCGCGCGACATCCGGCGCCGGCCAGGCGAGGGCGGAAACCGTGATCGCGCAGACCCGGTGAATTCGATGCTGCATGCGAAGCTCCATCGTCGTCCGCCCACGGCCATGGTGCGCCGCGATCCGCGGGCCGTCGGGCGGGGTGCGGTAGTGGAGGACGATGGGCGGCCCCATCCGGGGAACGCACCCCCCGATCATGCGGAACCAGCCCGGCCCCTCCCCAACGCCTGCCGCAGGGAATGCGGGGTCCCATCCGTAAGACCCGCTCCCCGGCGAGAGGGGGACCGCAGTGATTTCCTCACCATGGCCGATTTCGGCCCCTCCGGAAGCGACCACCCCGACGCCGGCCCCGAGGCCGCGCTCGCGACGTCCGGCCGCTCGAACCGCGACGAGGACCGCGCAATGGCCTCCTGCTTCCGCGCGAAGCACCACGGGAAGGAGGACGTAGAGAGGTGGAGGGGAGGCCGTCCAGATAGCAGCGGACGCGAAGAAGTCCGTAGCCCGGACCTGGTTCACCCGATGCCGCGCGATGACGGGTGAGGGTGTCCACGGATCGCAGTACAATGGCGGCATGGTGTTGAGTAAGGCCTCAGACACCCCCAAGACAGCGATCCGGGAAGTGGAAGGGAGGCCATTGCAACGGCTGACCGGTGTCACTGGAACATTCCGGATGAGTGCAGTCATCTGAACCGTGCACGTGGTCTTCGACCTCAAGTTCGCCTTCGGTTCGGGTCGATGCGGCGAACCTCTTCGCCTATCCGGCGAACGGCTCCGCCGCCACTGGCGGTGCGGTTCGCCGCGCAGGCAGGTTGCCCAAAGGCGCGCCGAGGCGGAGCGTCGCTTCCGGGTCGGACGTCACGACGAGGGCGGCGGCGTCCGCTTCCTCGACACGCTCGAGGAACCGGGCGAGCAGGTCGCCCCGCAGGCCGATCTCGTCCGCATCGATGAGCGCGAGATCGGGACGGGCGAGGAAGGCGCGTGCGAGGGTGAGGCGGGACCGTTCGTCGGCGCTCAGGTTGCGGCGGGCCTCGGCAACGCGTCCGCCCAGCCCGCCGAGGCGCTCCAGAAGACCGGCGAGACCCGCACGTTCGAGCGCAACCGCGATCTCGTCGTCGTCGGGACTACGTCCGATCCCCAGGGTCGCCTCGCGCCGTAGCGAGCCGCGCAGGGACGGGGTCTGACGCCCGAGATACAGAACACGGCCGGCCTTGAGCGCTCCGGGTGACGCCCCGCAGACCTCGAAGCGCCGGGCCGGGGGGGCGAGATCGAGCCCGGCCAGGGCCGTCAGCATCCGAGAGGCCTCCGCGCCGCCCGGCCCGGCCAGCCACCGCCGTTCGCCGCGCTCGAGGATCAGATCGGGCAGCGCGCCCTCGGCGCCCTCGATCAGGATCGCGGGCGCCTCGACGGAGCCGTCGGCCCGGCCGGGGGCGGGAAGACGCTCTGCGGCCAGCATCCGGTCGAGCTTGGCCGCGGCCACCCCGAACGCCCGGCGGCGGTCGGCCACGTCGGCGAGATGCCGCAGCGGCCAGACCACCATGCCGAGTGCGGTCAACGCGGCGACGGCCTCGGGTATGCCGAGGTCGAGGCGCAGGCAGACCCAGAGACACAGCGCCCCCGCCAGTCCTGCGCCCGCGTCCGGCAGCGCGCGCACAGTCGCGGCCAGCCACTCGCGGCGCACGCCCGCGTCGGCCACGGCGCGCGAGCGGGCAGACAAGGCCCTCGTCTCGGTGCGCATCCGTCCGGACCGGCGCAGGGCGATCGCCTGGGGCAGCCGCTCGGCCATCGCGGCGGCGAGACGGGCGCGCTTGGCGCGCAGGTCGGCATGGGCGCGGCCCAGGGCGGGGCCGAGAAGCGCGATCCCCGCCAGCACAGCGGCGATCGGGCCGATCGCGGCCCAGAGGAGCCGCGGTTCCAGCAGGTAGAGGATCATGAGGGCGGCGGGGATCGTGGCGGCGGCCGAGATCAGCCGCGCCAGTCCCCGTGCGATCCAGCCCTTGAATGCGGCAAGATCGCCCACGTAGCGCAGCGCGAGCGCGCCCGAACGGCGCTCGGCCACGGCACTGGCGGGCATCCTCGCGACGTGCCGGAACAGGACCATGCGGATCGCAGCGGCGTAGGACTGGCCCACACGCTCTCCCACCCTGCCTTCGAACGCGCGCAGCGCGCACAGCCCCGTGCCCGCTGCCGCCAGCGCGAAGAGGGCGGCGCGAGGCTCCGCGCCGCCCTCACGCAGATGGACGAAGACGTCGCGCGTGGCGAAGGCGGTGACGACCATCGTCACGCCCTGGCCCAGGGCCAGCGCGACGAGGAGGGCGAGCGCCAGCCAGCGGCGTTCGCCGAGGATGGGGGGGCGGCGGCTCATGCCGCAGAGCGGACGGGATGGACCAGCTTGGTCTCGATCATGGAGGCGGTTTCCGGCTCGGCCAACTCGCTGCGGTCGAGGACCGGCAGGCCCGTCGCCCGTGCGGCCTCCTCGGCGGCCAGCGGCGCGCGGGTCATCACCCCGCTCAACGCGACGGGCGCGATCCCGTGCGCCCCGAGCCAGGCCAGCCCGCCCCGCGCCGCCATCGCGTCCGGCGCGGCCAGGATCATGGCATCGAAGCGCGCGGCGTAGTCGGGCCGGGCGAGCAGACCGGCCGTCTCGACCTGGCTCACGCCATCGGCCAATTCGACCACCGCGACGTCGCAATCGGCGGCATGTGCCAGCAGCAGGTCGGTCGAGCGAAGGAGCCGGTCGAGCGACTGCCGGTGTGTCGACGCCATGCCCGCATCGGTGAAGTCGAGCACGCGCGCCGCTCCCGCGGCCTCGTACTCATGGACGTCGCCGAAGGATCCGGTGCCCGTCGCCTTGATCGCCGCGACCCGGCGTTCCAGACGGGAGAAGCCGTGGACCGTTCCGGCGGCGGCAGCGGTCTTGCCCGCGTTCATGCCGGTACCGACCAGGCCGATCACCAGGGGCGGGCGCCCGGGCACGGCGTCCGGCAGGGCGAAGCGGTCGACGTTGAGCGCCGCGCCCGTCGCGTCGGCGAGACGGCCTACGATCGACAGCCGGGTGCCGTTCGCGATCTTGTCGTGCTTGGACGCGATGGTGCCGCAGACGCCGCCGCCGGCCAGCAGATCGGCCCCGTCGGGCGAGAGCGTCGCGCGTCCGTCGAACTGGTCCACCGCGTAGCGGTCGGCACAGGCCACGACGATCCGGTCGCCCGTCCAGAGCGGCGAGAAGCGTCCGTCGGCGAGCTGCAGCCGCTTGTGGCTGCCGATCCGTGCAACCTCTGCCAGGATCAGATCGCCTGGCCGCACGGCGTCGAGGCCATCGCTCAGGAGCCGCGCGGCGTCCTCGCGGCTGACCCGGCGGGTGGCGAAGGACCATTTCGCGGTGGCGGCAGGGTGGGTGGGGAGACGGGTCATGCTGCGATCCTTTCGCGGTGGCATTGGGTTGAGGCGACGGTGGGCGCGGCGGCGACGAAGTCGCGGTCGAGCGCTGCGTCTGCCACGCAAGCGGCGAAGTCGTGTCCGCAGCCTTGCAGCACGCGCAGCGTGACGCGCGGCGTGATGCCCAAGGCATGGGCCTGCGCGCGGACGGCCGCAGCCCAGCGGCGGGCGCGTGTGGCGCGTGTCCCGCCCTGCTGGGCGTCGATGGCTGCGCCCTGGCGCAGGTTGCGGTCGCGTGCGACGTCGTCGCTGCCCACGCAGACGGCGATGTCGCGGTCGAGGAAGGCGCGCAGGTTCGCCTGTAGCCGCAGGGTGATCGCGGCGTGGCGCATCCGGGCCATGCCGATGCCGCGCGGCCAGGCCGTCTCCGCGTCGGGAAACGTCCACCATCCGGGCGCCGTCGCGCAGAGGCCGCCCACCGCCTGCGGGTGGAGCCAGGCGAAGCGATGGGCGAACTGCGCGCCGCCCGAGAAGCCGG
Organism: uncultured Jannaschia sp.; assembly: GCA_964637265.1. Lineage (GTDB taxonomy): Bacteria > Pseudomonadota > Alphaproteobacteria > Rhodobacterales > Rhodobacteraceae > Jannaschia. The sequence goes on from CAZWWR010000051.1 coordinate 4,294, forward strand.
CGAGGTCGAAGCGCCCCGGGGCCGCGCTGCCCTCGGCCCGGACGGCGTTCGCAAGGCGCAGCAGGGCGAGGTCGGCCCGGTCGCGGCAGGCGGCGCGCTGGTAGCGGGGCCAGCTCGTCCGGTCAAAATGCGGCACGATCACTCGACGGCCTGTCGCCTCGGCGCGGGGTGCGAGCAGGGTGGCCATGGCCTCTGCGCCCCGCGTGATCCCGTGCACGGCGACGACCGGCGGCGCGTCGCTCTCGGGGCCGACGATCCAGGCGTCGGGGACGTGGCCGGGCAATCCGGGCCGGAAGCGGAGCGTGCGGTCCATGGCGCTCACGCCGCCTCGGCCAGCTTGGCCCGCGCCGCCTCGGTCGCCCGCGCGGCGCGGTCGCGCATCGCGGCGGGAAGCAGGTCGAAGATGAGATGGATGCGGTCCCCGTCGCCGTCATTGGCGGCCTCGTGCATCTGGTCGTTGTCGAACCACCAGAGCTCCCCCTCGCGCATCCGCACCTCCTCGTCGCCGGCGCGCATGCACGACCCGGCGGAGGACTTGAGGATCAGGTGGTAGCGACCGCGCAGTCGGTAGTACGCGCCGCGGTCGACATGGGGGTAGACGACGCGCCCGGCGGGCAGGCAGACGATCTTGGCGCGGCCCAGATCGGCGTCGAGCGCGGTCGCGACCTCCGCGATGAAGGCGCGGGCGAGAGGAAAGGCCCTCGAACCGGTCGTCCAGCGGCTCTCGTGGACGTCGCGGCGCGCGCGGCCGTATATCTGCGACTTGCGCAGGCCGCGCAGCGGGATGGCGAGCGCCTCGCGCTGGACGGCGATCTTGTCCTGGCGGCCCGTCGCCCGCGCCCACGCGCCGTCCACCGTGGCGATCTCCCGCAGGAACGGCTCGGTGGGAATGCCGTGGCGGATGCGGTCGAAGTACTTCATCGTCGTCTCCCGGTCTGGCGTGGTGCCGCTGGGGAGACGTTAGGCGGCCCGGACCGCCTCGGTCCTGTCGGGAAGATGAACGGAGCATGGACGGAGCGTTAAGCTCCGTTCACGATCGGGCCCGGAGGCTGGTGCCGACCCGTCCGGAGGGTGCATCCACCGAGCGGCGGCGCCCCTCCTGCCGTCCGCCGGGAAGGACCTGGATGATCGAGCGCGTTCTCATCGCACTGTTCGTCGTGGCGGCGCTCTGCGGCGCGGCACGGGCCCTGCCAGGGCACGCTCCGGCTGCACCCGGCCTGGGGCCCGTACGGGTGCAGGCGGGGGGAGCACCGGATGTCGTGCGGCTTCTCGTCCAACGCGCCAGGCGGGCGGAACGGCGCGGCGACATGGCGACCGCCGAGGCACTCTACGAGGTGATCAGGGAGCTGGGATACGTCGTGCGGCGTCGCCCCGCCGCACAGCCCGGCAGCCGCTCCGGCGGGGGGAACGGTCAGGTTGAGGACAGGGGCGGGAATACCGGCGCGCGCGGAGGGGATGGCGGTGGAGGCGCGCGCGGAGGGGATGGTGGCGGCGGCGCTCGCGGAGGGGGTGGCGGTGGCGACGACCGCGACGACGATCGCGGCGGCGACGATGACGACGATGACGAGGATGACGACGGGGACGACGATGACGACGACTGAGCCGCACGGGGCCTGAGCCATGCAGTTCCGCGCCAAGATCGTGACCTTCGCGCTGGCGCTGGCGGCTGGCGCCGTCCTCTGCGCCGCGCTGACCATGACGCTTGCGCGCGGCATCGACCGGGGCGTCGCCTCCGTCGCCCTCGCGGAGGAGCAGCTGGCCCTCTACCTCGCCATGGAGACGAACGTGAGCGACCTGCTTCGCCTCCACGTCACGTCCGTCGCCGCGCCCGCGGAGGGGACCATGCCCAGGCTGGACCGGACGCGCGTGGCGGTGGCACGGGACATCGAGTCGATCCGCGCCCTCGTCGACGACGAGCTGCCCTTCCGCGGCGAGGCGGAGCTCGAGGAGCTGGAGCGGCTCGACGCGATCGAGGCCGTGCTCGCCGAGGTCGATGCGGCCTTTGCCACGCTCGCCCAGGACGCGGTGGGTCCGCGGCCCGTCGGCGCCCTGGCCGAGCCGCTGACGCGGATCGTGACGCTGCTCGACGAGCGGCTCGCCCCGCAGGTCGACCTGGCGATCGCCGACGAGGCGGGCGAGGTGCTGGAGGTCCGCGAGGAGATCGCGGAGCTGGCGCGACGCAGCGTGCGGTGGACCACGGCCGCGGCGCTGGCGACCCTGCTGGCGGCCGCCCTCGGCGTCTGGGCGCTGCTGTCGTCGTTCATGCGGCCCTTCCGCGCGCTGACCGAGGGCGCGGCGCGGCTCGCCCGGGGCGAGCTGGGCCACCGCATTCCGGAGACGGGCAGCGACGAGCTGGGCCGCCTCGCGCACGACTTCAACGTCATGGCCGAGGGGCTGGAGCGCTCGGATCGGGCCCTGCGCGCCGAGGAGGAGGCGCTCCAGGACCGCGTCGCCGAGCGCACCGCCGAACTGAAGGCCGCCAACGCCCACCTCGCCGACCAGGATGCGACCCGCCGCCGCTTCCTCGCCGACGTCAGCCACGAGCTGCGCACGCCGCTGACGGTGATGCGCGGCGAGGCGGAGGTCGCGCTGCGCGCCCGCGGCGACGCGGACGGGGAGGGCGCCCGCGCGGCCCTGCACGGCGTGGTCGAGCAGAGCGAGCACATGAGCCGCCTCGTCGACGATCTGCTCTTCGTCGCCCGTCGCGAGGCGGGGGAGGCGCCGCTCGACATTGCCCGGACGGAGCTCGGGCCGCTCCTGCGCCGCACGGTCGCGGATGCGGGACGGCTCGCCCCCCACGCGCGGATCGGGCTGATCGCGGCGGATGCTGTCCTCGCCACCGAGGTCGAGGCCGACCCGTCCCGCATCCACCAGCTGCTGATGGTCCTTCTGGACAACGCCCTGCGCTATTCGCCCGAGGGCGGCGCGCTGCGTGTCGAGGCCGGGCGGACCGCGGGGGCGGTCTCGATCACCGTGCAGGACGAGGGCATCGGCATTCCCGAGGCCGAGGTCGCGCAGGTCTTCGACCGCTTCGTGCGCGGCTCGAACGCGCTGCCCGGCGGCACCGGGCTCGGCCTGCCGGTCGCGAAGGCCATCGCCGAGGCACATGGCGGCGCGCTCGCCATCGAGAGCCGCGAGGGGGCGGGGACGGCGGTGACGCTGACGCTGCCCGCCGCGGCGGAGGCGCCCGCATGACCCGCCTCCTGCTCCTGGAGGACGAGGCGCGCATCGCCGCCTTCGTCAAGCGCGGCCTGGAGGCCGAGGGCTACAGCGTGACGGCCGTCGCGACCGGGGCCGCCGCGATCGAGACGGGACTGGCGGAGGAGTTCGACGCCATCGTGCGCGACGTGATGCTGCCCGACATATCGGGGATGGACGTCTGCGAGCGGCTGCGCGCCGCCGGCATCGCCACGCCGGTCCTGATGCTGACGGCGCGCGACGCCGACGAGGACGTGATCGAGGGGCTCGGCCGCGGTGCCGACGACTACCTCGCCAAGCCCTTCGCGTTCGACGTGCTGCTCGCGCGGCTCGCCGCCTTGGTCCGGCGTGGCGGCCTGCCGCCCGGGCCAACCCCCTCCCAGGCCCTGAGCGTCGGGGGGCTCACCCTCTGCCGAAGCCGCCGTGAGGGGCGCATCGCGGGGACGGCCCTCGATCTGACCCGGCTGGAGTTCGACGTGCTCTGGCTGCTCGCCTCCGATCCCGGCCGCGTCCACAGCCGCGAGCGCATCCTGTCGGCCGCCTGGGGCGCGGATGCCGACCCGATGACCAACGTCGTCGACGTCTACGTCGCCCGCCTGCGCAAGAAGCTCGATCGCCCAGCCGCCCCGCGGATCATGACGGTACGCGGGATAGGATACCGCCTGACCGATGAGACGAGGTGACCGGCTCGCTCATGCCGACGCCGCCGGCGCTCCGACGCGTACCCGGATGCGAGGGAATGTATCGTTTGGGTACACCTGGCGATCAATGTTAACCTGTTGTCTCTGACCTGATCCCCGTTTCCTCCCCTAGTTTTTGGGGAGAGTCCGTTCCGAGCGGGACCTGACCCTTTTTCTGGTCCGGCCGTCATGCGCCCTTCCGGACCGTCTTCAGTTGTTCGGCGAACTCGCCGGGGATCAAGTCACCGAGGGCCGAATGCGGGCATTCTTGGTTGTAGCCGAGCCGCCAGGCTTCGATGCGCGCGCGCGATGTTTCTAGGCCGGGCTGGTCGCTGTTGTGATCGTGAAGGGAGGCGCGGTTATGCCCCACGGCCATCCAGGCAGTGTAACCGGTCACCTCCTCAACGGCACGGCAGATGTGGACGATCGGATTTCGCGGGCGATGCGGGTCGGTGACGACCATCGAGACAGGGATCGACCCGACGAGGCGGCGCAGGTCGGCGAGACCGTCATCCCGATGATGTGCCTCGCCCATCCGCCGTCGTCCTCCGATCTCTCGCTACAGATGGCAGGATCGGATCGGGTGTTCCGCGACAGGGGCGATAGGCGCGGTATGGTCATGGGGCGCCGGTGATCCGGTCCGCGAGGATCGGTTTCGTCTCTGTCCCGGGACAACACCCGGTTGGAACTTCCCCGAACGCGTCCCGCATCTGCACCCTCGACGAACGATCCCCTCGGCTACCGATCGGAGTCCGACACACCCTCGCCGGTTGCATTCAGTCGATGCCCGGCCCGGTAGAGTGAATTCGCGCGGCTAAAATGGTTCGTCACCGCCCGATGCGCCTGCCGTCCATCCTTGGACTCGCTGGCCGCAACTATCTCCCGATGCTCCGAGATGGACCGCGCCTCGAAGCCTGGACGGTGGACAGTCTGAATATGGTACTCCACGAGCCAGGAAGAGATCGCATCCGTATAGTGCATGATGACGCGGTCGCCGGCACTCCTCGCGATGGCCGAATGGCACATGTCGTCGAGCTGCGTCGAGAGGTCGGCATTGCCGCCCGCGGTTTCCTCTTAGCGTGCGAGGATCGACGCTTAGGAGGCGATATCGTCCTCGGAGCGGTGCCGGGTGCCGAGACGGGCGACATATCCCTCGGCCTTGAGCCGGACCCTCTTGAGGACCTCCAACTCCGTTCCGGGATGAGCGAGCGCGTGCTACAATCACTGCTCGACCAGGGCGAGGTTCCCGACGATGGTCGGCTTGGCCACGAGTGGCCGCTCGCCGTGTCGGACATCGATCAGGCTCATGCCCTGTTGCGACTGCATCGCCTCGCGCACGGCAGGGCGGTCGACGTCGAAGCGGGCCATCGGCTCGCGCTCGGACGGGAGCAGATCCCCCGGAGCGAGGTTGCCCTCCTCGAGGATGGCGAGCAGCCGGTTGTGCACTTCGGCGCCGAGCTTGGCACCACGGATCGGTTCGTTGGCGGTCGTCTCTCTGAACCTGACCTACCTCACCGTGGTGATGGTGAAGGGCAGGGTAATCCCGGCAGCCGCCACGTTCGACGTCAAGCGCCGCGCGCTGCTGGGGTGTCATGACGCAGCCGCGCGGAGAGGCGACCGGGACGGGAGCGCGGGCGCCGACCCTCGCGTATCGCGGGCTGGCCGAGTCCCTCTTCGGCAGGACGGCTGTGCAGGGCGTCGGCCTCGACCTAGCGCCCGGCACGATCCTCGCCCTGATCAGCGGGAACGGGGCCGGCAAGTCCACGATGATGAACATGCCCGACGGCGTGCGGGAGCCCGTCGTCGGCACCATGACCCCGGACGGAGAGCCCTATGCGCCCGAGCGGCCCGCCGATGCTACGACAGCTGGGATCGCCTTCATCCGCCAGGAACCGAACCTCTTCGGCAGTCTGTCGATCGCCGAGAACATGTTCATCGACCGGATGCCGCGGATCGGGCCCTTCTTAGGGGGCGGCGCCATGTGGCGTCAGGCGGCGGCGATGCCGTCGCGCCTGGGCTTGGATGTCTCGCCGGACACGCGCGTCGAGCGGCTCGCCTCCGGCGAACGGCAGCTCGTGGAGATCGCCAGGGCGCTCGCCTCGGATGAGCGGATCCTCATCCTCGGCGAGCCGGCCACCTCATTCATAGTGTGCGAGACCGAACGCTCCTTCACCGTCCTGCGGGAGCTGCGCGCCGAGGGTCGTTCGATGATCTAGACCAGCCAGGCGCTCCCGGACGTGATGAGGCTCACCGACGAGGGGGTCGTGCTACGCGACGGCGCGCGCGTGGGCAGAAGTCCGATCGCCGAGTTCGACGTTCCGCGCATGATCTCGATGATGCCGGGTCGCGAGATCGATCAACTCTTTCCCCCTCGCGCCACCCCGCCGGCCGAGCGGTTAGTGCTAGCGCTGAGCGGCGTGAGCCAGGCGGACATCTGCCGGGACTCCCGATGCAGGTCCGCGAAGGAGATGCTCTCGCCATCTTCGGGCTCAAGAGCGCGGGCCGCTCCGGGCTCGCCCGCATCGTCTTCGAACTCGATCCCCATTCGAAGGGTGCCATGGCGCTCGACGGTGCGCCCCTGGAGGGCGGCCTGCGCGAGCGCATCGCGCCCGGCATGGCGTTCGTCACCGAGGATCACCGCGCCGGAGGGCTGCTGATGGACAGCCCGATGTCGGAGAACATGGGCCTCGTCTCCTTCAGACGCTACCGCGGCGGCCGCAGCCCCTTGAGCGCGCGTAGAATGCTCGAGGGCGCCCGCGCCATCGGCGACAAGCTCCGCCTCAAGGCCGCGGATGAGCATCTGTCCCAACCGACGCGGAGCCTCTCGGGCGGCCATCAGCAGCAGGTCGTGATCGTCAAGTGGCTTACGGCCCGACCGGCGCCCTGGCCGCGCTCGACGGGCTCTCGGCCCGCGTGGTCTGGTCGGACGGCGGCGGGGTGATGGTGCTCGCGGGGCTCGACGGAGGAGAGGCGCTGCGGCTCTACCGGCGCGGCGCCCTCTTCGTCGGCGGCACGGGCCTCCCCGCGGGCTGCCTCGGCTGGTCCGACGCCACCGCCCGCCGCACCTGAGCGTCCCCGCCCCGGCCTGCCCGAAGCGCCCCGCCGGACGCCCCCGCGCGGCTCTCCCCGGCGCGTTCCTGCAGACCACGCCGTCCCTCACGATCAGGTCGAAGGCCCCGCCCGGGCCGGCCACGAGGTCGAGTTCTCCTACGGGTCGGCATCTACTCCAGCCGCTGATCCAAGCCCCCATCGTCTTCGTGGCCGCGGTCCTCGACAGCCTGCGCAACGCGATCCTGGGTCGCATGGGACGCCAAGCGATCAGGATCGAGCATCGTTGATTCAGCGCTCCGCCCGGAGTTGACGCCCCAGTCATATGCGAGAGGCGCCCTACGTCCGCCCCCCTTCCGCAATGAACGCGTCGCCGAACGGCTCAGCCGCGGAGCAGGTCCAGGGGTTCGGCCGGGGAACGCCGGTGATCCGTTCACCCAGGGTCGGTTTCGCCTGCGGCTGCGCGATGACACCCGGCTCGAACGTCCTGAGCGCCTCCCCCTTATGCGCCCAATCGCGCCCATCCCGCGAGGAATCTCTTCACCACATGGGCTGCGTTGACGGCCGGCATGGCGCCCGGCTGGGCCCGGGACAGAAGGGCACCGGCCAGGATGGGGCCGAGCAGCGCGAGCACGGCCGCCCGTGGATCGTCCCCCCTGAGTCGCCCTGCCTCCTGGTGTGCTGCGACCACCTCGGCCGCCCTGCCGATTGCGGCGAGGGGCACGGGACGGAGGGAGGCAAGGGCGGGCTCGGTGGGGGCGTTGAGCAGGAAGTCGAACACGACGGCGCCGAGGCGGTCGAGGAGCGCGGCGTAGGCCGTCACGATGGACTCGAGGTCGGCCGCCACGTCATCGGTCGGGGCCAGCGCCTCGGGCACGAAACGTCGGCCCTCGCGCTCGAGGACGGCGCCCATGAGTCCGGCCTTGTCGCCGAAGCGCCGGAAGAGCGTCATCTCGCCCACGCCCGCGCGGGCCGCGACCTTGCGCGTGGTCGCGGCTCGGAACCCTTCCTCGCGCCAGACGGCGAGGGCGGCGTCGAGGATGCGGTCGGGGTCGATGGCGGCAGGCATGGGGACGAGCCTACGCCATGGCCGTGTACTTGACACGGGACCCGCGCCGGCCACATTGATAGCAGTAGCTATCAATAGGACCGAGATGCCATCAGCCGCCACTCCCGACGTCCTGATCGTCGGCGCTGGCCCCACGGGCCTCGCCGCCGCGCTCTTCCTCGCCGAGCGGGGCCGCTGCGCTCGCGTGATCGAACGTGCGGTCACGCGTTCCCCTCACTCCAAGGCCTTCGGCGTGAACGCCCGCTCTCTCGCACTGCTGGAATCGTCCGGCGTCACGGCGCGTTACCTCGCCCACGGGCGGCGGATGACGCGGCTCAACCTACGGCGGCCCGGGGGCGTCCTCGCGACGCTCCGGCTCGACGACGTGAACCACCCTTACCCCTTCATGCTGGTGCAGTCGCAGGCCGACAGCGAGCGCATGCTGGAGGAGGTGCTGGCGGAGCGCGGCGTCACGGTCGAGCGTGGTCTCGCCGCGACGGAGGTGGAGGTCACCTCCGATGGTGCCACAGTCACGGTCGAAGGGCCTGACGGGACCGAGCGGATCGAGGCGCCGGCAGTGCTCGCCGCCGACGGGGCCGGCAGCACGATCCGGCAGTCGCTCGACATCGGCTTTCCCGGCACGGCCTATGACGAGCCGTGGCGCTTGATCGACGCGGAACTGGCGCTGCCCGCCGCGGCAGGGCTCGATCCGGACGCGGCGCAGATCTTCCTCGCGCCCGAGGGTGGGCTGTTCCTCGTGCGCCATGAGGGTTCGCTCTGGCGACTCCTGGGCAACGTGCCCGACCTGACGGCGCCGCTGCCCGAAGGCACGAAGCTGGGCGAGGTGGCGTGGCGCTCCGAGTTCGCCATCGCCAACCGGGTCGCCGAGCGGTTCTCGCACGGCGCAGTGCATCTGTCGGGAGATGCGGCCCACGTTCACGCGGGGATCGGCGCGCGAGGAATGAACCTCGGCATCGAGGACGCCTACGTCTTCGCCACGCTTGCGGCCGAGGGTCGCCTGGATCGCTACGACGCTTTGCGCCGCCCGGTCGTGAACCGCGTGGTCGGGCAGATCACCCGCGCCATGGCGATGCCGCGCGCCACCACCTTGCGTGGCCGGACGGTGCGCGCCGCGCCCTGGCTCGTGCCGCTCGCCCTGCCCTTAGTCCGTCGCAAGGCGCAGCGGTGGATCGTCGGGCTCGACCACGAGATCGGGGGCTGAGAACGGCCGAGCGAGCGGGAACGTCGCACTGGGTCATGCCGCACTGGAACGGACATTCGCGCGAGCCCATCGAAAGACCGCTACGTCCGCCCTGCGGACGATCGCTTCGGCGAAGCGGCCCCTGCCGTTGCCCTCACCCCGCCGCCGCCACCCGCCCCGACGCCCAGGACCCCGCCGCCTCCAGGATCCGCCTGGGGTCGGCGAAGCGCTCGCGCAGGATGCGCTCGTAAAGCGCGGCCTCGGCTTCGCGGCCGCCGTCGGCGCCCAGCATCGCCAGCGCCTCGCGCAGCGCGTCGACCGTGCCGCTCCCCTCGTCGAACTGCGCCTTCTTCCGCCAGACCAGCGCCTCGGGCAGCAGGTCGGCGCAGGCGCGGCGCAGGATCCACTTCTCGGTGGTCTCGCCCGTGCTCTCCACCGCCTCCGGGTCCGTCCGGCGGAGCTTGAGGGTGGCCGGGATCGACTGCGCGAAGTCGATCAGGTCGCGGTCGAGGAACGGCGTGCGCGCCTCCAGGCTCTCCGACATCGTCACCCGGTCGACCCGCTGGAGGTTGATGTTGTGCATCGTGCCCAGCGAGCGGGTCAGCTCGTCGGCCAGCGCGCGGGGATCGTCCACGTAGTCGTGGTGGTAGCCGTAGCCCGCGAAGAGCTCGTCCGCCCCCTCGCCCGTCAGCACCGCCTTCACCTCCGCCCGCGCCAGCCGCGCGGCGAACAGCGTCGGCACGGCCGAGCGCACGAGGTCCACGTCCGCGGATTCGAGGTGGTAGATCACGTGGGGCAGGGCGTCGGCCACGTCGCGCGCGGTGAAGGCCCGCTCGTGATGGTCGGCGCCGATATGCTCGGCCACGGCGCGCGCCGCGGCGAGGTCGGGGCTGCCCTCGGTGCCCACCGCGAAGGTCTTGAGCGGGCCGAGCCCCTGCGCCTGCCGCACCCGCTGCGCGATGGCCGCGATGATCGAGCTGTCGAGCCCGCCCGAGAGGAACGAGCCCACCTCCACGTCGGCCACCATCCACTTCGCCACCGCCTCCTCCAGCACGAGGCGCAGCTCGTGGGCGCAGTGCTCGGCGTCGAAGCCCGGCTCGGGCTCCGCGGCGCCGGCGGGGGTGCGGTACCACTGCCGCCAGCCGGTGCGGCTGTCGTAGAGGTGCCCCGGCGGGATCGCCTCGACCGATGAGACGGGCAGCCCGTCGAAGGCCTTGAGCTCCGAGGCGAAGGCCCGCCCCCAGCCGCCGCCCGAGCGGATCCGCGCCACGTAGAGCGGCTTGATGCCCAGCGGGTCGCGCGCCGCCACGATCCGGTCGGGCGTGGCCAGCACGAAGGCGAACATCCCGTCGAGCCGGTCGATCCACCGCCCCATCCCGCGCGCCTGCCCCGAGCGGAACAGGTGCAGGATCGTCTCGCTGTCGCTCTCGGTCCCGAAGGCCGCCTCGCCGAGGATCGCGCGCAGGTCGGCATGGTTGTAGATCTCGCCGTTGGCCACGAGCATGTCGCCCATCGCCCGGATCGGCTGCGCCCCGTCCTCCGGGCCGATGATCGACAGCCGGCAATGCGCCATCGTCACGGGCGCCCTCGGGTGGCGCATCACCGCCACGTCGTCGGGCCCGCGATGGGCGATCCGGCGGATCATCTCGGCGGCGAGCGCCTCGTCCTCGACGTTCCACAGGCACACGAAGCCGCACATGGGCATCTCCCTTCCCCGCCCGGGATAGAGCCCCCGGCGCCGTCTGCAACCCCGCCGCGGCCCGTTGCCCCGGATCGTACGAATTGGGGAGGGGCCCCCCGAAAGTTGCCCCGATATGCACATTTCCCCGCCGCAGCGCGGCATCCAACCGCTTCCCCGGTCCGCGGCGGGGAGGAGCCGCCGGCCGCCATCCCGGGGGCCTCCCCGCCCATCTCCGCGCCTTCGCAGCCCAGCAGAAGCCGACGGTCCGCGGGGCACCGAACTATCATCGCGGTGGCTTTAACCTATGCTAACGGGAGCGGGGGTGGAGCGATGGCACCGGCGCGGCGATCTTTCGCCTCGCCTCGCCTCGCCTCGCCTCACCGCTTTCGCTTCTGGCGCCGTGTCGAGATTCGCGACGGTGGGGGCTTGGTGCTCCCCGAGTTTCATGGACCTCGCCACGAGGGCGGGAAGAGCCGGGTGCTTCCAGGCACGTCAAGGGAGCCGGGCGCGGTAAGATGGACAGGGGAATCGGATTTGCAGGTCGCCGACGCGGGGACGCAGCTTGCGGCGTTTGACCTGGTCCGGGCTCCGCCTGTCGTAGGGCCGGACGGGGGTATCTTCGACCGCCGTCCTCGGGCACGGCATCGAGGGGCGTCGGCCCCGCCGGGCCAGCGCCGCGCCGGCCTCGGAGGCCGGCGCTCCTGCAACGGTGGTCCCGAGCGGGAGACTCGCGGAGATATGGCGGACGTGGACCGCGCGGGACTTCGGCCGCAGCGCCGCCCCTCGGCCTGGCGCTGGCAGGGCTCGGCGTTCCGGGCGGACCGACGCAGGCTCAGTCAGGCGTACCTAGGGGCTACCGATAGTCGAAAGGCCCGCTCCTGCGCCTCTCCGCGCGTCCGCACCGCCCGGCCCCCGCGGATGGACCGGGCCGCCCCCGCGCCGGGCATCTCCTTTTCCCGGGGCGGCCCCCGCGCTACACCCCGCGGGCCAGCCCCGGGGGAGACGCGCGATGCCGTTCGGCCAAGGCCACCACCTGCACCTGATCGACGGCTCCGCCTTCATCTTCCGTGCCTTCCACGCGCTGCCGCCGCTGACGCGGAAGTCGGACGGCCTGCCGGTGGGGGCGGTGCGGGGCTTCTGCGACATGCTCGACCGCTACATCGTCGGCAACACGGGCGCGGACGCGGCGACCCATGTGGCGGTGATCTTCGACAAGGGATCGCACACGTTCCGGAACGACATGTTCGCCGACTACAAGGCGAACCGCTCCGAGATGCCCGAGGACCTGCAGCCCCAGATCCCGCTCACGCGCGAGGCGACGGCGGCCTTCAACATCGCCTGCGAGGAGATGGAGGGCTTCGAGGCCGACGACATCATCGCCACCCTCTCCTGCCGGGCGCGCGAGGCCGGGGGCCGCGTGACGATCATCTCCTCCGACAAGGACCTGATGCAGCTCGTGGGCGACGGGGTCGAGATGCTCGACCCGGTGGTCGACGTGCAGGCGCTGGCCGGCGACCCGACCGACAACGTCCCGGGCGCGCCCGGGATCGGGATCAAGACGGCCGCGCAGCTCATCAACGAGTACGGGAGCCTCGAGGAGCTGCTCGACCGGGCGGAGGAGATCAGGCAGCCCAAGCGGCGCCAGACGCTCCAGGAGAAGCGCGAGCAGATCGAGCTGTCGAAGCGGCTGGTGCAGCTCGACTGCGACACGCCGCTGGGCTTCGGCCTCGACGACCTCGAGCTGCGCGAGCCCGACGCGGACGCGCTGCTGGGCTTCCTCAACCGGATGGAGTTCCGCACGCTCGTGAACCGCGTGGCCGAGCGGCTCGGCGCGGCCCCGCCGGCCGCCGCGCCGCTCACGACGGCCGAGACGGAGGCGCCCGCCGCGCCCGAGGACCCGCCCATCGACCACGCGGCCTACGAGACGATCCGCGACGAGGCGGCGCTCGCGGCCTGGATCGAGCGGATCCGCGAGGCGGGCGTGGTGGCCGTCGACACCGAGACGACCTCTCTCGACGAGATGCGCGCCGAACTTGTGGGCCTGAGCTTCTGCACCGCGCCGGGCGTGGCGGCCTACCTCCCGCTCGCCCACAAGGCAGCGGAGGCGGACGGGGGCGGCGACCTCTTCGCCGACGACCGGCTGGCCGAGGGGCAGGTGCCGATGGAGCGGGCGCTCGAAATGCTCCGTCCCGTGCTCGAGGACGACAGCGTCCTGAAGGTCGGGCAGAACATGAAGTACGACT
>CAZWWR010000052.1:0-16996 GCA_964637265.1 uncultured Jannaschia sp.
TCATCGGCGCCAGATAACGACCGAAGATCACCGCCACATAGCGATCAAGGTCACACAGACGGGTTTCATCGCGTGACGCGGCCGGGACCGACCCATGCGGAACAGTCCCGGCCTTTCATCATGTCGCGGGCATGGCTTCGTTCTCTCCGTCAGTCGCCGCCGGCCGGCTCACCCGCCAGACGCTCGTCCGGCTGATGCCGAGCTGTCGAGCGACGGCGCTCGGTCGGATGCCTTCGGCGAGGAGGCGTCGGACCTTGTCGACGTTGATCGAGGCTTTCCGCCCCTTGTAGACGCCGCGGGCCTTCGCCTTTGCGATGCCCTCCATCTGCCGCTCGCGGCGCAGATTGGTCTCGAACTCGGCGAAGACGCCGAGCATATCAAGGAACGCCTTCCCCGCGGGGGTGGACGTGTCGATGGGCTGTTCGGTCGCCCTGAAGGTGGCGCCCTTCGCCTTTAGCTCCCGGATGATGTCCTGCAGGTCGCCCATCGACCGGGCGAGGCGATCCACTCGCGTGACGACGAGTTCGTCCCCGGGCCGGATGAAGTCGAGGAGAGTGCGTAGCTCGTCCCTGCCCCGCACCGATGTGCCGGAGACTTTCTCGGCGCGGATTACGCGGCATCCCGCCTTCTCCAACGCCTCGTACTGCACGTCGAGATCCTGGTCGGTGGTGGACACCCTGGCGTAGCCGTAGCTGCTGCCGGGCGGGACAGGGGCGTCCTGCCCATTCCATGAGATGCTCATCTTCGGGTTCTCCTCTTCGGTCGAACCCGTGTGGCGAGCGAGCGCAGGCGAGGATGGCCCCTTCAGCCGGCCTGCTTCTTTGGTCGACCGCCCTTCGCGCCGTTCGCGCGTGCGGCCGCAGCCTTCGCAGGGGTCGAGGTCCGCCCCCCGCGAAGGCGAGCGTCTGCCCGGCCGTCAGGCGACGACGGAACGTGGTTAGGACGGCCTGAAGCGTCGTGTAGGCCTGGTTGCGCGTCGTAAGTCCGGTCTGCTCGCACAGATCGCCGAGCAGCTTGTCAAAACGCTGCTGAGCAAGCTGGATTTCCTGTGGCATCGGCATGGCAGACTTATACTTCGGGAACTGTTTATCGGAGCAAGGAGGTCTACACTGGTATCCCAGGCTACGTTTGCGCCGTCCTGAATGCACAGGGACTTGATCGGCCGATCCTCCTGGCCCGAGCAAGTGAGCTCTCGACATTCAGCTCCCGCCTAGGTGGTTGGCAGGCGTTCGGGCAGGAACACCGCAGGACGACAGGCTCCTGCCGGCTGCCTGCCGATACGGATCCTTCTGCTGCCCGCCCGCCGATACTGGGCCTTCAGGCTCCCTCCGGGCTATGCCGCAAGAGCCGTTCAAGGATGCTTCTATCCATCTCAGGCGGTTCGGCCGAGCGAGTTCTCACGCAACCGCGGCATCATGAACAAAGCCTACGAATATCGGTAGGGGCTACGGTCCTCCAATAATCATAGGAGCAGACCGACATCGGAAACAGGAACCTGTATGCGGAAGCCGGCACCGCTTCCGTCAAAGCCAGATCGAGAACGTGAGCGAAGAGGCGTTCCCGCCGAGCGCTCTCATGGGATCAACGTCTTCCCGCCTCTAGACCGGTAGGGCAGCGCGGACAGCGATAATCGGCAACCGGCCGCTGCGCGAGACCAGCTTGCAACTCTCCATGCGCACCGCCCGCGCCTGGATCGTGCGCGTGCACTCCGAGGATCTGTCCCACGAGGCCGAGATGTTCCGCCGCCAGATCGTCGACACGGTGGCCGCGCTCGAATGCGGCGACCACGCCGCGGTGGGCGACGTGACGGCGGCGCATGTGGGCATGTTGTTCCGGCGCATGATGGCTCGCACCGAGCGATCCCGGGGGCGAAGCGATGCGCCGTCCTCCGGCCGCGGGCGTGGGGGTGGCTGACGGCCGGGCTCTTCGGAGGGATGCCATGGTGAGGGGCCGTGGGGTCGGGCCTTTCCGCCCGCGCTTGGACGGTCCCACCGCGGACGGGTTTCGTCGTCCGTTCGCGCCGTTCCCCCTCACATCCCTCGAATCGTCGTTATTCTTCCTGCCTTCCCATGCGCCGCCCACCGCATTGCGCATCGAACGCAAGCCCCGCCAGTCGCAGACTGACGGGGCCGTGCGTCCTCGGACGCAGTCCGGGCTTCCGGGCAAGACGACCTCACGCCATCAGGAAGTCGCCCGCGCCGAGGTCCGCGGCGCTCGTGTTCTCGATCAGGATCGACCGCTCGTCGACGGAAAGTTCGACGTCGTCGCCGACCTGGCTGAGACCGGCGAGCAGGTTCTCCGGCGTCGCGTCCGGGTTCGTGGTCTCGAAGACCAAGCGGTCCACGCCAATCTCGAAGTCGAGGATGACATCGACGCCGACCTCTCCTTCGGCGAAGACGAACGCGTCCGCGCCGGCACCGCCCGCCATGATGTCGTCGCCGGCACCACCGCGGATCACGTTATCCTGATCGTCGCCGCGAATGATGTCGCCGCTGTCGGTCCCGGTGACGTTCTCGAAGTTGACCGCCGAGGCATCCTGGCCGGCCCCGTTGTCCACCTCGACCGAGCCGTCCGCGAGGTCGACGCTGACGGGCCCACCGGCTTGGCTCAGGTCCAGCGTGTCGACGCCGGCCCCGCCGTCGAGATCGAGGAAGATCGCCGACAAGACATCGTCCACGATCACGGCCGTGTCGTCGCCGCCGCCGAAGTTGGTCTCCAGCGTCTCTGTCTTGCGGATGTCGAGTTGGAACAGGCCGCGCTCGGTCTGGTCGTTCAGCTCGATGCGGGCGAACTGCACGCCTCGGGCGGTGGTCGAGAACTCGGCCACGTCCTCGTTCTGCAGGTCGTCGTTCACGAGGTCGGTGTCGAAGTTGACCTGCACCCGGTCGTCGCCGCGGCCGCCCTGCATCAGGTCCGAGCCGTCGCCGTTGTTCCACACGAGCAGGTCGTCGCCCGAGCCACCGAACATGCGGTCGTTCCCGGTGTTGCCGATGATGACATCGTCGCCCCCACGGCCGGAAAGGAGGTCTGCGCCGTCCCCGCCCGAGATGACGTTGTCGTCCCGGCCGCCCCTGATCGTGTCGTCGAACGTCGTGCCGATCACGTTCTCGAAATTGACGGCGGTCGAGGTGCCGAGCGCGCCGCTGCCCAGATTGACATTTCCGACCGCCGCCGCTTGGCTCAGGTCCAGCATGTCGACGCCGTCGCCCCCGTCGAGGTCGAGGGCGATCTCGTTCAGCACGTCGCCGACGATCACGGCCGTGTCGTCGCCGCCGCCGAAGTTGGTCTCCAGCGCCTCGGTCTCGCGGATGTCGAGCTGGAACAGGCCGCGCTCGGTCTGGTCGTTCAGCTCGATGCGGGCGAACTGCACGCCTCGGGCGGTGGTCGAGAACTCGGCCACGTCCTCGTTCTGCAGGTCGTCGTTCACGAGGTCGGTGTCGAAGTTGACCTGCACCCGGTCGTCGCCGCGACCGCCCTGCATCAGGTCCGAGCCGTCGCCGTTGTTCCAGACGAGCATGTCGTCTCCCGAGCCGCCGAACATCCGGTCGTCGCCGGTGTTGCCGATGACGCGGTCCGCGCCCGATCCCCCGAAGAGCCAGTCCGCGCCATCGCCGCCCGAGATCGTGTCGTCGCCGGAAAGGCCCAGGATCAGGTCGTCGCCGCCTTTGCCGTCGATCAGGTCGCCGCGGAACGAGCCGAAGACGATCTCGCCGAGGTCGGAGCCTTCGATCGTGAGCCCGTCGATGGGGAGGTTGGTTTTCGTGGTGCCGGACATGGGGTTTCTCCATTCGAGCCGGTTTCGGCGTTGCGTTTACTCCCCGGTCCTCGTTCGGGCCGACATCCGAGGCCGGTGCCCCGATGCGTGCCCTCAAGCCGGCGAGATACCCGATGGTCGTGCGAGGCCGGCGGACGGTTCAAAAAGAGTTCGGGAAAAATCGCCTCGGCCGGCGCGCGCCCTTCCGAGCCGCGAGTCGGCGACTCAATCACTCGCCCTGAGACGTGGTCGGGACGGCGACGGCGCGGGGTGCGACCCCGCGCGGAGAGGCTCGGATCTGGGCAGAGAAACGCCGGACGGCCGGGTCTGGCGCGGCGCTGCGGCGTGTCAGCAGCGCGAGGGCGCTCGCAGGAGCCCGGCCCCGAACACCGCGTCGCGCCCGGCCGCCCCGAGATCAGCGGCGCGGCGGGCGAGCTCGGCCCGAATCGCGTCCACGCGCAGATCGGCGAGGGCGGGGTCGGCGGCGACGACGCCGGTGACGAAGGGGGCGGCCATCGAGGTGCCGCTGGCGACGGTGACGCGTCCGCCGGGGGCCACCAGGATGTCGACGCCGGGCGCGGCGATGTCCACATGCGGCCCCCGGATCGCGCGGCGATAGACGCGGCCGTCGCGGTCGACCGCCGTGACGGCCAACGCAAAGGGAAAGGCGGCCGGGTATTGCGGCGGCCGGTCGGGGCCTAGATTGCCGACGGCGGCGACGAGCACCATGCCCTCGGCGGCGGCCCGGCCGAGAGCCCGGTCCATCAGCTTGTTGCGCGGTCCCGCGAGGCTGATGTTGACCACGCCCACGCCGTTCGCCGCCAGCCAGTCCACGCCGCGCAGGATCGACACGACCCCGGCGGCGTCCCCCGCCCCGAGCGCGGGGTCGACCACGTTCGCGATATAGAGCACGGCGCCGCGCAGGCGCTCCGAGCCGATCAGGAGCTCCGCCATGAGCGTGCCGTGGTCAGTCGCGGGTGGTGCGACGCTCCCGGCGAAGGCGCGCTGCTCGATCCGTCCGTCGGCCAGGCCGGGATGGTCGGCCGCGACGCCCGCGTCAAGCAGTCCGATCCGCATCCGGGCGCGGCAGCCGCCGGTCGGCCAGCCGATCAATTCGGCGGCGTAGTCCCGGCTGCCGAGCGAGCCGACCTGAAGGCGGTAGACGTGGTTCGCCCCGGCGGTGACACCGGGCACCGCCACCTCGATCTCGGCGATGGCCTCGGGGATCGTGGTGCCCGCGGGGATGCGCAGGACGACGAGCGTGTCGTCCAGCTCCGGGAGGGGATGGACGTCGCGCAGGACGTAGCCGAGGCCCCGGGCGCGATCGATCAGGACCGCCGGATCCTCGGCCGTCAGCACGATCAGCTCGCGCGGATCGACGACGGCAAAGGCCGGCCCGGGCGGAGCCTGGCCTGTCCGGTTCGCGGGGGCGCAGCCGGCGAAGGCGGCGAGCGCGAGGCACAGGATCAGGGCGCGGCGCATGGGCTCACTCCTCGGCCACGAGCTCGACGAGGGGCGAGGCCGCGAGCGTCTCGCGGGCCGCGTCGCGCGCGGCCGCCGTCTCGAAAGCCAGGCGGTAGAGGCCGACGGCGCCCGGACCGTCGACGACGCGCGCGCCGACCTCGCCCAGCAGGGCCTCGACCGCGCCCATCTCGGCCGAGGCGGCGAAGCCCACGGCGAGGCCGAAGGCGGTCGCCTCCTCCGAGACGGTGCGGAAGGCGGGGGCGTCGCCCGCGCCCGGCGCGAGCGCGATGTAGGCGCCCTGGCCGAGGACGAGCGCGCCGAGGAAGAGGGCCGCGATCCGCCAGAGAGGGGTTTTCCCGGCGGGCGGCGGCGGAGCGGCCACGGGTCCCTTTGAGTTCTCGGCCGCGATCTCGGCTTGCAGGCGCTTCCAGCCGAACTCCCGGGCGTCCGGCCCGTCCGTCGCGGCCCCGAGCGCGCCCTTCAGCCCGCCCATCAGGGCCAGCTCGGCGCGCAGCGCCGGGTCGTCCGCGGCCGCGGCCTCGATCCGGGCCGTCTCCTCCGGCGTGGCGTCCCCGCGGAGATGCGCGGAGAGGGCGTCTTCGTCCAGTCCGTCCGGCCGGCTCGTCATGTCCGTCTCCCTCGCGGTCTTTGAGGTTCGTGAGGATTGGTCGCGCGAGCGGTCGAATGGTTCAGATCTATGCGCGCGCCCCCCGCGTCAGGCAACGGAGAAGATGTTGCTTGGCGTGGTAGAGGCGGCTCTTGACCGTGCCCTCGGGGACGGCCTCGATCCCAGCGATCGCCGCGCAGGTCATCTCCTCGAAATAGGCGAGATGGATCACGGCGCGCTGCCGTTCGGGCAGCTTCTCGACGCAGGCTCGCAGCCGGGCGGCGTCCTGCGCGGCGCCGAGGGCGGCCTCCGGGTTGGGGTCGCCATCGGCGATCTCCTCGTCGGGCGCGGCGAGCGTTACGCGGGCCTGCTTGCGGATGTGGTCGACGGTCTTGTTGCGCGCCACCGAGAGCATCCAGGACAGGACGCCGGCGCGCCCGTCGAAGCCGCCGGCTCCGCGCCAGACCGAGAGCATGGTGTCGTGCACGATGTCGGCGACCTCCGCCTCGTCGCGCACGCGCATGCGAACGAAGCGCCTCACCGCGTCGGCATGGGCCATGTAGAGCGCCCGCATCGCCGCCATGTCGCCGCCCGCGACCCGCGACAGCAGCAAGGCGTCGGGGGGCGATTCCGGCGACGGAGCCCGGCGGGAATGCTGGATCATGAGGCGTTCATCAGCGACGGCCCCGCGCCTGCCGGACGCCATCGCTGCGAAGCGACGCGGCAGGCAGAAGAAGGCTGAGCGCGCGTCTTGCGACCGTGGAAACTTGATGGACCATTCTAGGTTCTCCACCGGGATTGTCCCCGAAACGTACCGGCGAGCCGCTGCGCGAGAGGCGGAAGCAGATCCCCACCCCGTCCCGCCGCCGAGCTAGCCGATCTGCGGACGGCCGGCCTTCACCGCCCGCCGTCCGGATCGCCCTGACGGTTCGGCTGTGACCGCCCTCCGTTGTCCCCAGCGTTGTCGTAGCCGTTGTATCTTCCGGAGGCAGACGTTGTTTCCGGACGCGGACTTCGGCCGACGCGCTTTCGTTCCCCTACGTCACCCATATAGTGGAGCCGTTCGAGGGGGCGACATGCTCATATCGGTCCTTGGCGAGATCGGCGTCCACGATGCGACGGGGGAGGTCAATCTCCCCCCGTCCAAGAAGGCCCGCGCCCTTCTGGGCTTCCTCGCCACCACCGGCCGTCCACACAGGCGGGAACGCCTGTGCGAGATGTTCTGGGATCTGCCGGACGATCCGAAGGCCGCCCTCCGCTGGACGCTCACCAAGCTGCGGAAGGTGGTCGACGCGCCCGACCGGACGCGCATCGTCGCCGACCGCGAACGTGTGCGCTTCGACGGCACGGAGACGCACGTGGATCTGCATCGCATCCAGTACCGCCTCAATTGCGGG
The DNA here is from genome assembly GCA_964637265.1 of uncultured Jannaschia sp. Taxonomy (GTDB): domain Bacteria; phylum Pseudomonadota; class Alphaproteobacteria; order Rhodobacterales; family Rhodobacteraceae; genus Jannaschia. Next base: position 7,223 of record CAZWWR010000052.1, read on the forward strand.
GAAGACCTCGGCCCCTCCGAACTTGGGGACATGGCCGACCGGTTGGGCCGAGGGTTCCTCGAAGGTCTCGACGGCGCAGGCGATCGGTCCTTCGACGCATGGCTCGCGGGCGAGCGCGCCGACGTGACCGTCGCCTACTGCAAGACGCTGCGACGCCTGGCGGAACATCCCGACACGACCCCCGTGATGGCGCGGAAATGGCGGATGCTTTGGCGCGACGTCGACCCCGACGGGACAGAGGAGCACCCGGCAGGCGGCCCGCGTCCGGCTCGCGGCGGGGCCGATCCCGCAAGCCCCAGGGCGCTGGTGCGCCATCGGGGTCCCCCGCGGGGGGCCGGACGCGGGATCAGCCAGCGCCGCGGCGGCGCGCTGCGGGCCCAGAAGATCGGCTTCTGCAAGGCCCGCGACGGCGCGACGATCGCCTACGCGACGATCGGATCGGGACCGCCGCTCCTGAAGGCCGCCAACTGGCTCAGCCATCTGGAGTTCGACTGGAGCAGCCCGATCTGGGGTCGGAGCTTCGCCGAGATCGCCCGCCATCGGACCTTCATCCGCTACGACGAGCGGGGCTGCGGCCTGTCGGACTGGAACGTCGCCGACCTCAGCTTCAACGCCTTCGTGGACGACCTAGAGGCCATCGTCGATACGCTCGGCCTGGACCGCTTCCCGCTCCTGGGCATCTCGCAGGGCGCCGCCGTATCCATCGAATACGCGGTGAGGCATCCCGACAAGGTGTCAGGGCTGATCCTGGTCGGGGGCTACGCGGCGGGCTGGCGGCACCTGACCGACGCCGAGGAGCAGGCACGGCGCGAGGCGGTGATGACCCTGACGGAGCTCGGCTGGGGCACGGACGACCCGACCTACCGACACATCTTCTCCAAGACCTTCATGCCGGGCGCCCGACCGCAGATGCTGGACTGGTTCGACGACTTCCAAAGGCAGACGACGTCGCCGCGCAACGCCGCGCGGTTCCAACACGCCTTCGGGGACATCGACGTCCGGGAACGGCTTGGGCAGGTGCGGGTGCCGACCATTGTCTTCCACTCCCGCTACGACCAGCGCATCCCGCTGGAGGTCGGGCGGGCGCTGGCGTCGGGGATCCCGAACGCACAGTTCGTCCCGCTCGACAGCCGCAACCACATCCTAGTGGAGGAGGAGCCCGCGTGGCTTCACTGCGTCGCGGCGGCGGGCGCCTTCCTGGCGCAGCACGGCATCTGAGCGCCGACCGGCGCGGCGCCGTCGGCGAAGACGAAGCCGCCCATCACGGCGGCGGCGGATGCGAAGAAGGGTTCGGGAAAACCGTCCTCGCTGAGAATCACGCGGCCCGGGATGATCTCGGCACGCCAGCCAACCGGCGCGTCGAAGACGGCGCCGAGGAACCGGCTTCGATACGCTGCCGGGGCGGACGGCGACGACCCATGCCACGTGCGGATGCGGAGCGGCCGAGGGCGGGACCGCTCGGCTCGAAAAAAATTTGAACCGCTTCGCCGGGTCCTCCGACCAAGGGACATCGACACCCCATCAGGAGGACGCTGACGATGAGCATCGAAACCATCTATTTCGGCGGACGCGGCGGCGAGGAATTCGACATCGCCGGGTTCGAGGAGGTCGGCCTGCGCTCCGGAAACCGGATCGACGCGCTGCTGCTCGACGGCGAGCGCCACGGCGGCAACGGCGGGGGGGCGCAGTCGGCCTTGTCGCTCAGCAGCGACGAATACATCGATCAGGTGACGGTCAGATCGGGCAGTCGGATCGACCGGCTCGAGCTGCGCACCAACCACGGCCGGACCATGGTCCATGGCGGCAGCGGCGGCAAGCCCAGGACGCTCAAGAACATCCGCGTGCTCGGCTTCGGCGGGCGCTCCGGCAGCGAGCTGGACCAACTGGCCGTCCACCTCATCCGCGACTATGACCCCAGCCAGGCGGAGCCGGGGCTCCATACCGCGATCATCGGCGTCGTGCCGCAGGGCGAGCAGATCGAGACCTTCGTGTCGAGCCGCGTCGCCCGGATCAACTCCACCCGCCGCCTCTTCCAGTCGACCTTCACGGCTAGCCAGAGCAGCTCCCTCGGCGGATCGCTCGGCAATGCGAAGGGCGAGTTCACCGCCATGGCCAGCCGGTCCCTGGGCTTCAAGCAGGTCGTGGAGAAGGAGTTCCTCGAACAGACCGAGACCGAGGAGGTGAACAGCGAGACGATCACCCGCTCGCCGGGCCGGGGCTTCGTCGGGCTCGAGACGGTGCGGGTCGAAGTGTACCGCGTCGACGCCCCATCGCGCGACGTCGAGGATGCCGCCTGGTGGACCTTTCCGGTCGGCACGCCCGAATACGTCGAGGTGCGCGAGGATGTCGGCATCCCGCTGCAGGAAAGTGTCATCGATATGACCGGCGTGCTGAGTCTGCAGCTGCCGGTGCTGGCGGATCGCAAGGCGCGGCGGTTCGGCTGCGACTGGTACGCCGCGGCCCACTGAGGCTGGCGGCGACCCGGCCCGAACCCCGCCGCCCGTGGCGCGAGGGCCGACGACCCGAGCGCCGGCCTTTCGGCGGCCTCCCCCAGGTCGCCGAAACGGCACGGGCGGGGCTGCGACGCGCCCTGCCATTCGGCTTCGCTCGGCACCCGAAGCCGACCTTCGCGGGATCTCGCCGACCCGGCTCCACGAGCATGGCCAAAAGCAACGTTTTCTGGAAACCGGCGCGGTCTGCGGACCTGTTCCCGCAAACCGTAGATGCGCCTACCGCCGCACCGGGCTGCCGGTGCCGTGCCGATGCAGCTCTCCGATGAGCGCGTCGAGCAGGTCGCTGCCGACGTTCGGCTTGCGTACGACCGGGGCGCCCATGCGCTCCACGAAGGCGTCGCCGCCGTGCAGGTTGCCGGTGTAGAAGACGAAGGGCACCCCGAGCGCGACGAGGCGCGCCGCGACCGCCTCGCAGGTGTGTGAGCCCAGATGGACGTCCAGCACCGCGCCGTGGAGCGGGCCGTTCGCGGCGGAGTTCGGCGATGCACCATCGGGCAGCGCGGCGTCGATGGCGCGCATCGCGCCCGGTTCGTCGCGAACGGGGCCCAGCACGCGCACGCCGGCCCGCTCCAGCGTCATCTCGACGTCGAGTGCGATCAGCGGCTCGTCCTCGAGCACCAGGATGGTGCGGCCCCACAACCCCGTGCGGCCCGTCTCTTCGCTGCGATCGGTCATGGTCATCCCTCCCGGTTCGTCCGGAAGCCGGAACGGGACCGCGACCGGGGCCAACGCCCGACCGCCCGCATGGTTCGCCGCGGCGTCGGGCGCCGCATCGGCGATCCGTCTGCGGGCCGCCGGTTGGAACCGGCGCATCCCGTTTGTTCGACGCGCGCCGCCGTGCAATGGTCCTGCGGCGAGCGTTTGCCCGCGGATGCAGCGGAGCCGGCGATGGACGAACGCGAAGACGGGATCGGGAACTCCGGCGGGAAAGCGGCCCTGAAGCTTGAAGGCGCGAACGCCGATGCGGCGGGGGCCGATCCGGCGGACGGTCCGTCGGATGAGGCGGGCGACGGCCGCGGCGGCGAGCGCGGCTCGCGCCTTCCCATCGACGACGCCGCGCTCGGGCGGCTGATCCTCGACAGCGCGCTCGACTACGCGCTCGTGACGCTGTCGGCCGAGGGCCTCGTGACCTCGTGGAGCGAGGGGGCTGAGCGCATCGTGGGATGGTCGGAGGACGAGATCATCGGGCGTTCGGCGGAACTGTTCTTCACCCGCGAGGACAATGCGGCAGGGCGGGCGGCATCGGAGATGCGCGAGGCCGCCCGGTCTGGACGGGCGCGCGACGAGCGCTACCACATGCGCCGCGACGGCTCGCGCTTCTATGCCGACGGCATGATGGTGCCGCTGCGGCATGGGAAGGCGGGCGCCGAGGTGGCGGCGGACGGTCCGGTCGAGCGACCGACGGGCTTCCTGAAGATCTTCCGCGACCGCACCCGGGCGCACGAGACCGAGCTGCGTGCCCGCGAGTTGGAGACCGGCGTGGCGATGGCGCTGCGCGCGTCGGGCTCGATCGGGCTCTACCGGTTCGATCCGGTCCGGCGCCTCGTCTGGGGCGACGAGAGCTGCGCGCGCATGTTCGATCTGGGCGAGGGCGGGCTCGGCGAGGGCATGCCGGCGGACCGCTTCTTCGAGCGCATCCACGCGGACGACATCGAGCGGGTGGCGACGGCGCAGGAACGCGCGGTACGCGAGGGCGCGCATCTCGACGTCACGTTCCGCGTCGCGCGCCGCGACGGGACGCTGCGCTGGGTGCACACGCTGTCGGACCTGCATCCGCAGGACGGGAACGAAGAGGACGACGGGGAGGACGACGGCGGGGGCGGGGACGACGGGGGCGGGCGGGCGTCGGGCGTGCGCTCGGGTATGATGATCGACGTCACGCAGCAGCACCGCGAGGCGCGGATGCGCACGGCGCTCCTGGAGGTCGGCGACCGGTTGCGCGACCTCGACGACCCGCTCGCCATGGGCGCGCTCGCCTCCGAGGTCATGGTGCGCACGCTCGACCTGAGCCGGGCGGGCCATGGCGAACTCGGCGAAGACGGCGACGCGATCAGGGTGCTGGGCGACGCCACAGCCCGCGGGGCGGGCAGCCTCGTGGGGACGCTGCTTCTGAGCGACTTCGGCAGCTTCGCGGAGCCGCTCCGGCGCGGCGAGACGGTGGTGATCGAGGACGCGCGCGAGGACGACCGCGTGCCTGATGCTGCGGCGCTCGAAGGGGTCGGCGCGCGGGCGTCGGTGAACGTGCCGCTTCTGGTGAGCGGCCGCCTTCGGGCCGCGCTGTTCGTCAACGACGACCGACCGCGCGCGTGGACGGACGGCGAGATCGCCTTCGTGCGCGGCGTGTTCGACCGCACCTATGCCGCCATCGATCGGGTGCGCGCGGTCAGGGAGCGAGAGTTGATGAACGCCGAACTCGCGCACCGCATGAAGAACGTGCTGACGATCGCGCAGGTCGTCGCCACGCAGTCCCTGCGCCACGCCCGCACCCTGGAGGAGGGGCAGCAGCGCGTGAGCGAGCGGCTGGGCGCGCTCGGTCGGGCGCAGGACATGCTGACGAGCGAGGATCGCAGCGAGGTCGACATCCGCTCCGTGATCGAGGACGCGATGCGCCCCCATGTGCGCGAGGGCGACGCGCGCATGTCGATGGAGGGCCCCTATGTCGTATTATCTGCGCCGCAGGTACTGGGTCTGTCGCTGGCTGTGCACGAACTGGGCACCAACGCCGGCAAGCACGGCGCGCTGGCAGGCGACCGAGGACGGGTGAGCGTGCGCTGGTTGATGGACGATCGGCGCGGGTTCCATCTGAGCTGGCGCGAGCGCGGCACCCCGCCCGCGGACGGGAGCGGACCGGACGAGGCCAAAACGACCGAGATGGCCCCCGGCGAGGTGGCCGCCCGTGATGGCGGCACGCGCAACGAACGCGATCCGGCGCGTCCGAGGACGGGGTTCGGCACCTCCATCCTGAACCGCGTGGTGGGCGCGTACTTCAACGGTCGCTCCGCGCTCGATCTCGGCCCGCACGGCGCGACCTTCACCATCGAGGGACGGCTGGACGAACTGGCCGCGCCCGACGGCGCAGAGCCCGGATCCTGAAGGCGGACGCACGTTAGAGCCACGGGCAGTAAGGTCTCACTACGGTGCACATCGGGGACGTGTTCGGCGCGTTTCGGATGGCTGTCGTCGAGTGACGCCGACTGAATCGACCCTACCGGGACAGATCGACGTCGCCTGTGCATACCCGTGAGGCACACGGCGTGTGACGACCACCGGTGCAGGCGACGCGCCCTCGACTGGTGGAAGGCGGAGATTTTCGATATCGACGCGGGGTAGACTTGAAGGAAAGAGATCATGGACCGACTGCTCGATGCCTGACGAACCCTTAGGCTTCCCCATGCCGAGCACCTTCCATGTCTTCCATCGTCCTCGCCGGGCTATCCTGGCAGCTCCCTGACGGCACCGCGCTTCTCGATAACCTCGAACTGATCTTCGGAGCCGAACGCACCGGCCTGGTCGGGCGCAACGGCACCGGCAAGACGACACTGTTGCGCTTGATGGCGGGCGAGATCGCGCCCTCGGCCGGGACGGTGACACGTCCGGCCCGTGTTGGCGTTCTGCGGCAGAGCCCTGAGACTCGCCCCGATGACACGCTGGCCGACCTGTTCGACGCATCGGATGCGCTCGACGTCCTGCGTCGCGCCGAACGGGGCGAGGCGGACATCGACGAGTTGGCCGAGGCCGACTGGACGCTGGAAGCTCGTCTGGAGGCTGCGCTGGCGCAAGTCGGACTGGACCTCACGCCGGACGCGCCTGTCGCGGCGATGTCCGGCGGGCAGCGCACGCGAGCGGGACTCGCCGCGCTGATGTTCGCAGAGCCGGACGCGCTCCTGCTCGACGAGCCGACGAACCATCTCGATCGGGAGGGGCGAACGCAGGTCGCCGAAGCGCTAAGCGGATGGGCGGGCTGCGTGATCGTGGCCAGTCACGACCGGGAACTGCTCGACGCGATGGACCGTATCGTGGAACTCTCGACGCTCGGCGCGCGGACCTATGGCGGCGGCTATTCCGCCTACCGTAAGGCGAAGGCTGCGGAGCTGGAGGCGGCCGAGGCCGGCCTTGCCCAAGCCGAGCAGGACGTGACCGAGGGACAAGCCCGCGCCCGCATTGCCGCCGAGCGTAAGGCGCGCACGGATCGCCAGGGGCGGGCCCTGCGGGCGTCGGGCAGCCAATCGAAGCTGGTCCTCAACGCCGCCAGGGAGCGCAGCGAAGGCTCGGGGGGCGCGAGCGCCCGGCTGCGGACGCGGCGCGCGGACCAAGCGGACGATGCGCTGCAGGCGGCGCGCGCAGCGGTGGAGGTGCTCCAGCCCCTCGCTATGGAGGTGCCACCTTCGGGTCTTGTGCCCGGCCGCGACGTGCTCACGATCGAAGGCCTGACCTTTGGCTACGATCCGGCGCGCCCCATCCTACATGAGCTGTCCTTCGCCATCCGTGGACCCGAGCGAATCGCGGTGATGGGTCCGAACGGCGCGGGCAAATCCACGCTTCTGGCATGCATCATGGGAGCGTTGGAGCCGCAGGCTGGGATAGCCCATCTTCACGTCCCCGCCGCGCTGCTCGATCAGGACGTCGGGCTGCTCAACCCGCAGGAGACGGTGCGCGACGCCTTCGCCCGGATCGACCCCGAAGCGACCGAGAATGCTCGCCGCGCGGTACTCGCTCGCTTCCTTTTCCGAGGCGAGGATGCGCTTCGGCGGGTGGGCGATCTGAGCGGTGGGCAGCGCCTGCGCGCAGGGCTCGCTTGCACACTCGGGCACAGCCAACCGCGTCAGCTCTTGCTGCTGGACGAGCCGAGCAACCACCTCGACCTTGAAGCCACCGAGACACTGGAAGCAGCGCTTCGCGACTACGACGGCGCGCTTCTTGTCGTCAGCCACGACGCGCAGTTCCTCGAACGGATCGAAATCGAGCGGGAGGTCGAACTGTAGGCGTTCGGATGGGTGCACTTCAGGAACGCCCTGAAGCCGTTCTTTATGGCTCTCATCGGGTAACACGGCCGGGACCGACCCTTGTGGAACGGTCCCGGCCTTCGGTCACGTCGCGGGCGCCGGTTCGATCGAAGCATCGGCAGAGATAGGCCGGCTCACGCGCCAGACGCTCGTCCGGCTGATCCCGAGCTGACGCGCGACCGCGCTCGGCCGTACGCCCTCGGCGAGGAGGCGACGGACCTCCTCGACATTGATCGACGCCTTCCGCCCTTTGTAGACGCCCCGCGCCTTTGCCTTCGCGATCCCCTCCATTTGCCGCTCGCGACGCAGGTTCGTCTCGAACTCAGCGAAGACGCCCAGCATGTCGAGAAAGGCTTTGCCGGCGGGCGTGGACGTGTCGATGGGCTGCTCGGTTGCCCTGAGGGTCGCGCCCTTGGCTTTCAGCTCACGGATGATGTCCTGCAGGTCGCCCATCGACCGGGCGAGGCGGTCCACACGGGTGACGACGAGTTCGTCTCCGGGACGGATGAAGTCGAGCAGCGTGCGTAGCTCGTCCCTGCCCCGCACCGAGGTGCCAGAGACCTTCTCCGCGCGGATCACGCGGCATCCGGCCTTCTCCAGCGCTTCGTACTGCACGTCGAGATCCTGATCGGTCGTCGACACCCTGGCGAAGCCGTAGCTGCTTCCCGGCGGGACAGAAGCGTTCTCGCCATTCCATGAAATGCTCATCGTCGGGTTCCCCTCTTCGGTTGAACCCTTGTGGCGAGCGAGCGCAGGCGAGGATGGCCCCTTCAGCCAGCCTGCTTCTTTGGCCGCCCTCCTTTGGCGCCGTTCGCCCGCGCCGCGGCGGCCTTAGCGGGCGATGTCGCTCGCCCCGCGAGCCGCGCCATATGCGCTCTGGTGCCGAACAGTCCCGACAGGAGCCCTGGCACCGATAGGTCCGCATCGAGCGCCTCCCAGTGCAGGCCGTAGCCCGCGCCGAGGATCTCCACTGAAGCCAGCTGTTCCTCCGTCGCCGCCTCCAACCCCTGCGCTAGGCGAGGCGGGAAGGCGAAGGTGCAGCCATTGGTCAGATCGACGATGATCCGGTCGTTCTTTCCATCGTAGCGCGCCGCAGAGGCGCGAGGCTCGGTCTGCTGGGCTATCCGCCCGCGTTCCTCCGCTGCGTCGATCTCGGCGTCCGTCAAGTCAGCCATGGATTGCCCTCCACTTCGCGAAAAACTCCTCCTGCTGCTCGCGGACCAATCGCATGGCGCGACGCAGGTCGTTCGCCTTCATGCCTTCCGCCCAGACGAGAGCCGGAGCGCCATCCGGTCCGACCAGATTGATCTTGGCCTGACCGTCACAGAACACGTGCACATGGGCCGGTTCGTGGTCGTCGGTGAAAATGATGACACGCAGGCCGTGCGCACGATGGATCGTAACCATGGAAGGCAATAACCCATCTCGATGGGTTATTCAAGAATACTCGTGGGACGTTTCATCGCCCTCCGCTTATGGCGCCGCTTCCACGCATTCTTCGATCCGATCCACTCGGAAGTGGCGAACGTCCTCGCGCAACTCGCACCACGCCTCCAGCACGGCGACCTCAATGTAGTAGACCAGCGACCGGGGCTGGATCGTTCGCTCGGACATCGCGCCATCGAGCGCGCGATATCGGATGCGAAGACGCTGTCCGTCCCGCAATGCGCGGCGCAACTGCACCGTCCGCTGCGAGAACGTCTCCGGGATGCCGTAGCCCGAGACGCCGAGACGCTCGGTCAGGCCCGCGTCTTCGAGGCGGGCGAGCTTGTCCATCACCCGCGCGGCGGCGACGTTCAGCTGACGGTCCCCGGTCCGCACGAGCAGGCTCAGGCCGACCGCCACCGCCTCGCGCTCCTCCTCGTCGAGCGCGATCGGCGGCAGGTCGTAGCCTTTTCGCATGACGTAACCGATGCCCGGCGCGCCCTCGATGGGCACACGCAGCGACTGGAGCGTGGCGACGTGGCGGTAGATCGTCCGGGGCGACACCTCCATGCGCTCGGCCATGGCGGCCGCCGAGAGGGGCGCAGGCGCCGCGCGGAGGAGTTGGATGATCTCGAACAGCCGGTCCGTTCGTTGCACGGGTCCGTCCCGAACGATTTCGGGGCAGAGCGAAGCATACTGACAAGCCGCTGTCAGCATCGGGTCGGATAGACCGAGTGGGACCGACCTTTTGAAACGAGAACCGCATATGCCCTTGGACTGTGACCTTGATCGCTATGTGGCGGTGATCTTCGGTCGTTATCTGGCGCCGATGA
>CAZWWR010000053.1:0-16879 GCA_964637265.1 uncultured Jannaschia sp.
GGATCAACGCCTACGAGGAGATGGCGGGCCAGTCCGAGCGCGAGCGCGTGGGCCGGGCCCAGATCGTCATCCCGCACGGGCCGCGGCTCGGCTCCAAGGTGATCGAGACGCTGGATCTCCGGAAAGGCTACGGCAACCGGCTGCTGATCGAGGACCTCTCCTTCTCGCTCCCGCCCGGCGGCATCGTCGGCGTGATCGGGCCCAACGGCGCGGGCAAGTCGACGTTGTTCCGCATGCTCACCGGTCAGGAGCAGCCCGACGGCGGCCGCGTGGAGTACGGCGACACGGTGAAACTCTCCTACGTGGACCAGTCGCGCGACGCCCTGGATGCGGACAAGACCGTCTGGGAGGAGATCTCGGGCGGGGCGGAGCTGATCTCGCTGGGCGATGCGGAGGTGAACTCCCGCGCGTACTGTGGCTCGTTCAACTTCAAGGGCGGCGACCAGCAGAAGAAGGTGGGCCTGCTCTCGGGCGGCGAGCGCAACCGCGTCCACATGGCCAAGCTGCTGAAGGAGGGCGGCAACGTGCTGCTGCTTGACGAGCCGACCAACGACCTCGACGTGGAGACTTTGCGTGCGCTGGAGGACGCGCTGGCCGCCTTCGCCGGCTGCGCCGTCATCATCTCCCACGACCGCTTCTTCCTCGACCGCCTCTGCACCCACATCCTGGCCTTCGAGGGCGACGCCCACGTGGAGTGGTTCGAGGGCAACTTCGAGGCCTACGAGGAGGACAAGAAGCGCCGCCTGGGACCGGACGCGCTGGAGCCGACGCGGGTGAAGTACAAGAAGTTCACGCGGTAGCAAATGGATTGGACTTCGGTTTTCGTCGCCGCCATCACAGGCTCTCTCACAGGTGCCGCAGCTTCCCTCATCGCGCCATGGGCGAACTGGGGGGTAGAGAAACGGCGAAGCGTACGGGATGCTCGAACCCAATTAATCAACACCGCACGTGAATCGTTGGAGAATGGATCAGCGAAGGAGTTTGTTATAAGTCCTGAATACGCGCGCCTCCGTGACTTATTGGACGTAGCACTTGTGAGACAGCTAGAGCAAGGGAGAACCATCCTTGTCGAACCGGATGGGCGTGCCTGTGGAGACGGGTACAAAAGTAAGCTACTCGATGACCTTGCTCGGATCGAGCGGGACTGGAAACTAATCTAGAGTTCGGTCGCAATTCGCGTCAATTTCTGCTTTTTGCGTACGGAAGGTGAGGAAGTATGACCAAGCGTTCGATGCCTGTGATGACGAGCGATGAGGAGGCCGAGGCCCTGCTCGACGGCGACCTGTCCGACCTCGATTTCGCCGCCTTCCGCCCGCTGGACTGGGAGCGCCAGCCCAAGACAGCGCGCATCAACCTGCGCGTGCCGCAGGGGCTGGTGGACGTACAGAAGGCCAAGTCGAAGGAGCGGGGGGTGCCGTATCAGCGGCTGGTGCGGGAGGCAGTCGAGCGGGCGGTGTGACTGTTGCAGACACCAATTACGCCTACTATCTGTAAGATGCTGCTCGTTGAAAGGCTGTCACATGGTCCCGCCCGCTTCTGCCGGCGGCATCGTCTGTCGCCCTGACCTCGGGCGGAAGTGCTCAGCGGCGCTATGTGGGTCCTTAGCCCGGACCTGCTAAGGCGGTCCCGAGATGAGTAGGGAAGCCGTCGAACTCGGGGCCTAAGTGATCATAAAGGCCTCGGAGCCGCCGATTAAGGGGCGGGATACAAGTACTGAGCGAGTGAAATCGCTCGACCGGTCGAGCATCGCTAGGGCTAATCCCATGCGGTTCTGGATCAAGGTGGAAGGGCGAGTGCGATACGCCGACGTGATCGGTACCATCGCGCTCTTGCTGACCATACTCGGCTTCGTCGTGTAAGGTTGGGCGGCTTCGGCCGCCCTTCCCACGGTTAGACATTGGTTCACCTCCCATGACCCCCCACGCCCTCCACATCACCTGCCCCGACGCCCCCACCGCCGAGGCCATCGCCGACGCGCTCCTCTCCGCGCGGCTCGTCGCCTGCGCCCATGTCCAGGCGCCGCACGTATCGCGCTACTGGTGGGAGGGCGCGCTGGAGGAGGCGGAGGAGGTCGTGGTGCTATGCAAGACGCGGGCCGGGCTGTTCGAGCGGGCGGCCGAGGTGGCGCGGGGGCTGCATGCCTACGAGGTGCCGGCCATCGTGGGGTGGCCGATCCGCGCGACAGCGGACTATGCCGCCTGGATCGCGGCGGAGACCCGGGCGGTGGAGGACTGACGAGCCCGGGGACACGGCTGCCCGCTCGAACCGTTCGGCGGGGCCCCGGCTCGGGGGCCGGGGCGGGCGAGGATGGCTCAGGCCGCCGCGCCGCCGGCCTCCGTCTCGAGGAACGCATCCGCGCAAGCCTTCGCGAGCGCCCGGACGCGGCCGATATAGGCCTGGCGTTCGGTCACCGAGATGACCCCGCGGGCGTCGAGCAGGTTGAACAGATGGGAGGCCTTGATCGCCTGATCGTAGGCCGGCTGGGCCATGACGATGCGGCGGCCGGTGCGCGGGTCGTCCACTGGCTCGGCGAGGATGCGGCGGCACTCGGCCTCGGCATCCTCGAAATGCCGCGTCAGCGCCTCGGTGTCGGCCGTGTCGAAGTTCCACCGGGCGTATTGCGCCTCGGCCTCGCGGAAGACGTCGCCATAGGTGAGCCGGATCGGCGCGGCAGGGTCGTTGAAGGGCATCTCCATCACGTGGTCGACGCCCAGCACGTACATCGCCAGCCGCTCCAGCCCGTAGGTCAGCTCGCCCGAGACGGGGCGGCAGTCGTGGCCGCCGACCTGCTGGAAGTAGGTGAACTGGGACACCTCCATCCCGTCGCACCAGACTTCCCAGCCCAGCCCCCAGGCGCCGAGCGTCGGGCTCTCCCAGTCGTCCTCCACGAAGCGGATGTCGTGGAGCGCCATGTCGACGCCGATGGCCTCGAGCGAGCCGAGGTAGAGTTCCTGCAGGTCGGGCGGCGAGGGTTTGATGAGGACCTGGTACTGATAGTAGTGCTGAAGCCGGTTCGGGCTGTCGCCGTAGCGCCCGTCGGTCGGCCGGCGCGACGGCTGGACGTAGGCCGCCGACCAGGGGCGCGGACCCAGGGCCCGCAGCGTGGTGGCCGGGTGGAACGTGCCGGCGCCCACCTCCATGTCGTAGGGCTGCAACACGGCGCAGCCCTGAGAGGCCCAGTAGGACTGGAGCCGGAGGATAACCTCCTGGAAAGATCTCGGCGACATGCTGGAGGCGGTCGGGGGCGCGGACTCGGGCATGGCGGCACCTGCTGGGCTCTGCGTTCGCGGCGCCCGGGGCGGCGCCGGGGCCCGCGATAGGCGGCCGCGACCGGGCCGTCAACGCGGCCAGGGCAGCGTCACAGCCTTGGCATCTACGCTTAGGTCGCTTGGACGGAGCCGCGCAGGCGGCGGGATCGAGGAGTGTACGATGCGGATCTTGCTCGGGGCGGTTCTGGCCATCCTCCTGACTGTAGCAACGTCGGGCGCACGGGCCGAGGGCTGGGTCCAGATCGAGGCACGCCCCACCCTCGAGGAGGCCGCCGAGCGGGCTGCGGGCTATGCCGTGAACCTGCCGAACGTGCACGGCTTCACGCTCCGCAACGGACGTTGGCACGGCGTGGCGCTCGGACCATACGCCGGACGGGCCGAGGCCCGGGAGGCCCTCAGGGCGCTCCGCCGTGCGGGCCTCATCCCCTCGGATTCCTACGTCGTCGGACCCGGGTACTATCGGTCACGCTACTGGCCCCCCTTCTCCGGCGAGGATCGGGGCGCCCCCGGGGCCGCCGCCCCGAGGCAGGAGGCCGGGCAGGAAACCCTTGCGCAGGCGCGTCGCGGGGAAGCGGCCCTCGACCGCGAGTCCCGGCGGGAGCTGCAGCGCGCGCTCGCCTGGTTCGGCCACTACGACGCCGCGATCGACGGAGATTTCGGGCGGGCGACCCGCGCCGCGATGGCGGCCTGGCAGCAGAGCGAAGGGCACCCGGCGACGGGCGTGCTCACCAGCGGCGAGAGGGCGGATCTGCTGCAGGCGCGCGACGAGACCCGCGCCGCGCTGGGTTTCGGACAACTGGAGGATGCGCGTGCGGGCCTCACCCTCACCGCCCCGCTCGGGATGGTGCGGTTCGACCAGGTCCGGGCGCCATTCGTGCATTACGGCCCGCAGGGTGGCTCGGGCCTCCGCCTCTCGCTGATCTCGCAACTCGGCGACGAGGCGAGGCTTCTCGCGCTCTACCACCTCGTCCAGACGCTCGACATCGTGCCGACCGAGGGCGATCGGAGCTTCTCCGGCGACTCCTTCCGCATTCGTGGGGAGGCGGGCGGACGCGGAGCGGAAGTCGTCGCACGGCTCGAGGACGGCCGGATCCTCGGGTTCCTTCTGTCGTGGGAGCCGGGCCGCAAGGCGGAGGCCGTCCGCGCCCTGACGGAGATGGAGGCGACGCTGCGGGCCGCCGGGCCTCCGCTGCCCTCCCAGGCGGGATTCGACCCGTCGGGGCAGAGCGTCGACCAGGTGGCCGGCTTGGAGGTGCGGAGGCCGGCGAAAACCTCTGCGGGCTTCTTCGTCGACGGGATGGGAAGCGTTATGACCGCGGCGGACACGGTCACGGGCTGCGCCCGCATCACCCTGGACCGCTCGCATCCTGCCGAGCGGGTAGCGCAGGACGGCACCGCCGCGCTGCTGCGGCCCCTCGTGCCGCTGGTGCCCCAGGAGGTCGCCCTCCTCGCGCCCGAGGAGGGCAGGCTGCACTCCGACGTGGCGGTGGGCGGCTATCCTTTCGGGGGCGTGCTCGGGGCGGCCACGCTCACCCGGGGCACGCTCGGAGACGTGCGTGGTCTCGGAGGTGAGGAGGACAGGCTCCGGCTGCAGCTCGCGGCCAGCGAGGGGGATGCCGGTGGACCCGTTCTCGACGAGGCGGGGCGCGTCGCCGGAATGCTCCTGCCGCGCACCCTGTCCACGGATCGTACGCTTCCTCCCGGCACGAGCTTCGCCCTCAAGTCGCGGGCCTTGACCGGGCTCCTCCAGCGTACCGGCGTCGCCCCGCTGGAGGTGGCGGCCCCGGCTGCGCCCCTCTCCATCGCCGAACTGAGCACCCGTGCGATGGGTATGACGGTCCTGGTGGAGTGCTGGACCGACGAGTGAATTAGCCATCTTGGCGCTCAGGCGCGCCAGAACCGCGCGGTGAACAGCACGTAGACCACCATCAGCTCAAGCCGCCCGATCAGCATGGCGGCCGACAGAATCCACTTCGCGAGGTCGCTCAGGGGGGCGTAGTTGCCCGCTGGCCCGATCACCGGCCCGAGGCCCGGGCCGATGTTGGCCAGCGTCGCCGCGGCGCCGGAAACGCTGGTCACGAAGTCCAGCCCGGTGAGCGCGAGCAGCGCCGAGAACACGCCGAGCGACACCACGAACAGCACGAAGAACGCCATCACCGATGAGAGCACGTCCCGCGCCACGGGCCGACCGTCGTAGCGCGCCGAGAAGACGCCGTGTGGCGAGTGGATCCGGGCGATCTGGGCGCGAAGCGCGGCGAAGAGGAGCTGGTAGCGGAACACCTTGACCGAGCAGGAGGTCGAGCCCGCGCAACCACCGATCAGGCCGGCGAAGAAGAACAGCGCGATCAGGAAGCCGCCCCAGCCCATGTAGTCGACGCTGGCATAGCCCGTTCCGGTGAGGATCGAGGTCATGTTGAAGAGCGCTTCCCTGAGCGCCGGCTCGAGGCCGTAGGGAAGCGTCGCGACCACCACGGCCGTGACCGCCGCCACGAGGATCGCCAGGGTGGCCAGGAAGGCGCGGACCTGCCGGTCCAGCAGGAGCGGCGCCCCCTGCCCGTTGAGAAGCTGCACGTAGAGCACGAAGGGCAGCGCCGCGGCGACCATGAAGCCCACGGCGACATACTCAGCGGCACCCTTGAACGCGCCGAAGCTGGCGTCGGAGTTCGCGAAACCGCCGGTGGACACAGTCGTCATGGCGTGAACGACCGCGTCGAACCCCTCCATCCCCGTCGCCCCGTAGGCCAGTGCGCAGGCCAGCGTCAGCCCGAGGTAGATGGTGGAGATCTGCGCGCTGATCGCGGCCGCGCGGGGCAGGACCTTCCCCATTGTGTCGAACCCCTCGGAGCGGAAGATCTGCATGCCTCCGACCCGGAGCTCCGGCAGGAACACCATCGCCACGACGATGATCCCGATGCCACCGAACCACTGCAGCAGGCCCCGCCAGAGCAGCAGCCCCGCCGGCAGGTCGTCCAGACCGGTCAGGACCGTGGCACCCGTCGTCGTCAAACCGGACATCGCCTCGAAGAAGGCGTCCGTATAGTCGCTCCCCGTCGCGCCGAGCACGAAGGGCAGCGCCGCGAAGACCGGCAGGAGAAGCCAGACCCCCGTGGTGAGCAGAAACGTCTGCTGCAGGTTGAGCCGGTCCCGAACCGCGTTGGCGCAGGACAGGGCGAGGCAGAGCCCGGCGAGGCCCGTCAGGACGGAGGCCTCGAAGAAGGCCGGCCAATGCCCGTTCCCGTCGATGAGATCGGCGCCCATGGGAAGGAGCATCGCGGCGGCCAGCATCATCAGCAGGAGGCCGCATACGTATCCGACGGGGCGCAGATCGATCATCCCCGCGACGTTCCGCGCCGATGCGGGGCTGTCAAGCGCGGTCCGTCAGGTGCCGCACGGCCTGCTTGGCGGACGTCTCCCCGCGGCGGCGGGGCCCGCCGTGGCGAAGGCTTCGCGGGCGGGCCCCGAGCGTCCGGCGTTCCCGCGTTGCGCCTCCGTCGCGGCGCGTCCATCCCCGGCCCATGGTCGCCTCCGCGCTCTCCGGCTTCGGCCTCGGCCTCTCGCTGATCCTCGCCATCGGTGCGCAGAACGCGTTCGTCCTGCGTCAGGGGCTCCGGGGCGAGCATGTCTGGCTCGTCGCGCTGATCTGCGCCGCGTCCGATGCGGCCCTCGTGACCGCTGGCGTCCTCGGGTTCGGCGCTCTGGTCGAGGCGGCGCCCTGGGTGGTTCCCCTGCTCCGCTGGGGCGGCGCCGCCTTCCTTCTGGCCTACGGCGCGCGCGCCTTCGCCTCCGCATGGCGCGGCGGCGAGGCGCTCGATCCGGGGCAGCGAAGCGCGGGTCCCGGGCGGGCGGCGGCGACGGCCCTGGCGCTGACCTGGCTCAACCCGCATGTCTATCTCGACACGGTGGTCCTGCTGGGGTCCGTCTCGACCACGGCGGCCGCCCCCGCCGCCTTCGGCGCCGGGGCCGTCGTCGCCTCCTTCGTCTTCTTCCACGCCCTGGCGTTCGGCGCGGGGCTTCTTCGACCGGTCTTCGCCCGACCCTCCTCCTGGCGCGTGCTGGACCTCGCGATAGGTGCCGTCATGTGGACACTGGCGGCGGGTCTCGTCCTCGGCGCTTGACGCTTGCGCGCCCGCTGCGTCCGGGCGAAGGGCGCGCATGGCCGACCTTCCCGCCCCGGCCGGCGACGCGCCCGCCGGCGTCCAAGCCGGCGACCGTCCGCTCAGGGGGATCGCATGGATGCTGGCGACGGGCGTCTGCTTCGTGGCCGTGACGGCGATGGTGAAGCACGGGGCGGCGGGTCTCCCGGCGGCACAGTCGGCCTTCATCCGCTTCCTCGTGGGACTCGGCTTCGTCGCACCCGCCCTGTTCGAGCTACGACGGATGCGGGCGGCGCGGGGCGACTGGGCCTCCTTCGGCGCGCGCGGGGCGGTTCATTCCGCCGCGGTGGTGCTCTGGTTCTACGCCATGACGCGGATCCCGATCGCCGAGGTGACGGCGATGAACTACCTCTCGCCGGTCTACGTCACGCTGGGCGCGGCCCTGTTCCTCGGCGAGCGCCTGGCGCCGCGGCGCATGCTGGCCGTCGCGGCGGCCCTGCTCGGGGCGGCGGTGATCCTGCGTCCGGGGTTCCGGGCGCTCGATCCGGGCCACCTCGCGATGCTGGGCTCCGCGCTCTGCTTCTCCGCCTCGTACCTGCTCGCCAAGCGGCAGACGGCCCGGTTCGGCCCGGCGACGGTGGTCGCCGCGATGTCGATATGCGTGACGGCCCTGCTCGCACCGCTCGCCCTCGCCGTCTGGGTGCCGCCCGCGCCGGCCGAATGGGGCTGGCTCGCGGCGGTCGCGGCCGCGGCCACGGCGGGGCACTACTGCATGACCCGCGCCTTCGCCGCCGCCCCGGTCAGCGTGACCCAGCCCGTGGCCTTCCTCCAGCTCGTCTGGGCCGTGCTCCTCGGCTGGGCCCTGTTCGCCGAAGCGCCGGATCCGTGGGTCGTCGCTGGGGGCGCGATCATCGTCGCGGCCGTCACCGGGCTCACCCTCCTGGAAGGCCGGGCCAGACGCCGCCCCCGCGGCCTGACGCCGGGCTGACGACGCGATCGGCCGGACGGGTGCAGGCGGCCGGGGGGCGCGCCCCCAGACCTTACCCGGAGAAGGATCACCTACGGGGCTGCGGAAACCGTAGCATGCAGTTTCATCGATTATTCGGGGCGAGTCGGAAGACATCGCGACTGAGCCTGCGTGGCCCGCGGTAGCCTAGGGAGGAGACTCGAACAATCGCCCCGCGGGACCCGTCGCACAGCGAGGCCGTTCTCGTCCGCAATGCTTACGAAATCTTCAGGGACTCTGGATTGTCGGCGGCGGCGTTGTTGCAGGTTCCCATCGTGGTGGGGATTCGCGTCGGCGGGGCGAGCGGTCAGGTCGGCTGGATGACGAAGCCTGCGCCCGCCCGCTACCGCGTGACGAACTGGACCGGGTACAACGCGGCGCTGTGCCGGCGCGGGTCCCCGCTGATCTGGGTGGATCGGGAGATGACGTGGCGTGGGTCGCGTGACGGGGCGGCCTGGGCGTCCGGCGGTGTTCTCCGGTGCGGCGATCCAGTTCTGCCTGTCGGTGAAGGTTCTCCTCAAGCTGCCGCTTCGCCAGGCTGTCGGCATGGTGGAATCGCTGCCCGCGCTCGCCGGCCTCGACTGGGCGGTGCCGGACTGCTCGACGCTGTGCCGGCAACAGCGGACCCTGGCCGTGCAGATCCCCTGCCGACGCGCGGACGGACCGCTGCATCTGCTGGCCGACAGCACGGGGATCAGTTCCTCGTCGATGGCGAATGGCAGGCGCGCAACCAAGGGACGCAGCGGCGGCGGCGAGCCCTGTCGCGCCATCGGTCCGAGCGGCAATGGCGAGCGGCGCAAGGTCCACCTCGCGATGGACGCGGCCACCTCCGACATCCGGGCCGCGGAGTTCACCCCCGGCCGGGATGGCGACAGCCCCGTGCTGCCCGATCTGCTCGGCCAGGTGCCCGAGGAGGACGAGATCGGCACGGTTCACCGCCGACGGCGCCTATGACGCCCGCCGGTGCCACGACGCCATCGCCGCGCGGGGCGCCGAACCGATCATACCGACCCGCAGGAATAGCCGGTCGTGGAGGAAGGACGGCCCCGCAGCACGGGCCCGCGACGAGACCCTGCGCGCCACCCACAACTACGGCCGGGCGTTCCGGAAGCGCTGGAGCGGCCACCACGCCCGCAACCGGATCGAAGCCGGCATGCGATGCCTCGAGGCCCTCGGCGAGCGCATCGCTGCACGGGACCCCGATCGACAGACCGCCGAGATCCACATCCGCATCGCCCTCATGAACCGCTTCTACGACTTCGGAACTGACCTACACCCTTTGGCGCCTTTGGTCACAAGGGGAGCCCTGCGGCCTGATAGTGGGTTGATGGGCGTGGTGCGAGGGTTCGGCCTCGGCGGTGCTTCGGATTTGGAACGGCGTCAGCCCTCCGAGCGATGAGTGCGGGCGCAGGTGGTTGTAGTCGTACCGCCAGAGCGCGGGGAGCCGGCGTGCATGAACGAGATCGTCGGGGAGTTCCTCGTTCGGCAGCTCGTCCCTGAGCCGCCCGTTGAGGCTTTCGATGAATGCGTTCTGCGTGGGTTTGCCCGGCGCGATGGTTCGCCATGTGGCCGCCATCCCGCCGTAACTTGATTTCCATCTCTACAGCGTCGTGCTGCTGATCCCGAGACGCCGACAGACCTCGGCCGTCGGCGACCCGCGCTCCTGCTCAGCCACGGTCGCGATGATCTGGGCCTTTGTGAACCTCGACTTGCGCATCGTCCGTCCCCTCTCATGACGGACTCCCGTTCCAAGTGAGGGACCTCAAGGGACGCGGGTCACCGCACATGCGTCCTTCCGGATCGTCGCGTCATCGAGGGCGGGCAAAGCGCTAGTGACCTGAAGGTCGCCGAGGAGGGGCGCGACACAGGTCGCGAGGGCGGCGTCGAGATCGGGGACGCCTAGGGCGCCGGCGGCCCGCGCCTCCTCGGAGACCGTGCGAAGGAGCGGAGGGAGGCGCGCGCGCCCCGAGCGGACAAGGGCGCAGCCGGGTTCGCCGGTTTGCTGGCATCCGTCGAGGCGGCGCGGCCCAGGGCCACGGCACGCGTGCCCGTCACCACGCGAAGGAGAGCCGCGCCGAAGGCGTGCATCCGCGCGTCGAGATCGTCCCCGCACGTGTCCTCTAGCAGCCGCGCGGCCTCGTAGGCGTTGCTTACGATCATCGCCGAAAACAACTCCTCATTGGAACCGTACCACTGCTGGAGCGTGCAGTTCGACGCGCGTTTCGTTTCCACCGAATGATGCAAGCGATGCACTGTCATGGCGGGAGGCCGAGATACAGTTCCGGGCTCTGGCCCACGACGATCGGTGCAAGCCGGTCGCCGCGGCTTGTGCAAACAATTCCAGGATTTCTACTAGTTCATGCTAGCGGTCCCGACGATGGCCGGGGGCATTCTAAATGCTCCTAGACCCACGCCCAGGACCGTCCCGGAACCCTCGAAGCGACCCCGATGGAACGTTTCAGGCCTCGCTTGGCCGTGTCGCATTGGCGCGCAGCCTATGGAACATCGGGTCCTTTTTCCTGACTGTCGTGGCGAATGTCAGTCCCGACCCGCACCCATGCCGATCAAGCGCGCGTTCTCGATGGCGATGGCACTCTGCGCAGCGAACATCTGCGCGGTCCGGAGAGCATCTTCCGAGAACGGGCGCACGGACTGCCGATAGATCGTGAAGGCGCCCACGAGTTGGCCGGCGGCAAGCATCGGAATGGCGACGAAGGACCTGGCGCCGCCCAGGTCGGCCGTAGCGAACCGAAGCGGGTCGTCGGTGCGATACAGCGGTTCCGCTTTCACATCGATGATGTTCACGACGGCCCGTTGCGAGTCCATCCGCCCCAACCCGGTCCCGTTGCTCACGCCGAAGGTGCCGCTGTCGTCGAGCCAATCCTGGAACGCGGCCGGAATGCCGAGAGTGAAGCTCGCCCGGAACCTCTTCTTGCCTCGGTACTCGAACAGGATGCCGAACTCCGCGTCGCAGAGATCCAGGGCGTAGTGCAGGATCGCCGGCATGACGGAACCGAGTTCGCCCCGCGCCTCGCCGATGATCCGCAGCACCTCGCTCAGCACCCTCTCGCGGCGCAAGGCCTCCTCCAGGCTGAGGGCGAGTTCGGAGATGATGGCGGCGTGGTCGACCTGGCCCTGAGGAGCGCTCATGCCGTTGAGACGGTTGGCCAGCTCGATCTTCGAGGAGATCTCCATCTTGCGGTAGATCGTCGCCAGATGGGTCCGCACGGTGGAGGGTGCGATGTGCAGCTCCGCCGCGATCTCCTGATAGCTGCACCCGGCGCCGTACTGCTCGGCGATCTGCCGTTCTCTGGGGCTGAGTCCTGTCTCGTCCAGCATCCGAGGGGCCCATCGGTGGTTCTCGTTTCAGGCTAGCGAAAGCCCGAGGCCGCGCAATCCTGCATGTGCTGTAGTCGAATACCGCAGGCCGTTCGTCAAATTGCAGCATCTGCCCGATAGCGCGCGCGGCCCGGACCGCGCAGGCTCATCGCGTATCACCATGTCAAAGGATCAGCACCATGACACGCATCGACTCCGCCCGAGCCTTCTTCGACGCCTGCGAGACCGGCAAGGGATGGGATGCTTGCCGAGCCTGGTGCGCCGAGGGCGCGACCTTCGCGTGCCAGGCCGACGCGCTGGCCGAGACACGGACGCTGGCGGACTACTGCGAATGGATGAAGAACCTTCTGACCCCGGTGCCCGATGGCCGCTACGAGCTCACGTCCTTCACCTTCGACGAGGCGCGCGGCACGGCCGTCGCGACCGCTGAGTTCCACGGCACGCAGACTGGCCCCGGTGGGCCGGTGGCGCCGACCGGCAAGGCGGTGGTGTCCGACTACGCCTACGTGATGCGGTTCGAGGGCGACGAGATCGTGCACATGACCAAGATCTGGAACGATGTGCAGGCCCTGCGGGGACTCGGCTGGGCGTGATGCGCTGGCGGATCCTGGCGCTGCTGTTCCTGGCCCGCATCGGCCTGGGGCTCCAGTTCCAGACCCTCGCTTCCGTCGGCGACGGTCTGACCGTCGCGTTCGGACTCGACCATGCAAGCCTCGGCCTGCTCATCGGCGTGTTCATGGCCCCCGGGCTGATCCTGGCCCTTCCGGTGGGATATCTTGGGCGGCTGGTTCGCGATCGAGAGATGGCAGTGCTGGGGCTCATGGCGTTGGCCGTGGGCGGACTCGTGTCGGCACTCGCGGAGGGCTTCCTCGACATCGGGATGGGACGGACCATCGCGGGCTGTGGGTTCCTGTTCGTCAACCTGTACGTCACCAAGATGGTCGCCGACTGGTTCGAGGGCCGCGAGATCGCGACCGCGATGAGCGTCCTGGTCATGTCCTGGCCGTTCGGCATCGCGATGGGACAGGTCGGGCACGCCTGGCTGGCTGAGACCTACGATTGGCGGGCGCCGTTCCATGTCGCATCGGCCTACTGCCTGCTCGCGGCCTTGGGCGTCTTCGCGTTCTATCGCGCGCCGGGCGACGGGCCTGCCGCAGGGTCCGGCGGCACAGCGCGACTGAGCGGACGAGAATGGCGCCTGGTGATCTGTGCGGCCGCCGCCTGGGGTGTCTTCAACGCGGCCTATGTGATCTACCTTACCTTCGGCCCGAAGGTGCTGGAGGCCCAAGGTCATACATCCGTCGCCGCAGCCGGCATCGTGAGCATCGGAAGCTGGCTGATGATCGGCTCCGGGGTGCTGTGCGGCCAGATCGTGGACCGTCTCGGTCGCCGGACCCTCGTGCTTTCGGTATGCATGACCGGGGCCGTGATCGCTCTGTGGCTGCTCGGCCGGCCGGGAGCGGGCCTTGCCGCGAGCCTGATCTTCGGACTGGTCGGGATGGCGCCCGCAGGGGTCATCATGGCGCTGGCCGGCCTTGCATTGCGGCCCGAGGTGCGCGCCTTCGGCATGGGCGTCTTCTTCACGATCTACTACGCCATCATGCTCGCGACGCCCCCGGCGGCCGGGGCAATCCTGGATGAGACGGGGCGTCCGGGGGACCCGCTGCTGCTGGCGATGGTCCTCTTTGCCAGCGTCGTGCCCTTCGCGCTCGCTTTCAGGGGGCTCGAGCCGCGCACGCCTCCGTCGCTCCGAAAGACGCGTCCGACGGGAACCGTTGCGTTGACCGTTCGGCGGCGAAGGGGGCCGGCACGGAGGTGGGACCGTTCAGGCGGCGATGCCGAAGAGGCCGTGGAGGACGCGGATCTCGCACGTGATGCCGGACGGCGGTGAGTGGATTTGGCTGCGCCGGATGGCGTGGACGGCCTCGATGCCGCGCAGCGTGGCCTTTGCGCTCGACAGCGACTGGAAGCCTCGCATCGGCGTGGTGATCCTCTTGAGCGCGGCGTGATCGCTCTCGATCCGGTTGTTCGCCCCCTCAAGGTGACGTGCACGATCCCCTCGCCGGGCAGCGCATGGCGGTTGGCCTCCGCGATGATGCGCTTGCGGCTCGTGCGCCTTGCCGGTGGTGATCGCGGATGGCTGGAAGCATCGCGCCGCGTCCCGGGCGCGTCGGAAGAAGGCCCGGGAGGCCTTCAGGTCCCGCCGGGCGGTGAGCCGGAAGTCGATCACCTGCCCCTTCCGGTCGATGGCGCGCCAGAGATAGCACCACCGCCCGCCGACCCGGAGATAGGTCTCGTCCACGTGCCAGCACGTGCCGGGCCACGTCCGGTGCTTGGTCATGCGTCTGGCGATCCCGGGTCTGAGCTTGCGCACCCAGCGGTGGACACTCGAGGCGTCCACCGCCACGCCCCGCTCGGCCAGCAGGTCCCGCACGTCGCGGCAGGACAGCGCATACCGGCAGTACCACCTCACCGTGCATAGGATCACCTCGCGGGGAAACCGATGGCCTCGAAACGGATCGCGTCGGATCACAGGCTCTCCGAGCAGCTTGGTCCTTAGCAACGTAGAACGCGCTCAACGCAACGGACCCCTCTCTTGGGAGTGCTGTGCCGCAGCGTCATCGTGCTCGACCAACGTCAGCTATGGGCCGGCACCGACCTTCGGATGCCGGATGTGAGAAGGTCTGCTGAGCTGCTGTGCGGAGATGTTGGCCGGTGCTTGCGAGGAGATCGCCGGAGGGGCGACTGGTTGCACGGTCGGACCGCCCTGCGGCGCTGCGAACTCTCACGGTCGGCGTCACGACTGCCGCCGTCACCCGCCAGAGGTTGCCAGGGCGGGTCTGATCTGATGTCCTGCAGTAGTTTGACAGTGGCCAGCACGAGCCAAGATACTGGAATCGCAGGCGCAGAGCGACATCTGCGGTAGAACCCTCTCAGATCCCACCCCTGCAACAAGCCAACCTGTGGTGAGCCGTCCGGGACTCGAACCCGGGACCTACTGATTAAAAGTCAGTTGCTCTAACCAACTGAGCTAACGGCCCACGGGCGGACCTATAGAGGCCCGGGAGGGGCGTCAAGCGCGGATGGGGGCGTGGCCGGCACGGCTCTGGAACGGCGCCCGGGCCTTGCGTATATGGCCCCGCATGGCGCCCGCCCCCTCCTCCCTCCCGTTCATGAAGATGCACGGCCTCGGCAACGACTTCGTCGTGATCGACGGGCGGCGGGGCGCGCGCGTCGATGCCGCGCTGGCCCGCGCGATGGGCGACCGGCACCGGGGCGTGGGCTTCGACCAGCTCGCCCTCGTCGGGGCCGAGGGCGACGCGCTGACCCTGCGGTTCTGGAACGCCGACGGCTCCACCGCGGGGGCCTGCGGCAACGCCACCCGCTGCGTGGCCGCCTGGGAGATGGCCCGCCGCGGCGTGGACGAGCTCGAGATCCGGACCGAGCGGGGGCGCCTCTCGGCCCGGCGCGAGGGCGGGACGACCGCGGTCAACATGGGGCCGCCCGTGCTCGACTGGCGGGGCGTGCCGCTGGCCGCGGCGGCCGGAGACGCGCCGGTGGCGACGGGCATGGGCAACCCGCACTGCACCTTCCTCGTGGAGGACGCCGGGGCCGCCGACCTCGCCGCCTACGGGCGGTTCGAGACCCACCCGCTCTTCCCGGAGCGGACCAACGTGCAGGTGGCGAGCCTCGCGGCGCCCGGCGTCCTGCGGGTCAGGGTCTGGGAGCGGGGCGTGGGGCCGACGCTGGCCTCCGGCTCCTCCTCCTGCGCGGCGGCGGTGGCGGCGCACCGCCGCGGCCTCGCGGGCCGGCGCGTGCGGGTGATCCTCGATGGGGGCGCGCTCGAGATCGACTGGCGCGAGGACGGCGTCTGGATGGCCGGGCCGGTGGCCCACGTCTTCGACGGCGCCTGGCGCCTCGACGCGGCGCCGCGCGAGGCGGACGCGCCCGGCGGTGAGTCATCGGACGGGGAGAGACCGGGCGGACAGACACCTAGTGCAGCGTCGATCGACGGGGTGCCGGCCGATGGCTGAGCCACCCGTCCTGTCGCGACCCGTCCTCTCGAACACCGCCCTGCCGAACGCCGCCCCGTCGGACCCCGCCCCGTCGGACCCCGTCCTGTCCAACCACGGCTGCCGGCTCAACGCCTACGAGGCCCACGCGATGGAGGCGATGGCGCGCGAGGCGGGGCTGCGCGACGCGGTGATCGTGAACACCTGCGCCGTCACCGCCGAGGCCGTTCGCAAGGCCCGCCGGGACGTGCGCCGCCTGCGGCGCGCCCATCCCGACGCCCGGATCGTGGTGACCGGCTGCGCCGCGCAGACCGAGCCCGCGACCTTCGCCGCGATGGAGGAGGTCGACGTCGTCCTGGGCAACGCCGACAAGATGCGCCCCTCGGCCTGGGCCGCGCTGGCCGCGGGGGAGACCGAGCCCGTGGTGGTGGACGACATCATGTCCGTCACCGAGACGGCACATCACCTGATCGACGGCTTCGGCACGCGCAGCCGCGCCTACGTGCAGGTCCAGAACGGCTGCGACCACCGCTGCACCTTCTGCGTCATCCCCTTCGGGCGCGGCAACTCCCGCTCGGTGCCCGCGGGCGTGGTGGTGGAGCAGGTGCGCAGGCTCGTCGGGAGGGGCTACGCGGAGGTGGTGCTGACGGGCGTCGACATGACCTCGTGGGGAGGCGACCTGCCGGGCCGGCCGCGGCTCGGGGAGCTGGTGCGCCGGGTGCTGAAGCTGGTGCCGGGGCTGCGGCGGCTGAGGCTCTCCTCCATCGACGGGATCGAGGCGGACCAGGCGCTGATGCGGGCGCTGGCCGAGGAGGAGCGGTTCATGCCGCATCTCCACCTGAGCCTCCAGCACGGCGCGGACCTGATCCTCAAGCGGATGAAGCGCCGCCACTCCCGCGCCGACGCGCTGGCCTTCTGCGAGGAGGCGCGCCGCCTGCGCCCCGACGTGACCTTCGGCGCGGACGTGATCGCGGGCTTCCCGACCGAGACGGAGGCGCATCACGCCGAGACGGTGTCGCTGGTGGAGGCCTGCGGCCTGACGTGGCTCCACGTCTTCCCCTACTCGCCCCGCGCGGGAACGCCGGCCGCGCGGATGCCACAGGTGCCCGGCGGAGCCGTGCGCGCCCGCGCGGCCGCGCTGCGCGAGGCGGGCGAGGC
>CAZWWR010000054.1:0-16766 GCA_964637265.1 uncultured Jannaschia sp.
CGGGCCACGTCGCGCGCGATGGCGAGGCCGAGGCCGACGTTCCCCTCCGCGCCGCGCCGCGCCGCGTCGAGCCGGGCGAAGGGCTGCACCGCCCGCGCCCTCTCCCCGGGGGCGATGCCCGGCCCGTCGTCGTCCACCGCGATCACCACGGACGTCGCCGTCGTCGTGACGGAGACCTCCACCCGCGCCCCGTGGCGGCAGGCGTTGGTCACGAGGTTGGAGACCGCGCGGCGCACCCCGCCCTCGAGGAGCTCCACCGTGATCGGCTCGCCCGCGACGGTGATCCCGCGGCCGGGCGCCGCCATCTCCACCACCTCCCGCACGAGTTCCACCACCTCCACCGCCACCCGCACGTCGCCCGCGTTCTCCCGGGCGAAGTCGAGGAAGGTTGCGATGATCCGCTCCATCGCCGCCACGTCCCGCGACAGCGCCTCCGCCTCCGGCCCGTCCATCATGGCGAGTTCCAGCCGCATCCGCGTCAGCGGCGTCCGCAGGTCGTGGCTCACCCCCGAGAGGAGCAGGGTCCGCTGCTCGATATGGCGCTCGATCCGGGCGCGCATGTCGAGGAAGGCGGTGCCCGCCGCCCGCACCTCGAGCGCGCCGGACGGCCGGTAGGCCACGCTCTCGCCCCGCCCGAACGCCTCCGCCGCCTCGGCCAGACGGGTCACCGAGCGGAGCTGCCCGCGCAGGAACAGCAGCGAGACGAGCGTCATCAGGAGCCCCACGCCCACCATCAGCACGAGGAGCTGATGCGGGTTGGCCGCCGTGACCGAGCGGCGCGAGAACCGCATCGTCGTGCCGTCCTCGAAGCCCAGATGGACCACGCGGCGCTCCCGCAGCAGGTCCACGCCCGCCACCCCCGGCGCGCGCTCGAGCCGCTCGGTCAGGAACCGGCCCGACAGGTCGAGCCATGCCCGCCTCGTCTCCACGTCCCCGGTCCCGAGCTCGATTTCCAGCGCCGGCGCGAGTTCCGGGCGCTCGCGCACCAGCGCGATCTCGCGGAGCATGTTCGACGTCATCTGCGCGGTCACGTCCTCGTAGTGGCGCTGAAGGAACATCACCGCGACCGCCAGTTGCAGGACGAGCACCGGAAGGACGAGGATGAGCGTGGCGCGCGCCGCGAAGCGGCGGGGCAGCCAGCGGCGGCGCGGAACGGGGATGTCGACCATGGCGAAAGGCTACAGCGCGCCGCCCGGCGGCGGAAGCGCGGCGGCGGGCACGGCGGAGCAGGTCGCGGAGGGCGTGCTCGCGCTCACGGCCCCGAACCCCTCGCCGATGACGCATACCGGCACCCGCACCTACATCCTGGGCGACGCCCGCCTCACCGTGGTCGACCCGGGCCCGGACGACCCGGCGCACCTCGCCCGGATCGACGCGGCCGCGGCCGGACGCCCCGTGGAGCGCGTCGTCGTCACTCACGCCCATCTCGACCACTCCCCCCTCGCCGCCCGGTTCGCCGCGCGCGGAGCCGAGATCGTGGGCCGCCGCTGGGATGCCGGGCGCAGCGCGCTGATGGGCCGCCTCGCGCGGGATCTGCCGGAGCTCGGCGGCGGCGAGGGCGTCGATCGCGGCTTCGCCCCCGACCGCGAGCCCGCCGACGGCGAGACGATTCCCTGCGAGGGCGGCGACCTGCGCGTGCTCCACACCCCCGGCCACATGGCGAGCCACCTCGCGCTCGACCGCGGCGACGCGCTTCTCGTTGGCGACACCGTGATGGGGTGGGCCTCAACGCTCATCTCGCCGCCGGACGGCGACCTCACGCAGTTCCTCGAGACGCTCGACCGGCTGGAATCGCTAGGGCGACGCCGCCTTCTGCCGGGGCATGGCGATGCGGTCGAGGACGGGACGGAGCGGATCCGCGGCCTGCGCGCGCATCGCCTCGCGCGGGAGGTGGCGATCCTCGACGCCCTGGGGGAGCCGGCCCGCATCGAGGATCTGCTGCCGAAGGTCTATGCCGACGCCGACCGCTGCCTCTGGCCCGCCGCGGCGCGCAACCTCCTTGCCCACCTCCTGCGGGCGGCCGAGGCGGGCTTCGTGCGGGCCGACCCGGCCCCCCACCTTGCCGCGACCTGGACCCGCCTCGTTTGAGGCGCCTCGTCACCCGAGGCCCGAGCCCGCCGCATGCCGATCCTGAGGTCGGAATGGCGTCCTTCCCGGCCATCGCTCGCAGACTGCAGGACCGTCCCCATGGGGCTACCGCATGAGACCCCAAGGCCGGCACGACATCCCCCAGCGCGATGGGAAGGCGCTCGCACGCGCGGGTGGGCGTCAGACATCCGACCCCGTCATCCCTCCAATCGGCGCCCGTTCTCCCGCGCGCCGGATGCGCCGAACGCGTGGGAGAACCAATGTCGCAAGCCCGGTCACGGCACGACCGGGCCCCTTTCCGGCGATCGGGAGGGAGGCGTCCCGTCCCCCCTTGCATGGCCCCGACGCATTGGATATCCGGCCCCCGGCATTCCGGCGTAGCTCAGCGGTAGAGCAGTTGACTGTTAATCAATTGGTCGTAGGTTCGATCCCTACCGCCGGAGCCAAACCTTCCTCATACCTTTGATCCGGAAGCGGAATTGCGCCGCGAGGTCGGGTGTCGGCGATCCTCCCGGGAGCTTCGTGCCGCGGGTCAACCCGGTGCCCATGCGCTTGGCGACGACGGCTCGCTTCGTCACCAGGCGACCCATCGTCGGACCATGATGCCATCGAGGGGTCGCGTGACGACGGCGGGAGCCGCCTGGCATGAGCCGACCACCGCCGCGCCTCAAGCTCGGTCCTCAAGACTCCCGAGTACTGCCCTCACGCGACCGTGGCGCCGGTCGCGGGTGAACCATGCAGGCGCGGGAGCGATGGGGTGGGATGCGGCGTCCAGGCAACGCGCTGAGGAGCCCGTCGACGTGAAGGCAGAGGGCGACCGGCAGTCAGGGGGCGGAGGGCGGACCGGGCCTGCCCGTGCGTCCTGACCATCCTCCCGAACGCCACGCCACCGCTCGGCCCCCGGCGGCTCTCATATACGACGGGCGTCCTGCGCGACCGTGTGCCATCGGGTTCCTGCGCATCCCGCTCGCGCGGCTGAACCCCCGTCACGGTCCGACTCCCAGCCGGGAGACGATCTGCGCCGCTTCCGCACTCGTCCGGACGGCGAGCTTCGCCCGGATCGCGGCGAGATGGGTCTTCACCGTGTTCTCGGACAGGCCGAGCTCGCGGGCGAGGACCGTGCGGACGGGCGTGACGGCGAGCAGCCTCGCAACGGCGGCCTCCGCAGGGGTGAGGCCGAACTGCGACCGGAGCAGCGCCACGTCGGGCAACGCGGCCGGATCGAGGGGATCGTCGATGACGATGGCGACCCGGACCGCGCCGCAGCCGTCGAGCGAGGCGAGGCCGGCGCCCGGAAAGACCCGCGCGAGCAGGGGCGGCTTGCCGGACGGCCGCGGGATCGGCACGCCCTGCACGGGGGGAAGAGGCTCGCCAGCCGCCGCCGCGGCGAGCATCCGCGCCACGGCCGCGTCGCAGGCCGCCCCGAGCCGCGAGAGGCGGCGCCGGACGGTCGGGCCGTCACCCGCCGCCACGAGCGCCTCGCATCGCGCGTTGAGGAACACGACCTCGCCGGCGCCGTCGAGAAGCATCACCGCGTGGCCCAGCCTGTCGATGAGATCGCCCAGGGTGCGGGCCGCGCTGCGATGCCGCTCCAGGCGTGCGCGCAGGCTGATCGCGCGGCCGAGATGGGGCAGGACGGCGTCGATGCGCCTGACCTCCGCATCGTCGAACTGCTCGCCGCCCGCCTTCGCGATATAGCCTCCCGACAGGAGCCCCGCCTCGCGCAGCGGCACGTGGAGGCGGTTGTTCGCGTAGCCAGTCCTCCTCGTCGTCGCGCGCAGGAAGTCGGATCGGTCGAGTGTCTCTTCCGTGAGGAGGCTGAGCACGTGCATCGATCGGCCGACGGGCACCATCATTCCCGCGGCGATGCAGGGGTTGATCGCCGGGTTCCACGCGTCCGACAGGCTGTATCCGGCCTGGATCGTCTGCTCCCGTTCGTAGCCCGTGCACCAGATCTCGATGCCCTCCGGACGGCCGGGATGGCCGACGCCGAGGATCAGGACATCCGCCCCGAGGGCCCGCGCGGCCTCCTCAAGCACCGAATCCCAGTCGTCCTCGCCGAGCGCCGCGTCGTAGAAACGTGCGAGCAGGTGGTTCATCCTCGCGCCCCCCTTCCAGACATCGCCGAATGCGGTCGGCGCCGAAGCCCCGGCGGAACAACTGGGGTCCGAGCGCCCTGCCCGCCTCACCCTTATGGGTGACGTAGCGTCATACTCCGGTCGATAGACTTCGCTGGCGAGCGGCGCGTGCCCGATTTCACGCTTCCTTGACGATGCCGCTCGCGGTTGCGGAGGACGATGCGATGACGGATGCCCATGTCGCCGGCGTCACGGCGAGCCCCCACGAGGCTGGGGCGAACCCTGCCTGCGGGAACGTCGCGGCGACCCCGGCCGCGGACGCGGTCTCACGGCCCGCGCTCGTGGCGGAGGCCTGGAGACGCCATGTCGGCCGGGTTCGCCTGGCGGGGGGCGAGGCGACCGTTCCCTGGGCCATCCTCGTGATCTGTGGAGCGTCGGCGGCGCCCCCCGTCCCCGAGGGATCCCCGCGGCTGCGCGATAGGCTCCGGAGCGAGATTGCCCTGGGGGGCCTCAGGATCGAATGCATCGGCGGTCCGGCGGACGCCCCGGCGGATGCACGGACCCGCGCGCTCATGCTCGCGGGCGAGACGGACCGCGCCCGCTACGCCGCCACGATTCGTCCGCCGGCCGCGCTCCGCGTTCTTGATCGGAGACACTACGGCCCCGACGCGGCGCTCTGCCCCGGCACGCTGGTCGCGATGTTCGAGGACGAGGAAGCGCGCCTGCCCCTCGGACCGAACGCCCCCGAGGAGGCGGTCCGCCGCCTCCACGTGTTCGAGACGCCGGCACCGGGGACCGTGCTCGCGCTCACCACCCTGGGCGTCGTCGGGGCCGCCCACGTGCCTACCAGCATGACGATGAGCTCCTTCCTTTCGCGGCTCGGCGACGGGGCGGTCGTGGCGCTCTGCGAGGTGACGCTCCGATAGGGCTCGGGACGCGATCATCGCCCCGCAGTCCGTGGACGGGGTGGTCTGCCCTCGCCCTGACCGGAAACCTTGGGGCGGAGCAGCACGTCGAATGATGACGACCGCGGGGGACGCGGGGCCGGAAGCCGCCGGATCACCCGGGCATAGGGGGCCGCGACTTGTGCCTTCGGCCGGATGAAGCCGACGTGTCGGAAGGAAGAGGGATCGGCGGGTTCGCCGGCATCATCCCGACGCCGGCTGCGGAAGTCTCCTCGCCCGGGTCGGGCCCCGGGGGACTGGCGCTGCCGGTGCCGGGCGCCACGATCGGTCGCGCGATCCCGCGCGCGGTAGGCGTGAGCGATCCCCGTGCGGCGGGCTGCGCGCTCGAGGTGGAGGCGCATGCCACGGGCAAGACCCATGCCCCGCTGGGCCCGAAGACCGCCGGCGTCACCGCCGAGGGGAGGATCCCGAACGCCCTTCAGCCGATAGCGCCGGTGCCCGCCCTGTCGGGCGCGCCGTAGAAGCGGCGCGCCGATCCGCACGTTCCGCCGAAGGCCCCCGAGGGACACGGGCGATCACCTCCGACACGGGCCCCCGGCGGGCGCCCGATGGGGTGCCGGACCGGTGCTGCGGGCTCGGCGAACGGCCGGCCCTCGCGACGGTCGGACGGCCATGCGTCCCGCCCGCGGCTGCGACATGCATCCCGTTCACCGGAGCGTGGCGCGCACCGGCTGCTGATGAGCGCGCGCAGGTCTGCCATGGTGTCCGAAGCGCCGTCCGACCCCGAGAACGTGATGCCGGCCCTCCACGAAGCTTCGCGGACGACCCGCCTCCCACCACTCTCGGTCATCATCCGCTGCGACCCGTCGCAGCGTCCGATCCCCCGGTCGATCCGCGGGACGTCGATGGGTCTGGAGGGCTCGACCCGAGCAAGGATCCGATCCGCCCGGGCGACCACGGGTCGTTCTGAACGGCGGCGGGGCCGCACGGGCGAAGAGGGACGCCCGCGCCTCGCCCCCATCGGGGCTCATTCCTCTCCGCGGCTCACCGTGCACACGGCCACGAGTCCGTCGTCGGACTTCCGGCGCAGCGCCAGCGTCGCGGCGAGGACCGGCGATCGTCCGAGTTCCACGACATGGAGGTCGCAGGAGACGTGGAGCGCGTCGTCGAGATCGGCGTTGCCGTACCAGTGGACCTCGCGGGCGAGCACGGGCGGCAGACGGAACGGCGCGGTCGCCGCCGCCTCGCCGGCACGGAGGAACCGGAGCATTCCGGCGAAGTAGAGCAGCCCCACCCCGTTCAGGTCGCTCCCCAGGACGCCAAGCGTCGCATGGGGCTCCGCCGCGGGGGCCGCCTCGCGGAGCGAGGTCCAGCGCGCGCGCAGGATCCGCACGTCGGTCGGCAGCGCCTCGACCGGGGCGGGGCGCATCTCGTCCGGCATCCGGGCGGCCACGAGGTCGCAGTTCGAGCGCCCCTGCCGGCGGGCGAAGCGCGAGACCAGATCGACATGCACGAGCGCACCGCCCGGCTTCGAGAGCCGCATCCGCGAGCGCCAGCCCGAGGCGGCGGTGGGCGGCGAGACCTGCGCGACCACGACCTCGTCGTCCTCGGCGAAGGCGCCGAGCTGGCCCACCACGCGGGCGGAGGTGATCGAGGGGAGCGCGCGATGGCCCTCCGTGTCCCGGAGCCGTCCGATCGGCACGCCGGTCTGCCACGCGATGGACTGCCAGTGGAGATGCGCCGCGCGGCGCAGGAGCCATGCCTCGCAGGGCCGCCCGACATGGTCGAGATGCGGCATCCCCAGGCTGAGCCGCTCGGCCATGGGGGCCGAGAGAGAGGTGGCCGGCACGGCTTCGGCCGGAGAGGGGGTCGAGATGTGCGCCATTCGTCGGATCCTTTCCTGTCTGGCGGAGGGGTGTCGTCGTGGGGGTCCGGACGGGCGAGGGGCGGCGCGCGCATGCCTTCCGCCCCCTCCCCCGTCCACGGAGGGATGATGGAGGCGCCTGCCGGCGCGGGCCCTTACCTGAGATGGCGAGGACCGGGCGGAGGGAGATACGGGGGGGCCGGAACGCCTCCCGGCGCCCCGATGGGCGTTCCGCGGGCGACCGGTGAGGAGCTGCGGTCGCGCCGAGCGCGCACGCCTCCCCGGTGTCCCTCCAGATCGGCCGGCGTGGCCCTGTCCGACAGCCGTCGGCACGTCGCGCCGGGGAATACCGGCGGCACCGCTCGGCGTTTCGGAGTGGGAATCTGCCTGTGTGAAGCCATCGTGACCCTGCTGCTGCCCATGTCGCGTAGGGACGAGGTGGTCGTATGCCGGCACGTGAGCGGACGTTGCCGGATCGAAAATCGGGAATCTTCACCCGATCGGGGGAGGTGTGCGCATTCCGGCCGCGACCTCGGTGCCGACGCCGATCGACGCGCCCGCCACGCGGACAGGCAGCCGGCTGGCCGTCTACGCCCCGCTCCGAGGCACGCGGACCGGTTCCCAGCCCTGCCCGGCGTCACGGGCAATGACACGCACGTCCGACCTCATCTGCAGTGCTGGGCGGTCCTCCGGGATCACCCCGGCACCCACCTCCGAGCCATGCTCCGGCGCCTGCCGAAGATCGGGCCAGGTCCCGGCGCAGGAGCGGGCATCCGACGCCTCCGGACGATCCGACGACGGAAACGGGACCGGGCGGCGGCGGATCTGCGCGCGTGCGGCCGGGATGCCTGCCCCTCGGGCCGCCTCACGGGCAGCGCCGATAAACCTATTATGCCCTCTGTGAAATTTCCTTGCGTCTGCGCAGGGGTCGGGGACACCATCGCAGGACCTCTGGGGAAATTCGGGCCATCTCGTTCACCGACGCCATGGCAGACGTCATCGAGGGCGCGCCGCTGAGCGGCGTCCTGCATGCCTGCGCCGGCGGGCTACCGCGCCGCGAGGTGGACCTGATGTTCCGCCTCGACGTCGACTTCCGGATGAGCACCTCCGCGACGCGCGGCCTCGCGCCCGAACTCGAGGCGTTCATGGAGCGGGAGCTCCTCGATCCCCGGACCAATCCCGTCGTGGAGGGGTTCCCCAGGATGGGCCTGGGCCGGATCGAGCCCCTCGCCGCCTTCTCCGACCTGACCGCCTACCAGCGCTCGGATGCCTACCAACGCTTCGCACGTCCCCTGCGGGCGGACTATGGGGGGGCCTTCCGCGTCCGGCGGCCGACGGGGCACTACGTCGCCGTCACCGGCCGCAGGGAGCGCGACGGCTGGTTCTCCGCAGAGGAGGCGGCGCGGCTGGCCGCGCTGTACGACGACCTCGCCCGCGCCTGCGACCTGCGCACCCGGCTGGTCGAGATCGAGGGGGCCGGAGACCGTGCCGGCCTTCTCCTCGACATCCGCATGCGGCCCGTGAGGGTCTTCGCCCCGACCGGCGGGCCGCCCTGCCTCCGGGTCTCGGCGGCCGGCGTGAGCCCCCTCGACGCAAGCCGCCGGCCGGCCTTCGCCCGGGCCTTCGTGGAGGCGCTGCGCCACGGCCCGGAGGCGGAGCGACGCCTCCTGCTCCGGGATCCGGACGGCGCGCTGCACGTGGTCACCCTCGTCTGCGGCCCGACGGTGCCGTTCGGGCGGACGGTCGTCGTCCGCTCATCGCCCCTCGCCCGTCCCGTCTGGACGGCCGCCTCGCTGCGCGACGTGTTCGGCATGACGCCGCGGGAGGCCGCCACCGTCCTGCAGGTGCTCCGCGGCGCGAGCACCGAGGAGGCCTGCTCCGCGCTCGCCGTCTCGCCCGAGACCGTGAAGACCCACCTCGCCGCCGCCTTCGCCAAGACCGGCACGGACAGCCGCGTCCGCCTGATCTCCCGCCTGCTCGGGCACGACGGGTGACGGATCGACGGCGCCGCAACCGGGTGTCGCGACGCCGGCAGAGGGGGGCTCCGGCTGATCCGGCGGTGGCAATGGCGCGCCGCACCAACCGCTGCCGGTCGTGAACCGGATGCGTCGGGTCGCCCGCGACAGGGGATGCGGACCCCGTCACCACTACCCATCCCTAGCGGCACGACCGGGTCGGCGCATCACCGGGGAGCGGACCTTCGCCCGGACCCGACCCGGGGGCCGGGAGCGGGCGGAGCATCGTGCTGCCCGATCCGCGGGGGACTGCCGGCGCCGCCGGTCTCTCGCCCGGGCGAGGAGGATCGTCCGTTCGCGTGGTGACGCCCTGACGCCAGCCGCCCGTCCCCTTGGGTCGCGAAGCGGCCCCCCCGCCGGGGCTCTCCCTCTGGCCGACTTCAGGGCTGCGACCGTGCTCCGACAACCGCCGCGCGACGCCCCTGAGGCGCTCAGGGTGCCCCACGCAGGGCCTCGATGAAGACCGCGCGTCTCCGACACCGCCCGGAGCCTCCGCCGCCCCGGCAAGGCCCCGATCGCCCGCTCCCCCTCCCGACTCCGAAACCCGCGCCCGCACCGGCGAACCTCCCCCGGATGGGGGAAGCGATGCGCCAGCGGCGATGCCTAACCTCCTCGTGAGCCTTCAGGCTCGGGAGAGGCATCCCGCCGCTCCCCGGCATTCGAGCCAGATCGAGGGGGTCCAGCGCCATGGTCAGGGCGACAGCGAAGTTCAGGAACGACGACAACGGGCGAGCCGTGCTCCGGGGCACCGAGTCCGACGACAGGCTGATCGCCACGTTCAGGGGCGACTCGGACGCCAACCGCGTGGTGATGGCGGGGCGCGACGGGGCGGACAGCTTCGCGATCGGCACGAGCGGCCGATCCTCGGGCAACACGGTCGTCATCCGCGACCTCGACTTCGAGGAGGGGGACCGCCTCGTCTTCCGGGGCAACGACGCCAAGATCGTCGGCCGTGGCCAGGAGGGCGGCGTCCCGAACGGGCGGATCGCGACCGCCGACGACCTGCGCGACGTGATCGGCTTCCTGAACGAGGACGGCGACGCGGCGACGCGCGCGCGGGTCACGGAGGCGGGCCATGTGGTCCTCGTGCTCGGGACCGACGAGGCGGGCGGTCGGCCCAACCGCGTCGTCCTGCGCGATCAGGCCACGGTCGTGGAGCCCGAACGGGCCACCTTCGACCAACCTTTGTTCGCCTTCGACGTGGCGGTGGAAGGCGGCAGCGTGATCCTCGCCGACCGCATCACCGGTGAGCGCACGACCGTCGACGGGGCCGAGCGCTTCGTGTTCGACGGCGAGGAGGTGACGCTCGCGGAGCTGCGTCAGGAGTTCGGCCCTGCCGCGCCGCCCGCGATCCGCGTCTCGGGCGGCACGCAGGCCGTCTCGGTCAACGACCCCGACCCCACCGTGAGCGTCGTCTGGGACCGCGCGGCACAGCTCGCCGTGATCGGGACGGACACCCCCGTGGGCCCGACCGTGTCGTCGCGCGCCTACGCCCTCGTGCACACCGCGATCTACGACGCCTGGGCCGGCCTCGACCCGGTGGCCGTCCAGGTCGCGCGCGACGCCGACGGCGACGACGGCAACCTGATCCTCGCGGCGGCCGGGGTCGAGGGCGCACAGGCCGACGCGATGAGCTTCGCCGCGCATGCCGTCCTCTCCGAGCTCTTCCCCGACCGGACGGCCCTCTTCGACACCATCCTGACGGAGCGCTACGACCTCGACCCCGCCGATAGGGGCCCCGCAGCGGCGCTCGGCCGGGACGCGGCGGAAGACCTCATGTCGGCGCGGCGGGCGGACGGCTCCAACGCGGACGGGGGCTATGTCGACACGACCGGCTACGCTCCCGTCAACCCGAGCCCGCTCAAGCGGGCCGACATCACCCGCTGGACCCCGGAGAACGTTCCCATCGACCCCGAGGACGGCGACCCCGAGCAGGCGTTCCTCACCCCGCACTGGGGCCTCGTGGACGGCTTCGCGCTGCCGACCGGCACCGGGGGCGGGCTCGACCTCGACGCCCTGGGCGTGCCCGATCCGCAGCCCTTCTTCGTCGCCGCGCAGGCGGGCGCCACGCTCGACTTCGACGCCCGCACCGTGACGCTGGGCGCGCCGGCCACGATCGGCGGCACGTCCTTCGGGGCGGGCGACGTCGTGCCCGTGGACCGGTCGCTGATCGGGCCGGTCATCGCCCCGCGCTTCATCGAGCAGGCCGAGGTCGTGATCCGCTACAGCGCCGAGCTCGACGACCGCGGCAAGATCATCGCCGAGTTCTGGGAGGACGGCGGCGGCACCGCCTTCCCGCCCGGCACCTTCATGTCCTTCGCCCAGTTCGTCTCGGCCCGCGACGGCCACGACGAGGACGAGGACGCCGCCCTCTTCCTCGCCATGGGCAACGCGATGCTCGATGCCGGGGTCGCCACCTGGGCGCAGAAGGTCGAGGACGACTACGCCCGCCCCGTCCGGGTGATCCGCGATCTCGGCGAGCTGGGCCTGATCGGCAGGCGGGGGACGGACGAGCTGACCGATGAGACCGGCTACGTGATCGACGCCTGGGGCGGGATCGACCCCGCCACCGGCGAGGGGCTCGGCACCCGCACGATCCTGGCGGAGAACTTCGTCGCCTTCCAGCGTCCCGCGACCGACCCCTCACCGCCCTTCGCCGAGTACACCTCCGGCCACAGCGCCTTCTCGGCGGCGGGCGCGGCGGTGCTGCGGGCCCACACGGGCTCGGACACGTTCGGCGGCTCGGTCCTCTTCGCTCCGGGCGTCACGCAGTTCGAGCGCGGCGTGCCGTCGGCCGAGGAGGTGCTGTCCTGGAAGACGTTCACGGAAGCGGCCGACGAGGCCGGCCTCTCGCGGCTCTACGGCGGCATCCACTTCGAGGACGGCGATTTCAACTCGCGGGAGCTCGGCGCGGCGATCGGCGAGGCCGCCTACGAGCGCGCGTCGGCCTATGTCGAGGGGGATCTGCTGGCCTGAGCGGGCGCGATAGCTGGATATTCCCGGGCCGCCCCTCCGCCCGGCGATTCCGGCTCCCCGGCCACCCCCGCAGCCGCAGCCCGACGAGCGGGACCGGGGCCCGGCCATGACGCCGCAAGGACGCCGGTGGGGGCAACGCGTCGACCCGGCGCCGATGCCCTAGCCGCCGGACGCGAGCAGGGCCTCGGGCTCGGCAGCGACCTCGCCCACCTCGTTCCACTCCGCCGGGGCGTGGAACAGCGTGGCCGCGAACAGCGCACCGCCCAGCGCGAGCACGCAGGACGCGCCGACGAGGCGGGCGCCCGTGGCGAAGCGCCGGTGCCCCCGGTCGTCGGACGCGAACGTCCGCTCCGCCCAGCCACGCCCCCAGAGCGCGGCGACGCCCAGCGCCGCCATCGCGACCGCCATGCCGAGCGAGATCGCCGCCACCATCAGGATGGCCTGCCAGACGAGGTCGTTGGCCAGCCCGAAGAGCATGACGATCAGCGCCCCGGTGCACGGCACAACCCCGACCGCCACGGCGATCCAGCCCCCGCCCCGCGCCGCCTGCGCATCGCATGCGGCGCAGGATCCGTGATCGTGGCCGGCATGCCCGTGGGCGTGCCCCTGAGGCGGCGGATCGTCGGACGCCGCTCGGAGCGCGCGGACGGCCTGCCACAGCATCGCCGCGCCGATCGCGACGATGAGGCCGTAGCTGAACAGGCGGACGAGGCGGTAGTCCGACGGCGCGGCGCCCTTGGTCTGCCGGACGGTGAAGTCGAGGAGGAAGACGACCACGATGGCCGAGATGACGTGGAACACGGCGATCCGCGCGCCCATGGTCAGGCCGCGGCGGAGGCTGCCGCCCGTCCCGACGAAGTAGGAGATCACGACCGCCTTCCCGTGGCCCGGCCCGAGCGTGTGCAGCGCCCCGTAGCCGAACGCCAGCAGCACGGCCGAGAGGCCCGCCAGCACCGAGCCACCCGTCCCGATCCGGGCCATCGCGGTGGTGAAGAGCGTGTTCACCCAGATCTGGACGCGCGTCAGCAGCGGCACCGCGGAGGTTGACTCCGCCTCGATCCGCCCCGGCTCCCCGGCGGCCACGGCGCCGTCGAGGGCATAGGAGGCGGGCACGGTCCGTGTCCCGTCGATGAGGAACAGCTCGTGCGCCACCGGGCGATGGCGCAGCGTCCCTTCGAGCCGGACTCCCTCGAAGCGCCGTTCCAGCATCAGCCCCTCCGGGTAGGAGACGTGCACGATCGGGTTGGGCGGGGGCGGCGGCGTGTGAATGCAGGCCCCGACCCACGGCACGAGGAGGAACTCGACCACGCGCTCGCCCTCCGCGGCCAGCGGGAGCACGTAGCCGTCGATGCGCACCGGCGTGTCCACGAGCGACGCCGCCACGCCGGTCGCCTCCTCCTCGCGGCGCTCCATCACCACGAGGCGCTGCCGGAGCAGGTCATCGGGGTCGAGTCCGGCGGCGACGAGCCTCTCCCGCGCGGCCCCGGCCCTCTCCGTCAGCCCGAGATCGGACCAGCCCCGCGCCTCGGCCTCCTGCGCCTCGAGGACCTCGCGCAGGTCCCCGAGCTGGTCGTAGGACATGTCGAGGAACGGATCGTCGTAGGGCTCCGTCGATGGCGCGAGGGCGTCCCAGTGGACGAGCGAGGCGTCCTCCGCCCGGGCCGCGCCCGGGCCGCCGGCAAGCGTCGCCGCGACGCAGGCGAGCACGAGGGCGAGCAGCACCCACGCCGCCGGCGACCGCCTCACGGGCGGTCCTCCGGCCCTCCTCGCCTGCCGCATCGCGGGAACTCGCATGTCCGACTCTGACGCATCGCCTGGCACCGTCCACGCCGGTCCACTGTGCATCGTCGGCCCTGCGCTGTGAATGCCCCGGAAGGACGCATCCGGCGCGCGTCGACAGGCCCCCGTGCAAACCGACGGTGGAGGCGTCCGGCTCCGGAGCGGATCTCGAGACGGCCCCCCGGGCACGAGGTTCGGATCGAGCGCCGAGCGGGGTCTCCGACGTCGGCGACGGACCCGGGCGGCTAAGCGCGGAGCGGCGAAGGCCGGCCCGAGCGCTGCCCACGAGCCGGCCGACCACGCGGGCAAACAGAACCCGCTCGCCACTTTCCACTTCATGTCGCCCGCGTTCGCCTCGGGTCCGGCAGGGATCCCCGCAGTTGCGGATCGTGGCAGCCTGACGGCGAATCCCATGCCCGCATCGGCGCGGACCATCCGAGTTCACCAGCGAGCCGGTGTCGCCGGACCGGCACCTTGTCGGACCGTCAGGCGTCCTGACGCGTGAGGCGGGCAGCGAACGCAGGCTCCACACAGGAGCGGATCAATCCGAGCCGCGAGACGACCGCCATCCCGACCTCCCCGCCGGTCACCTCCTGCGTCCCCGGTTCGCGACCACGAGCGCCCGGCACGCCGCCGAAGAGTGCCCTCCCGGCCATCGGCATCGGCCGTCGCTCGGCCAGCCCGGCATTCGCCGCCCCTTCCTGGACCTACGCATCGGCCGTGCCCCTCCGCGCGACGGCCTCCTCGCGCCCAGCCTCAGCGGCCCCGTCCCGATCCCGCAGGGACCGGGCAAGCGCGCCCCTGCCCACGGCCTCGGGTCATATCGGGCCATGCCTCGGCAAACCGCAGCGGCAATCTGGCGAGCGGCCTCGCAAAGTCCGGCCGGATTCCGACCGCTCCACCAGTCGCCGGAGCAAAGAGGCGATCCACCTCGGCCGGGTGCCGACCACTGTCATGGACTCGCCCTCGCATGAGCGCGACCTCGGCCTCCGACCACGCGACTCCCAAGTCGACGCCCCGCACCGGGGTCATCCGCCCCCGGAACGACGGCAGCGACCCGTCCCGCGCGCCCGATGAGGCGGTCACGCCCTAGCCGAAGGGCGCCCACCGGCGACCGTCGCAGGCCTTCCCGTCAGGCGGAGCGGCCGCTCGCTTCGCCCCGGCGCCTCACCCGGGCATCGCCGCCCCGCTCCAGAACGCCTGCGCGCCCGGATGGCCGGGCAGGGAAGCGCCGGAGGGCGGGCGGCCGAGGCCCGCATGGTCCATCGCCTGCGCGACCAGCCAGGCGTGATCCTGCGGAAGCTCCGGCGTCCCGCAGAGCAGGTAGCCGTCGGCCAGCCCGGCCACGACGCGCAGCGGCACGGGGCGGTAGCCGTCGAAGGGCGGCCGGGCCGCGGCCATGTCGCCCGCCTCCTGCCTGCCCATCACCGCCAGCCGGAGCTGTCCCGTGCCCATCAGCGAGGCGATCCGCTGGGGCCGGGGCCCGCGCGCGATCCGCGCCCGCGCCTCGGGAAGCTCCTCGGCCAGCGCGGCGACCACCTCCTGCGCGAGCGCGTAAGTCCGGCCGTCGCCGCGATGGGCGCCGATGAGCAGGTGCTTCTGCCGGTAGACGACCCACTGCCCGTAGGGCGTGTGCGCCCGCGCGCCCGCCCCGCCCCAGGCCGCCGCGAGCAGCGCGGCCGCCCCGCCGGACAGGAACCCGCGCCTACTCCGCCGCATCGTCCTCCTCCACGAAGACGTCCTCGTTCAGGACGGCCGTGATCA
The DNA here is from genome assembly GCA_964637265.1 of uncultured Jannaschia sp. Lineage (GTDB taxonomy): Bacteria > Pseudomonadota > Alphaproteobacteria > Rhodobacterales > Rhodobacteraceae > Jannaschia. The sequence continues at coordinate 15,470 of CAZWWR010000054.1, forward strand.
CATAGTTCGGCACGTCCACCACCTGCCCCACGCGAAGGTCGACGGCCACGCTGGCGAGGATGTAGGCCTGCTCGCGGGTCAGCCCGTGGACCCGCTCGATGTGGTCGATCATGGCCCGCAGGGCGTTGCGCGCGGCGAGCGTGAGGTCCTCCGACAGGTTCGCCAGACCCTCGATCGGCTCGCTGTCGAGATAGGTGTGGTAGACCGGCACCTCGCCCGCCTCCTTCAGCGGGTAGCCGATCGTCTGGTGGAAGCTCGACGGCTCGATGTCCTTGATCTGGCTGCCGCCCTCGACCTGCGGCGCGGTGATCACCTCGCCCTGCCCCTTGCGGAGCTGCGTCGTCACGGTGACGACGGCGCCCGTCTCGATCGCCGTGCCGGAGACCTCGCCGTCGCCCTGGGCGTAGTGGACGTCGCCGATGAACAGGTTGCAGCCGTCCACGAAGCACGGGATCAGGATCGTGGTGCCCACCTGCATCTGCTGCACGTCCATGTTGCCGCCGTTCTCGCGCGGCGGGACGGTGCGCAGGCAGCGCTCGGCATGGCTCCCCTCGGGGCCGCAGATCCCAGCCGGGTGGGCGCCGTTCACCTCTGGCGGGAGCGCGATGCCCCCCACCGCGGCAAGGTCGGCCTCCCGCGCGAGCCAGGCCGTCACCTCCTCCTCGCCCGGCATCGTGCCGATCGAGCCGGTGAACGCCTCGTAGGGCACCGCGATGCCGGGCATCTGCTCGGAGACGGCATGCGTCCGGCTCTGCCGCCAGCCGACGAAGTAGGGCTGGTCGAACTCGTCCCGCAGGAAGCCGAAGCCCGGCACGATCACCGTGTAGCCGAACTCGTCGGGGGCGATGTCGACCACCGTCACGGCCAGCACGTCGCCGCGCTCGGCGCCCTCGATGGCCACCGGCCCCGTCATCGGGTGCACGCCCGAGAGGTCGAGCGCGGCCACGTCGTCGGCGTTGGAATCGAGCGTCAGGTCGCTGTCGAGCGCGTCGCGCGTCTCGAACACGATGTGATCGCCCGGGGCGGCGGTGGCGACGGGCGCGATCTCGGGGTGGTAGCGGTTGAAGCAGTTGGGATCGTCCGAGCAGAACTCCCCTTCCTTCTCCACGACGACCCGCGTCTGCCACGTCACGTCCGTGGTGTCGGCCCCGGCCGCCCCGGCCAGGCCGGCCCCCGCCACCGCGACGGCGGCCCCCATCGCTCCCAGTCTCGGCATCGCGCTCTCCCGTCCTGCGGGGCGCGTCCCCCGTGGCGGCCCCGTCCGGGCAGGATGGCCGCGTGCGGCCGCCCGGGCAAG
>CAZWWR010000055.1:0-3546 GCA_964637265.1 uncultured Jannaschia sp.
AGCGGCCGAACGGGGCATCGGCGCGCAGTCGCTGGCCCACCGGCGCCCGGCCCCGCGGACGGGTGAGGTCAGTTCTGACGGACGTCTCGTCCACGCAGACCAGCCGGTACGGCTCGGCCCGCATCCGGGGCAGCCGTCGCCTCACCCAGTCCCGCCGGGCATGGCGGATCGCGGGGCGTCGGGTCTCGGTGGCGATCAGGGACATTTTTTGACCCTGAACCCCCAGCGGCGCAGAGCCCGGCTCAGCGAGGCGGGCGCCGCCCGCACCCCGGTCGCCTCCTCCAACGCGCGGGCCAACTCCGGCATCGTGATGTCCGCGTCAGCCTCGACCATCTCGCGCAGGACGTCTTGGTGGGGACCGAGCTTGCCTGCCCCCTCGGGCCGGCCGCGCTTCGCCGGAGCGAGATCCCCGCCCGCTCGGACTTGCCGCGCAAGCCGCATCCCCGTCGAGGCCGACAGCATCAGCCGCCGCGCCGCAGCGCGTCCGCTCACGCCCTTCTTCACCAGCCGCGCGAACCGCCGGCGCACATCCATAGACAACGTCCTCGCCATGATTTCCCACCAGCCGGAGGGAATCACAAGCAATCCGCACAGGCAAACACCGACTCGGAGATAGCGTCCGGCGCTTTAGGGGTGATGGATTAGATGGGTCCTGTTCCGGTCCCGGAGATCATCCCGGCCAAACCGCCACGTCGCCGACCGCCGGAGCGTCGCGTGGCCGCGGGCGGGGACGCCTGACGACCCCTCAAACGAGTTCGACGCCTTCCGCGTCGGCGGCGCGCCGCAGCGCCTTGTCCGCCGTCGCCAACGGCAGGGCACGGTCGTGGGCGAGGGCGAGATAGGCCGCGCCGTAGGCGGTCAGACGGTGTCGCGTGGCGAGGGCGACGACACCCGCATCGCCGCCCGCGCCCATGTCCACTGCCTCCAGCGGGAGGCGGCGCAGGCGCAGCAAAGACGGGACGACCTCGCCTTCGGGCAGGCGTTCGTGCCGCGCCGCCATCAAGAGGATGTTGCGCAGTTCGTGCCAGATGAGGCTGGGAACAATGCCGCCCTCGACGGCTACGCGGTGCAGGATCGCGTCGGCCGCGGCATTGTCTTCATCGGGCAGCACCCAGGCGGCCGCAATCGCGGCGTCGACGACGAGGGTCACGGGTGCGCCTCAGCGCCGTCCTTCGTCGCGCCAAGCGATCAGTTCGTCCGCGGTGGTGGCGGCCAAGCCCGCACGCGCCGCGAGAATGTCGGCCACCGCGGCCCGTGCGTCGCTGGTCCGCGCGACCGGCACCAGCCGCGCCACGGGCACGTCGCCGCGTGCGATGGTGACCTCCTCGCCGGCCTCGACGCGGGCGAGGAGCTCGCTGAGCCGGGTCTTCGCTTCGCCGGTCTTGATGACGGTGGGCATGGGGGGCTCCGGGGTTCTGTCGGTCGCAAGATAGGGCGCCGGGGCGGGGTTGGTCAAATGTCGGTCAAATACGGATAGTAATTGATATTATGTAATAAAAATTGCTCCGGATGAGATCTGTCTGCCGCAGACTTTTGGCTGGTTGCCCTGATGTCCGATCTTGGGTCACGTTCATCGCAGGATCGGCAGGGCGAGATGGATGGCAGCGGAGCGGGACGTCTTCATCTCGGCCGTTTCCAGCGAGTTCGGGCGGGCACGGGACGCCGTGGCGAACGACCTGCAGGCGCGGGGGCTGCAGGTCCACGTTCAGCGTGCCTTCCGCCAGGGCGACGGGACGCTGCTGGAGAAGCTCCATGACCACATCGGCGACTACGAGGCCGTCGTCGCGCTCATCGGGGCGCGGTCCGGCGCCTTTCCCACAGATGGCGAGGCCGCGCCCTATGCCGATCTGCTAAGGCCCTACGGCTTGGCCCACGCGTCCTACACGCAGTGGGAGGTCATCTTCGCCCGCCATCACGGCCGCCGCCTGCTGCGCCTGTTCGCAGGCCCGGACTGGACCCCCGACAGCGCTCCGGGGCCCGGGGACGATGCGGACGCGCAGGCCGACTTCGCGGCCGCGCTCGCCGGCCTCGGCCTCGATCGCAGCGAGGGGCTCGGCTCGGTGGACGCGATCCGGGCCGAGGTGCTCAAGCAGGACTGGCCGAGCTTTCCCCGGACTCGTCCGATCAGCACCCCGTTCGCCAGCATCGGCAGCCTCTTCAAGGGGCGCGAGGGGGTGATGGAAGACCTCGCGCGGACGCTGGGGGCGGCGCCGCGGCTCGGGGCGGGGGTGCGGGCGGCGGCGCTGGTCGACGCGGCGGTGGTCCACGGGCTGGGCGGGGTCGGCAAGACCCGCGCGGCGATCGAGTACGCGCTGCGCCACCGGGAGGCGCATTCGGCCCTGCTCTTCGCGACCGCCGAGTCCCCAGAGGCGCTGGAGCGCAACTTGGCCGGCCTGACCGGCATGCTGCTGCCCGAGCAGCCCCGGCTGGCCGAGGCGGAGACGGAGGCGCGGATCGCGGCGGTGCTCGACTGGCTGGCGACCCATCCCGGCTGGCTGCTGGTGCTCGACAACGTCGACGCGCCCGAGGCGGTCGCGGCGGTCGAGGCGATGCTTGGGCGGCTGTCGGGTGGCGCGGTGCTAGTGACGAGCCGGATGACGGTCTGGCCGGACACGGTGAAGTCGCTGGAGCTGGACGTGCTCGCGTTAAAGGACGCGGCGGCCTACCTGCTCGAGGCCTCGGCGGGCCGGGTGGTGACGCACGAGGACGAAGCGCTGGCCGCGCAGCTGACCGAGCGGCTGGGGCATTTGTCAATCGCGCTGGTGCAGGCGGCGCAATACATGAAGCGCCGCCGGATCGGCTTCGCGCGCTATGCGGAGCTCTGGGAGGCGTCCCGCGCCAAGGTCAACGCGGCCTTCGACAAGCGTCAAGCGCAATATCCGCTGCCGGTGGCCGCGACCTGGAAGACCAGCGTTGACCTCCTGGGCCAGGAGGCACGGGCGCTGCTGGGGCTGCTGGCGCAGCTCTCGATCGAGCCGATCCCCCGCGCGCTGCTCGACGTCCCGGCGCCGGGGCTGGAGGAGGCCGACCTCGAGGACGCCGCGGTCGAGCTCTGCGACCTCTCGCTCGCCGCCTTCACCCCCGACGGCGCGGCGCTGAGCGTCCACCGCCTCGTCCAGGAGGTCACTCGCGACGACCTGACCGAGGCCGACGACCAGGACCCCGCCCTCGCCGCCGCCCTCGCCTGGCTGCGGGCCGCCACCGCCGACACCAACCCCCAGGACGTCCGCGACTGGCCCCGCCTCACCCCACTCATGCCCCACGCCCTCGCCGCCGCCGACCGCCCCGGCGCCGAGGGCGAGGCGCAGGACGACGCCCGAAGCCACCTGCTCAACGAGTTCGGGATGCTGCTCCACGTGTCCGCCCGACACGCCGAGGCCGAGCCGCTCTTCCGTCGCGCGCTCGCGATCGACGAGGCGCGCCACGGCCCGGACCACCCGACGGTCGCCATCCGCCTCAACAACCTCGCCGGGCTGCTGCGGGCGACCAACCGGCTGGGCGAGGCCGAGCCGCTCTTCCGCCGCGCGCTCGCGATCGACGAGACGA
>CAZWWR010000055.1:3646-16693 GCA_964637265.1 uncultured Jannaschia sp.
CGCTCTTCCGCCGCGCGCTCGCGATCGACGAGACGAGCTACGGCCCGGACCACCCGAAGGTCGCCATCCGCCTCAACAACCTCGCCGCGCTGCTGCAGGCGACCGACCGGCTGGGCGAGGCCGAGCCGCTCTTCCGCCGCGCGCTCGCAATCGACGAGACGAGCTACGGCCCGGACCACCCGAAGGTCGCCACCGACCTCAACAACCTCGCCGCGCTGCTGCAGGCGACCGACCGGCTGGGCGAGGCCGAGCCGCTCTTCCGCCGCGCGCTCGAGATCGACGAGGCGAGCTACGGCCCGGACCACCCAGAGGTCGCCACCGACCTCAACAACCTCGCCGGGCTGCTGCAGGCGACCGACCGGCTGGGCGAGGCCGAGCCGCTGTCGCGGCGTATGCTGCTCATCTTCCTCCGCTTCACCGCCGCGACGGGGCATCCGCACCCGCATCTGCGGGCAGCCACAATGAACTATGCCGTTCTCCTCTCCGTGCTCGGTCTCGACGGCCCCACCATCCGCGCGAGGATCGACGCGCTCTACGCCGAGGCCGGGCTCGAGCCGCCGGACTGGGGCGCCCTGTGACGCCGGGCCCTCGGATCAAACGGGCATGGGAGATGACCCAACGCGCCCTGCGCGGAAGGCGCCTCCTTCTCGTCGGCGCGATCCTCGTGCCCGCGACGCTTTACTTCGGCCTCACGGGCTGGCGTGCATTGGGGATCGAAGGCTGGGGGAACCGCCTCTACCTCACCCTGCTCGCCTTCACCGGCGACCCGATCTACGTGTCCAACCTCCGTCCGTGCACCCCGGTGCCGACGGACATGCCTCCGCCGCCGGACATCTTCCCCCCGCCCTGCGCGCCACCCCTGCCCTTCGAGCTGACGATCGCGCGGGTCACGGGCTTCGCGACCACGGTGCTCGCGATCGCCGGTCTGCTCTCGCTCGCGCTGGCCGACCGACTGAACCGGTTCCGGGCCGGACGGCGCACCAAGCACGCGGTCCTGATCGGCCCCACGCCCTTCGGCCTCGACCGGCTGCGCCGCGAGGTCCCCGGCCTGCCGATCACGGTGATCGGGACGACGGCGACCGAACCCGGTCCGGGCACGCTGCACCTACCGGTCGATCCGGACGATACCGAAACGGTGCAACGGCTCTTGGGGAAGCCCGTCAAGGTCCTCTTCGGCGAGCGGGAGCCGCTGCGCAACATCGCGCGGGCGCAGGCGCTGCTCCCGACCCTCGAGGGCGCCGAGCTCTTGGTCCGGGTGGAGGACCTGTCGCTCGTGCGCGATCTCGGCCTGCTCGCGCCCGAGCTCGCGAAGGCCGAAGCCGTCTCCTCGAGCGAGGCGGTCGCCGAGGCCGTCGTCTTCGCGCTCTCGGCCCCGGAGCTGGCCGAGCTGCGCGGGCAGCCGGGCGTGCATGTCGTCATGGTCGGGCTCGGCACGACGGGCCTGGCGATCGCCGAACAGCTCGCCGCCACCTGCCAGCGCGTCGACGACCAGGGGGGCGTCCATCGACCCCGCCTGACCGTCCTGGACGTGGACGCCGCCGTGACCGAAGCCCGGATCGACGGTCAGTCGCCCGGCCTCCGGTCGGTCGCGACCCTCACCGTTCACGACATGGATGGCCAAGCCTGTCAGACGAGGCCCTGTCTCGATCGCCTGCGGGAGATCGAGGCGATGCAACCCGTCACGGCGATCGTCGTCGCGACGGGAGACGATGCTCGCAACGCTGCCATCGGCATGCGGCTCAGGCAGATCCAGTGCGAGCGGCTGCTGTTCAAGGCGCCGATCCTGGTCCGCAACCGGATGGCGATTGGCAAAGCGCCGGCGGCGATCAACGATATCTCTGGTGGCACTTATGCGTTCGGAGGCAATCGGTCCGGACCGCAGGACCCGGACCTCGTGGTCTTCGAAGAAGAGTTGGGCGAAGCGCTCCACACCGGCTGGAGGCAGACCATGATGCGGTCTTCCGCCGGGCCCCAAGGGCTCGGTGCTCCGAAGCCATGGGGGAAGCTCGCCAGTGCGGAGAAGCGGTCCTCCCTCATCGCCGCCCGCGCTGCCCCCCACATCCTACGCGTCGCAGGCCTCGTTCCCGACCCGGGGACTTCGGAAGCAGGCATGCGGGTCCACCATGCCGCGGTGAAGTCGGTCGCGGATCAGAAACCCGTCCTTGGAAAGTTGGAGCACGAACGGTGGATCGCCGAGAAGAAGTTGGACGGTTGGACTTGCGGGACGGACCGATACGGCCACACTCAACCGCGTGACGATGAACGCAAGATCCACACGGCCCTAGTAGGCTGGAACGAGATAGATGCAGAGAACCAGAAGAAGGACCTGGACAACATCGGCATCCTAATTCGCACCTGCGAGATCCGTTGGCAGCGTGGCGGTCCGGCTTGGCGTCGCCGGTTCCGAGTGGGGGTCATGGGGCCGCTGGATCCGGGTGGGGACGCGATGCGGCTGATCAAGGACGCCTTCGCAGCCTACCTCCGGTCATGGTCCGGCGACATTCCGCTTGAGGCGACGTCCCTCGAGATCCTGACCCCGGATGCGCCCGGTTTCGACCGGGTCGCGCCGGTCGCTCTCCTGTCCGCCTGGGAACGCTGCGTCGAGGGAGCGGCGCGCGGGTCCTGCCGGGTGGTCGCTCTGCGCGCCGGCGGGCGAGACCTTCTGGACGCCAAGGCGGCAGATCACTTGGCGGACCGGATGAGCGGAATGGAACTGGCGCGGGACGGGGTTGCCGCGCAGACGCGCGCCTTCGATAAGGCGTGCACCACGCGGGACGGAAAAAACATCCTTCGGACCGCCGACCTCCGACCTCCAGACGTGTCCGACGCCGATCTCCTCGGCGACGATGCGCTTTGGACGGCGGGCCTTGCGCAGGTCGAAGAACAGATCGATGCACTCTCAGACCTGTTGGTCTGGGGTCGGCGCCCCGATGGGGGCGGCCGGTCGGCCCGCATCGCCGACAGGCGCGCCGAGCTTGGACGAGGCTGCTTGCCGGTCGATCTGGGATAGGTCCGGGTCATCAAACGACGCGTCCGACGGTGTTCAGCCGAGATTGGCGGTCTCCTTGCGGGTCGCATTGTGTTGCGGGTCGGGCCGCAGGAGATCATGGGAGCGGTCTTTCGGGTTCTTGTGACCCGACGGGGCCATGCGGCGGCCGCCGCGGCAGGCGTCTCGTCGGTCGGGCGGGAAGCCGGACCCGGGCCGCGCGGCTGTCGCCCTGTCCTCTCGCCACAGCCACGAAGGTCTTCGCCGGCGAGAGTGTCCGATCTTCTGTGTATGAGGTTGCCGGTCCATGCTGATCCCAAGGGGGGCATGGACGATGACGAAGAAGATCGACGCGAAGGTTCTGGACGAGCTGCTGATGGGCTGCGAGCGGCCTGAGGACCTGCTCGGCGACGGGGGTCTGATGCAGGACCTCAAGCGCGCGCTGATGCAACGGATGCTCGGCGCGGAGCTGACCGAGCATCTGGGCTACGAGCATGGGGCCGAGGCGCCGCCTGCGCAGGCGAACAGGCGCAACGGGGTGAGCCGCAAGACCCTGAAGGGCGATGGTGGGGCCTTCGAGCTCGAGGTGCCGCGGGACCGCGACGGCAGCTTCGAGCCGCGGCTGGTAGGCAAGGGCCAGACGCGGATCGACGGGATCGATGAGAAGATCATCGCGATGTATGCGCGCGGCATGTCGGTGCGCGACATCCGCGGGCACCTGGAGGAACTCTACGGGCTGGAAGTCTCGCCGGACCTGATCTCCCGCGTCACCGATGCCGTCCTCGACGAGGTGAAGGAATGGCGCTCGCGGGCGCTGGACGCGGTCTACCCCGTGGTGATCTTCGACGCGCTACGGGTGAAGATCCGCGACAAGGACAGCCGGATCGTCAAGAACAAGGCGGTCTATCTGGCGCTCGGGATCACCGCCGAGGGGCAACGTGAAGTGCTGGGTCTCTGGATCGCCGAGAACGAGGGGGCGAAGTTCTGGCTGGGGATCATGAACGAGCTCAGGAACCGCGGCGTCGCCGACATCCTGATCGCGGTCGTCGACGGGCTGAAGGGCTTCCCGGAAGCGATCACGGCGGCCTTTTCGCAGACCACCGTGCAGACCTGCATCGTCCATCTCGTGCGCCACTCGCTGGCGTTCTGCTCTTGGAAGGACCGCAAGTCGGTCGCCGCCAGCCTGAAGGCCGTCTACGGCGCCCCTGACGCCGAAGCGGCCTGGGACGCCCTCGAGGCCTTCGACGCTCAGTGGGGCAGCCAGTATCCATCCATCGCGCAGGCATGGCGGCGGGCTTGGCAGGAGGTCACGCCCTTCTTCGCGTTCAGCCCGGAGATCAGGCGCGTGATCTACACCACGAACGCTATCGAGAGCCTGAACCGCGTGATCCGCAAGGCCATCAAGACGAGGGGGTCTTTCCCCTCCGAGCAGGCAGCCGAGAAGCTGATCTACCTCGCCATCCGCGCCCACGAAAACACGTCGCGGACGGTCAGAGGGTGGCTGACAGCGGTCAACCAGTTCGCCATACTGTTCGAGGATCGCTTCTCCCCCGTCAGGGGCTGAGAACGGCCATCACGTAACCGGACCGGCCGCCGGATACACAGAACTCCTGACACTCCCTCGCCGGCCGCTCGAATCCGCGATCGGAACGAAAGGCGTCATCTGCTTCCCGCGCGCGCAGCAATTTGCTCGTATCGCCCATCCGGATGACTTGGCCGAGCATTCCACCCCCGCAGGGACGTCGCCGAGTATGGGGGTCTCATGTGCGGCAAGTGCCTAAGTCCCTTCCGACGGGTGCTCAGGCTGCCGCGGCGCGACCGCCGGTCCCGATGGCGTTCGATCTGACTCGGCGCGTCGTAATCCGCCGCCCGCCCGCGGGAACGTCGGGATGATCCCATTTGGATCCGCCCTCTCACAGGCGCTGCACGGCGGCATCCGCGGCGTCGTTTCGGTCGAGTGGCCACCGGGTGCTTGACGCCACGCTTGCCAGCCGGTCCTTTTCGCTCATGGCCGACGGAACTTCCAAGACCACACAGGACACCGCGACAGCCGGGGGCTTCGTCTTCCTGTCCTACGCGCATGCGGACGAAGAAGAGGTCGCACCGCTTGTGGACTGGATCGAGAAGCAGGGTGTCCGCGTCTGGTGGGACCTGTATCTGGAGGATGGAAGTTTTACTCCCATGCTGCAGACCAAGCTAGAGGAATGCTGCGGGGTGATCGCGATGCTGACGCCTCATGTGCTCAGACAACGCGGTTCGGAACGCGGTTCAGCATTCGTTTTCGCGGAGATCACGAAAGCTCGCCGCCTCGGCAAGCGCATTACCTTCTGCACGACGGATCCCGATGAGCCGCCGCTCGACTGGTGCGCGGTAATCCAACCCAAGCAGCAGGTCTTCGCAAGCGACGTGACGGCCTTCCGATCGGAACGCAAGTTTGTGGCGCGCATAAGGCAGTTCGCCCATGCCTGTGCCGGCGAGCCCGTTCCCACGGTCGAGGACATCCTTCGCGGCATGCTGGCCGGCGGGAACGAGGGGGCGAGCCGAGGGGGCGAACGCGACCTGGTCGGTGAGGCGGCGGTCACCGCTTGGTACGATGCCGCCCCCGACCTGCGCGATCAGGCGCTCGCCCTCAGCATCGCCATGCTACCCGACGAGCCGATCGAGCCGGTCTGGTCGATGGCGGAGGATCTCCACGCGACAATGCGACCTCCCGAGCGCGAGGGGGAACCTGCCGAGGTTCGGACGAAGGATGGCATGGCCGAAGGGGAGCGCCTGGGCGCGCGGTCGCGCAGCCAGGCGCTCGCCGCCGTGGGGGCCGGTCTCGCGCGCGCGACCGATCCTGCGACCGGCCTCGAGCGGGAGGTGATGCGCTTCGCCGACCCCGAGCGCGGCCCGGCGCTGATCGAGCATGTCTGGACGGAGCGTCCCGACGTGCGGGAGGCAGTTCTGAAGTGGATCGACAGCCTACTGGACCAGAAGGGGGCCCGGCTCGGGGTCCGGGTCGCGGCGTCGCTGTGCGAGGTCGCTCAGGTGCGCCTCGACCAGGTTCTTCCGCTCGTCCGCCCGCGCTGGATTGAGTCCCACAACCCGGCTCGCGAGTACACGGCGACCTGCCTGCTCGCGAGCGCCCTCGTCGAGGACCGAAACGTCGTCCCGATCCGGGACCTCCTTGTCGGGATGGCCCGCGGCGGTCGCATCCATAGGGCGCGGGCGTTGAGGATGGCGCTCGGCCCGATCGGACTGCAACGTGCCGAGGTCGCCGTAGAGGTGCTCAAGATCATCGGTCGCAATGCCTTCGTCGATCCACGCCTGAACAGGATCGCTTCCAGTAGCTTCCTGTTTCGAGGGGTCAAGCTTGGGGTCGCCGAAGCCGGGGAGGTGGGTGCTGAAGCTGGGCCGGAGGACAGCGCGCTGAAGCTAGACGCATCCCCTGCGGCGTCGGAAAATGGATCACTCGTCGAAGGCGAAAAGGCGGATGGCGCCTCGGATCCGGACCGGACGTCCGAGGAGGACGTTGCCGCGTCAGAGGAGGGCGTGGCGGCCTCCTGGGACGCGGGCGGATCGCTTCCCGGGGCGCGCTTCCTCGCGGCGCTCGGCGACTGGATCGACGAGAAGACGCCCGACGAGCGCAAGCGCCGCGCGCGTCAGGTCCCGATCTACGCGCTCATGACGATCTTCGCCGATATGCCCATTCATCGCGACGAAGCCGGTTGGCGGCTTTCCTTGGCCGATCTCGTCGGGCCGATCAGCCGATGGGACGACTGGCTCGTGGAGCGCATCGTCCGGGGTTTCGTCCGCGCGGGCGTGGCTACGCCCGTCGCCGGGTCGCCCTACCTGCCGCCCCGCCATCTCGAGCACGTCTTCGCAGAGTTGGCCCGGCGGCGGCATGCAGAGAGTCGGCGCGGGCTAGGCGGGGACGGACCCGATCCGTTCGTCGTGTTCGCTGCGCGGGTCCATGCAGCGCTCGAACTGAGGGCGCCACGTGCCGGGGGCTACGTAACCGATGGATGTCACGCCCATCTCACCGGGACGGAGTTGGCCGAGATCGAGGGCCGCGCGTAGGCAGGTACGGAAGAAGGACAGGGACGGGCATGGAACTTTACGATCGGCACGCTTCGCTGCCCCCGCCGCATGCCGAGCGCGAGGTGTTCGGCGAGCGGCGGTCGGGCGAGCTGCGGGCACTGGGCCGCCGCCCTCGATTGACCTTGGGCGAGCGGACCTTCGGCGCATTCAAGGAATTTCGCGTTGTCGACATGGGTCGACGCGAGATGGAGTCGGAGTTTACCGTTGGCTCGGCGACGGGGCGGCAGAAGTTCCGGGTCAAGCTCGAAGTCGAGTACAGCATTCGCGATGCAGCGCGCATTGCCGAGGGTGGGATTGACCTGGACCGGACCCTCATTGCGCCACTACGCAAGCAAGCCATCCTTAAGGGCCGCCTCGTCCGGATTCACGACTACGCGGAGTTCACGCACGAGCTAGAGGTGGCGCTTGACCCCGACCGGCTTGGCGATGGGGAAATCGGTCCGTTCGTCTTGCATGGCGTCATCGTCGAGGTACGACCGCCGGAGGACTTCGCGGACAAAGAGGACGAAAACGTCCAAATCAACGCCCTGCCCAATCGTATCGCCACTGCTCTAAGCCGCGGCGAGAAAGCCTTGGCGGCGAACCTTCAAGACTCCCTCGACTTCATCGAGAAGTACCGCCCCAATAACCCTGAAGAGATCATCCGGCGCGCCGAAAACCTTACTCGGCTTCAGCAGAGCATCAGAGACATTTTGGACAGGGGCGTGCCTCGCGACCATCCCAACGTTCGCGAGCTGGAACGACAGATCTCGGAGTACGTCAAGGCGCCCGTCGAGGGCATCGAGCCGCCATCAGCAGTTGACCGGACCGCCGACGCGGCGCCTCATGACATGCCCGACGACGCGCCGCCGTCTGAGATTCCCGATGATCGGGATTGACGGTCCGGCATGATCGACTGGCTCATGCCCTACGCGCTCTACGACGCGTTGCGAGACTTGTCGGGGGCGCTCGCTCCGAGAGATTGGCGTAGGGTGGTCTTCGCAGCGCTTGCGGCGGTCTACCTGATCGGCCTCGGGCTCGTGCTCCGCTACGCCTTTCTGCGCGCCGATCTCGCCTTGGCCGAACGCGCGCGCGGCCGGGGCGCGGAGCCTTTGGCCGCCCTGTGGACCGGCCGAATCGGACAGATCCTGGCTTGGGTGTTCGGAATGCTCGGCGCCGCGTTCGTCTCGCTCGAGGCGGCGCGGATGCTCGTCGGACCCGGGGGGCGCCGTACCCTGGAAGAGCTCGCCGGCCTCTTCTGGTGAAAGCCTGATCGGCGGCCTCGGGATCAGGCAGACGAATCAACCTGAGCGTGTAAATTCGAGTTCAACGAGGAAAATCGTTGACCCACGAAGGGGCGTTGGGTTTGGTCGTGGCGGAGCATTTGACAAGTAGCGATATATCGATGGCGATTAAGTATCTTATTATCTGTGTTATTTTGTCCACTTTCGCCACGACGGCCACGGCTCAGGACTGCGCGCCCGAGGTCGCCAGTTTCGAGATCGAGGCGGCACAACTCTATCAGGAAATCGATCTCCGGCGCGGTCGTCTCGTTGCCAGGGCGAACTTCGCGGAGTTCGAGAGCGCGGCGCTGCCGGAGGCGGTCAGGGCGACCCTGACCGAAGCGCCGGTTGCGCCCGAGCTTCCGGAAGGGTTTGATGAGGGCCGTCCTGTCATCGACTGCTCGGCCGCGGATGGCGGCTCCGGCCAAGTCGATGCGTTGCGTCGCGCGATCGAGGAGGCGAGCGCCGCGCTCGACCGCTACGAGGCCGAGATCGGCGAACGTGTCGCGGCGATCGAGGCCGCGCCCTCCACCGCGCCGTCGGAGGCGGTCGAGCCGCCGACCGCAACGGCGCCTGAGACGACGCCCCCCGGATCTGAGCCGCCGGTCGCCGCCGCGCCCGAAGATATCGAGCCGGACGCCGATGGCTCGGCGGAGCCGGTGCCCGGTGACGCGCCCGAAGTCGCCGATGCGGAGCCTGAGACCGGGTCCGCGACACCCGAGGCCGGGCGCATGCCGCTCGCGGTCGCGGAGGCGCCATCGCAGTCGCAGCGCGTAATCACCCTTCCGGGGGCCGAACTTACGGATGCCGCAGGTCGGGCCGATGGCGGCAGGCCGCTCCCGGTGTTCTCCGTCCTCTACGTGTTCGACCGCACTGAGGTCGCCGGCCAGCCCTGGGTCGAGGTCTCCCAGGCACTCGACGGCAGCGGCAGCGGCTGGATCCTAGCCGACCGGACGCTGGACTGGTCGACGATGCTCGTCATGCAGTTCGCGCCGGCCGGCCGCCGCAGCCCGGTGCTGTTCTTCAACGACGACATCCGGCTCGCCGACATGGTGACGAGCCCGTTTTACGAGCAGGACGCCGCCGAGATCTACGACCGCCTCGCGGAGGAACGCGCCCGCCTCGCCGAGGACCCCTCCCATGTCGCGCAGTGGGATTCCTCCCTCGTGGCTATGGAGCCTGAGACGGCGGTCACGTTCGCCAACGATCCCTACATCTTGCCCATCCTCGACTGGCGTGAGGAGAGCTTCGACAACCGCTACGACACGGTGCTGCTGCAGGTCGCAGCCGTTCCAGCCGAGGCGGAGGACCTGCCCGAGCGTGACGAGCGCGGCTTCACCCAGTCGGCGGAGGAGAGCGCGGCGCGCGGCGGGCCCCTCCGGCTGGGCGTGGTGTTCGTGCTCGACACGACGACCTCGATGCAGCCTTTCATCGACCGCACCTACGAGACCGTCGAGGCGTTCTACCGGGCCTTCGGACAGCTCGAGACCTCCGAGCTCGTCTCCTTCGGTCTCGTCGGATTCCGCGACAACACGGACATCAATCCGGAGGGAATCGGCTACGTCACGAGGGTCTTCCAACCCCTCGACGTCGAGGCGCCGGCCGAGCAGGTCCTGGTCAACGCGCGCTCCATGGCGGCATCCGACGTTCCCACGGAGGGGTTCGCCGAAGACGGCTTCGCGGGGATCAAGGCGGCCATCGACGGAATGGACTGGACGCCCTTCAACGCCCGCCTCATCGTCTACGTCACCGATGCCTCGGCGCGCGAGGGCGCCGACCCGCGCGCCGCCGAGCCGGCGCTGACGCCCGAGAGCCTCGTGGAGTCGGCGCGGGCCGCGAACGTGGCGATCATCCCGATCCATCTCGACACGCCGCTGGGCCGCCGGACCGAGGACGTTGCGCGGGCGGAGCGGCAGTATCGCACCCTGTCGGGGACGGGGGACCCGACGCTGCCGAAATACATCCGCGTGGATGCGGAGGCGGACGAGGCCTTCGCCTCCGCGCTCGACACGATGACGCGCCAGCTCGTGCGCTCGCTGCTGCGGGCGAATTCCGGGCAGGCCGCCGACCCCGACACCGATCCCAGCCTCGAGGGGCTCGAGACGGGCGGCGCGCCGCAGGATCCGGAGGGACAGATCGCGGCCGCCATCGCCGGCGAGATCTTCCGCGCCCAGCTCGAGAGCCTCGCAACGGTGGACGGGGGCGACGCGCCGGCCTTCCTGTCTGGCTGGGCCGCCGACCGCGATCTTTCGGACCCGGAGACCACGTCGCTGGAAGTGAAGGTCTTCCTCACGCGCAACCAGCTCTCGACGCTCGACCGGCAGCTCGATGCCATCGTCTCCGCCTACAACGAGGGCGGCTCGCCCTCGGAGTTCTTCGACCGTCTGCAGCTACTCGCCGCGCAGACCTCGACCGACCCGAACGCGGCGCCTGTCGTGGACGACAGGGACATGATCCGGTCGCTACTGCCCGACTTCCTGTCGCGGCTCCCCTACCGCTCCGAAGTGCTCCGGCTCGACCGCGAGTTCTGGGAGGCCGAGAGCGAGCCCAAGCGCCGGCAGTTCATCGAGCGGATCGTCTCGAAACAGCGAGTCTACGCGGACATCTTCACCAATGTCGAGATCTGGCAGGACTTCGGATCCGGCGATCCGGGCCAGCAGGCGACGCCGATCCGCCTGGTGAACCTGCCCTGATGTTCCACCAGCCCGACGCCGGAACGCGCGCGTCCGCCGAACGGCACGCCGCGGCGCCACTCCTCGAGCTAGAAGACGTGGAAATGGATCGCGGTGGGAAGGGTGGCGGCCGCTACCTGTTGCGCGTCCGGGCCCTGCGGCTTGAGCGGGGGGCCCGGCTCGGTCTGGTCGGGCCGAGCGGAAGCGGGAAGTCAACGCTGCTGGAGATCCTGGGCCTGATGTCGTGGCCGACGAGGATAGGAGCCTTCCAGCTCGCTCGGCGTGACGCCAATGCGGCCGAGCCGCCACACGAACTCGCGCAGCTCCTGCGGGCGCGGGACGGGGCACGGCTCACGCCGGTCAGGGCGTCGCGGGTGGGCTTCGTGCCACAGGACGGCGGACTTCTGCCCTATCTTGACGTGATGGGCAACGCCCGGCTGGCTGCCCGGCTGGCGCGCGACGCGGGTGGCCAGGGGCTGGACGCGCCTGAGATCAAGCGCCTGGCGGATCGCATCGGTCTGGGCGGGCCGCTTCTCCGACGCGCGCCGGGGGTCCTGTCGGGCGGCCAGAGGCAGCGTGCGGCGGTACTCCGCGCCCTCGCGGCGGGATCGGACCTCATTATTGGGGACGAGCCCACCGGGGCGCTCGACCCTTCGACGAGCGCGGACGTGATGCGCCAGATCGAGGCCTGCGCCGCAGCGGCGGGGGCGGCGGTCGTGTTGGCGAGCCATGACGAGACGCTGCTGCGCGCGCATGGCTACCGGGTGGCGCGCATCGTCGAGACCCGGGAGGCGGGCGCACGGGTCGCCACGCTCGAGCCGGAGGACGCGTCATGACCGGCCTCCCGGCCCTCCCACGTCTGGGTCTCATGACGGGGCTGGCGCTGCGTGACCTCGTCCATGGCTGGCGATCGACGGCGTGCCTCGCGGTCGCCGTCTGCACGGCGCTGATCCCGCTGTTGTTGCTCTTCGGACTGAAGGCCGGGCTCGTGGAGAACCTGTTCGAGACGCTGCGGGCCGACCCGCGCGTGCGCGAGGTCCGGGTCGTGCGCGACGCGCCGGTCCCGCCCGAGCTGATCGCGGCGTTGCGGCAGGACGCGGCGGTGGCCTTCCTGCTGCCCCGGGCGCTCTACCTCGCCTCCGAGGCCCGCATCCGCGGGCCGGAGTCGCGGCGCGCGGTCGAGGCGCGGCTGATCCCCACCGCGGCCGGCGATCCGTATCTCGAGGGGCTTCAAGTGCCGGTCGGGCCGAATGAGGCCATCCTGAGCGCAAGGACGGCGCGGGAGGCCGGCGTCGGCGTGGGCGACAGGCTGACGATCGAGCTCCGCCGGAACGTCGCCGAGGGCCGCGAGGGACTGCGCCACAGCCTGGACGTGATCGGGATCATCCCGGCCGGGCGGCTCCAATCCGACGAGATCCTCGTCGATGCCGGCCTCGAATGGCAGATCGAGGCCTGGAAGCAGGGAGACGCGCCGGGACCGCTGGGCGCCGGGGCCGGCGACGCGGTGCCCCTCGCGGTCCCGCCGGCGGAACGCGCGGTTTCCAACATGCGGCTCTTCGCGGCTGACGTGCGGGACGTGCCCACCCTGCGCGACCGCATACTGGAGGCGGGCCTCGTCGTCGAGACCCGGGCCTCCGAGGTCGAGCGCGTGCTCCTGATCGAGACGGTCTTGGCCTGGCTGTTCCTCGCGATCACCCTCCTCTCGGTCGGCGGCTTCACCCTGACGCTGGCGCTGCACCTGACGGCCGGCGTGATCGAGAAGGCCCGCGAGCTCTCGATCATGCGCCTCCTGGGCTGCACGAGGTTGGAGGTCGGCCTGGTGCCCGCAATGCAGGGCCTCGCGATCGCCCTGGCGGGGTCCGTCGCGGCCGTCCTGCTGGCGCTCGCTGCGGAGCCCTGGGTCAACGTCCGGGTCAGCGCGGCGATCACGACGGCGCTCGACGGGCTCGCGCCCCCGGACGGGGCGGCTTCGCAGCTCGCGCCCACGCATGTCGTACTGGCCGTGGCCGGGGCGGGCCTCGTCGGGGCGGCCTCCGGCGTGGCC
>CAZWWR010000056.1:0-15632 GCA_964637265.1 uncultured Jannaschia sp.
AGGCCAGCGCCGAGACGATCACGCCCACGATCACCGCCATGGCGAGGTCGGTCGCGACCGTCACGGCGGTGACCAGAACGATCACCACGGCGTCGGTGCGCGGCACGCGCCGCATGATCCGCAGGGAGTTCCAGGCGAAGGTGCCGATCACGACCATGAACATCACGCCCACGAGGGCGGCGAGCGGGACGGCCTCGATCAGGGGCGAGGCGACGAGGATGAAGGCGAGCAGGAACAGCGCCGCCGCGATCCCCGAGATGCGCGTCCGGCCGCCCGATTTCACGTTGATCATCGACTGGCCGATCATCGCGCAGCCGCCCATGCCGCCGAAGAACCCGGTCAGGAGGTTGGCCCCGCCCTGGGCGATGCATTCCTGGCTCGCGCCGCCCCGCTGCCCGGTGGTGTCGCCGACGAGGTTGAGCGTCAGCAGGCTCTCGATGAGGCCGATGGCCGCGAGGATGAGCGCGTAGGGCAGGACGATCTGCAGCGTCTCCCAGGTGAGCGGCACCATCGGCACGTGGAACGACGGCAGCCCGCCCGCGATGGCCGCCATGTCGCCCACCGTCGGCGTCTCTAGCCCGAGCCCGATCACGAGCATGGCCACCACGCCGATCCCGGCGAGCGGGGCGGGCACGGCCGTGGTGAGGCGCGGCAGGAGCCAGATGACCCCCATCGTGAGCCCCACGAGCCCCAGCATCAGGCCGATCTCCGCGGGCGGGAGCCAGCCGCCCTCCGGGTCGCGGAACTGGGTGAGCTGGGCGAGGAAGATGACGATCGCGAGGCCGTTGACGAAGCCCAGCATCACCGGGTGCGGCACCAGCCGGATGAACTTGCCCCAGCGGAGCAGGCCGGCGGCGATCTGGATGATGCCCATCAGCACGACCGCCGCGAAGAGGTACTCGACGCCGTGCTGCGCCACGAGGGAGACCATCACCACGGCGAGCGCCCCGGTCGCGCCCGAGATCATCCCGGGCCGCCCGCCGATCAGTGCCGTCACGAGGCCCACGATCACGGCTGCGTAGAGCCCCACGAGCGGGTGGACGCCGGCGACGAAGGCGAAGGCCACCGCCTCGGGCACCAGCGCGAGGGCGACGGTCAGCCCCGCGAGCAGTTCCACCCGGACGCGCCCGGCGTTGAGCGGGACGGTCGGGGAGAGCCAAGCGGCGAGGGAGGGCGGATCGGACGGGCGGGCACGCGCGAGGGCGGCCAGGGCGGATCTGGTCACGGAGTTGCACTCTTTTCAGGATCCCGCCGCGCCTAGCAGCCCGCCGCCCGGCAGCGAACCCCCGCCCCGGTCATGGCAGCGTTGCATCCCGCGCATGGCGGAGGCACCCACGGGGGGGACCCAATTCGTACAAAACGGGATGAGGGGCGATGGAAGGTGTGAAAATGGGGGTCATCGGCGGCTCGGGCCTCTACGACGTCCCCGGCCTCGAGGACGCCGCGTGGCGCCCCGCCGAGACGCCCTGGGGCGCTCCGTCGGACGCCCTCCTCCACGCGCGGATCGGCGACCTCCCGGTCGTGTTCCTGCCCCGCCACGGGCGCGGGCACGTCCACAGCCCGGGCTCCGTCCCCTACCGGGCCAACGTCGCCGCGATGAAGGCCGCGGGGGTCACCCATCTCGTCTCGGTCTCCGCGGTCGGCTCTTTCCGCGAGGAGATGGCCCCGGGGCACCTCGTGGTCGTGGACCAGTACATCGACCGCACCTTCGCCCGCGAGAAGAGCTTCTTCGGACTCGGCCTCGTCGCCCACGTCTCGGCGGCGCATCCCGTCTGCGCCGCGCTCGGCTCGGCCTGCGCGGAGGCCGCGCGCCGGACGGGAGCGACCGCGCACGAGGGGGGCACCTACCTCGCCATGGAGGGGCCCCAGTTCTCGACGCTGGCCGAATCCCGCCTCTACCGGGAAGTCTGGGGCTGCGACGTGATCGGCATGACGGGAATGCCCGAAGCCAAGCTCGCGCGGGAGGCGGAGCTGCACTACGCCTCCGTGGCGATGGTGACGGACTACGACAGCTGGCACCCCGACCATGGCGAGGTCGACATCGCCGACATCGTCGCCACGCTGCACGCGAACGTGGACGCCGCCCGCGACATGATCGCCGCGCTGCCGTCGCTCCTCGGCGGTCCCTGTGCCGAAGGCTGCGACCGGGCGTTGGAGCACGCTGTGATGACGGCCCCCGACGCGAGGGACCCTGCGATGGTCGAACGCCTGCGCGGCGTGGCCGGCCGGGTGCTCTGAGCCGCGGGGGCACGGGCACGGTTCGCAGGTCGGGTGCCATCGAGAGACGCTCCGGCCGGAAGGAGGCCCGCTCCATCAGTGAACCCCACCAAGCGCGAGTGTGTCTGACCCCGCGCCCTCCGGCGCTCCTGACTCAACGCCGGGCAGGAGATGTGAGGCGGCGTCATGCATAGGGGTGCTAGGGTTCACCGACCGGGTCGGCCGGAGCGGGACTTCCTCGACCGCATGCCGCCCGCGCCCGCCGTTTCCGTGCCCACGCAACCTCTCTGCACGGAAATCCCCTCATCCCCCCTCCGATCAGAAGGATGGTCGCCGTCGAAGTGGCGCCTCGTGGCGAGGCGGCTCGACCACACCTTCCGGTAACGCCATGTCCTCGACGCCCGGTCGATTCCGGCGTCATCGGCTGGGAGGTCCGGACCGGGACGACGGTCGCCTCTCGGCGCTCCCGCATCACTTCGGATCACACCGACGCTTGAACGGCTCCGCGCCGGCGGGCAAGGCTGGGGGCCGATGCACGTACCCTTCCGCCTCCTCCCCGGCCCCGCCCTGGCACTCGCGCTGCTCGCCTCGAACTCCGCGGCGCAGGAGTTCGTCCACGTCCTCCGCCCGCTGACGGACGAGGAGTTCTACCGCGCGGTCGCCTGCGCCGCCCCGCCCGGCGGGGAATGCCGCAAGCCGTTCCTCCGCTGGCCCGAGGAGAAGCGGGGCGGCGTCACCGTGGGCCTCGCCACCCTGCCCGAGGGGATGGACGACGCGCGCCGCGCGCTCTTCGAGGACGGCGTCGCGGAGGCCATCGCGCAGGTCAACGCGAGCGGGGCCGGCATCCGCCTCGCCCCCGCGGAGGACGGAACGCCGGACATCTCCGTGCACGTGGTGGACGCGCAGGCCGGCGCGGTGATCGAGGGCACCGGCGAGCCGACCCTCGACGGCGCCGTGCTTCCGCTCGCCCGGGTCGCCCTGCGGGCCAGGGGGGGCGACGTGCGGGAGGCCTCGGTCGCCGTGTCGGACGAGGCCCCGCCCGACGAGATCGGCTCGCTCCTCCTCGAGGAGATCGTGCAGGCCCTCGGGCTGATGACCGACGTCGCCGGGCCGGGGACCCGAGGGTCGATCTTCGCGGAGGACAGCAACTCCGTCATCCGCTTGCAGGGCCAGGACGCCGACGCGCTGCGCCGCCATTATCCGCTCTGACGGATCGATCGGGCGCGGACGGAGATGCCTGCGCGGCGATGGGGCCGTTCCGGGGTGTGGAGAGGAGGCCGTACCTGCGCTCCGGTGCGACGTCGGGCCTTGCAGGTGAGGGCATCGCGGCGATCCGGCGCGACGCCCGAGGGGATCCGGTCCGGGCACCTCGAGAGCCTGCGGCGAGGATGCGGTGCATGCCCGGGACAATCGTTTGAACCGTAGACCTTTATCGGCCTGAGGGGGCAGACGATTTCCCCGGCGGCACCTTTTTCTTTCCGAAATGGAGGGGAACCGTCCGGAGGTAACTTCTCCTTAACGCCTCGGGGGACACAAGGTCTGCGGTGGTCGTCTCCCGGGGCCATCGACCAGGGACTGCGGCAGTCAAGGCCGCAGGCTCGACCGGCCGCTCCCCCGCGGCCAAGCCCGCCCTGTTTCCCCCACAGGGCGGGCACTCCGGGGGAGGGTCACCTCCCAAACCGCTTCGACGCGTTCGGACTTCGGCGCCCTGCCCTGGCGACCATTCCGGTGCGCCCATGGACCTCCGCCATCTCCGGTCGGACGGCGCGGGATGACAGCGTTCCGGCCTCCTGCCGTGCTCCCGTCACCCCCCGAGGCGCAGCACGGCGCCGGGATTCATGATTCCCGCGGGATCGAGCGCCGTCTTGATCGCCCGCATCGCCGCGAGCTTCGCCGGGTCCGCGTAGCGCTCGAGGTCGCCGACCTTGAAGCGGCCGACGCCGTGCTCCGCCGAGACGGAGCCGCCCATCGCGTGCACCGTGTCGTGCACCGCGCGCTTCACGGCGTCGCGTTCGCCCTCGTGTTCCGCGGCGCTCCTGCCGGGCATCGGGAACACATTGTAATGCAGGTTCCCGTCGCCGACGTGCCCGAAGCAGTTGATGCGGAACGCGCCCACCTCGGCGACCGCCTCCTCGCCGCGGCGGATGAACTCCGCGATCGCCGCGGTGGGAACCGAGATGTCGTGGCTGCTGACGGCGCCGATGCGGCGGTTGGCCTCCGGGATGCTCTCCCGCACGTGCCAGAGCTCGGCGCGCTGGGCCTCGGAGCGGGCGATCACGCCGTCCTCCACCAGCCGTGCCTCGGCCGCCGCCTCGAACAGACCCTCGAGCGCCGCCCCGGCATCGCCCGCCGAGAGCCCGAGTTCGACCAGGACGGACCAGCCCGGCCGCTCCGCGAAGGGCTGCCGAAGCTCGGGCATCTCCGCCGCGAGGAAGTCGAGCCCCGTGCGGCCGATCAGCTCGAAGGCCTGCACCCCCTCGCCGAGCCGCCCGCGCGCGAGCGCGAGCAGGTCGAGCGCGGCCTGCGGGTGGGGGACGACGAGGAGCGCCGCCGCCTCGTCGCGCGGGCGCGGGGACAGGCGCAGCGTGGCCGCCGTGATCACGCCGAGCGTGCCCTCCGCGCCGATGAGCAGATGGCGCAGATCGTAGCCCGTGTTGTTCTTGCGGAGGGGGGAGAGGCCCCGCAGCACCGAGCCGTCGGGCAGCACCGCCTCGATG
Organism: uncultured Jannaschia sp.; assembly: GCA_964637265.1. Taxonomy (GTDB): domain Bacteria; phylum Pseudomonadota; class Alphaproteobacteria; order Rhodobacterales; family Rhodobacteraceae; genus Jannaschia. The sequence continues at coordinate 4,935 of CAZWWR010000056.1, forward strand.
CCGAGGCAGAGGTCGCGGGCGTTCCCATAGCGCAGCACGTTCACCCCGCCCGCATTGGCCGAGAGGATGCCGCCGATGCGCGCCGTCCCCTGCGAGGCGATGGACAGAGGGAACAGCCGGTCGGCCGCCTCCGCCGCCTCGCGCACCGTCTGGAGCACGGCGCCCGCCTCCACGGTCATCGCGTTCTCGACCGGGTCGACGTCGCGGATCGCGGCCATGCGCTCCAGCGAGAGGACGACCGGCTCGGGCAGGTCGGTGCTCACCTGCCCGCCGACGAGGCCGGTGCCCCCGCCGTAGGGGATCACCGCGACGCGGTGCTCGGCCGCGGCGGAGACGATCGCGGCCACCTCCTCGGTGCTCGACGGCGCGAGAAGCAGTCCGCCCCGCCCCGTCCAGCGCCCCCGCGGCTCCTCGAGGTAGCGCGGCTCCATCTCCCTCACGGCATCCGGCAGGCGCGCCCGCAGGGCCGTGGCGAGAGCGTCCGTGGCAGGGCGGAACGGCGCGTTCATTCCTCGTCCCGGAGGAAGCGCGGGTTCAGCACGATCACCGTGGGCTCCCGCGGAAGGGTGTTGAGCGAGACCTCGAGGAAGCTCTCCGCGCGGCGGTCGATCGCGAACTCGGAGGACATGCCGACGAGGAAGTCTTCCAGCGTCGCGCGGCCGAACCAGTGCATCGGGATCACCACCGAGGAGCGCAGGCGCGTCAGCGTGGCGATCATCTCGGGCAGGGTGAGGGTGAGCCCGCCGTCGACCGGGGCCATCACCACGTCGAGGCGGCCCAACGCCGCGAACTGCGCGTCGTCGGGGACGTGATGAAGATGCCCCAGATGGCCGATGCACAGGCCGCCCACCTCGAAGACGAAGATGGAGTTGCCGTTGGGCTCCACCCCGCGGAAGCCGGAGCGGATGTCGGTGGAGACGGACCGCACCAGCATCTCGCCCAGGTCGAGATGGTGGCCCGCGGGCTCGCCCACGCGCTCGGACCAGCCGGGCAGGACGTGGGGGATTCGCGGGTCCGGGTCGGGTGTCCAGTGGGTGATGTGGGCCCGGTTCATCGTGACGACGTCGGGAACGTGGTCCGTCGTCCCCAGGCGGCCGTTGAAGTCGGTCACGGCGGTGAGACCCCCGGCCGTCTCAAGCAGGAACATGGCGTGGTCGACGTAGTTCAGCCGGACCGTCCACTCGTCGGGTAGGGGCGCGCGGAAGGAGGCGCGGTGGACGTATTGGAGCCCGGGCGCCTCGGCGATGGCGATGCAGTGGCTCGGGCGGCGGTCCTGCCCTGCGGTCTGCGCCGCGGCGGGGGCCGCGGAGACGGCGAGAAGGGCGGCGGGCAGCAGCGCGGCGAGGATGCGGATCATGAGCGGTCCCTCCTGGCCGGGGAGGTAAGGCGCGGGGCGCAGCGGGCGAGGGCCCGAGTGGACGCACCGGCCGACCTCAGCAGGGAGGCGCCGCCACGGCGAGGGGGATCGGCCCGCAGGCGCGCGCCCGGCGGGAGCGCAGGCGGTCGGGCGGCTCGGGTCGGAGGGGGTCTGACGGCGCCCGGGGTGAGGCTGCCGGAACGACGCTACAGCCCTCGGCCACACCCGGGCTCTGGACCTCACGTTCCCGATATAGGGCATGGACCCTTGCGAGATCCGGATCGCGACGCCCATGACGCTCACCGGAACTGAGAGAACGGTGTCAGTTCCCGCGACCCTCGCGGTATGAAACTCGCAGGCCTTCGCGGGCCCAGTGGCGGAACATGGCAGGGGGTACTTGTCGATCGGGCACCTTTTCTACCGCGGATCCCGATACCTGGAATTCCTGAGTGTCCTCCCGATGGACCATCGATGTCGGCGTGGCGTCGCTGCTGCCTCGCAGTAACTCGATCCGCCGCCCGAACGCACCCTCTCGTGGGGGACACCCCCGGATCTACCGCGAGGCTATCGTGGGGACCCGCCCCGCGACGCTGCCGACGAGTGGGAGGAATAGATTGCGGCCCCTCGGTCGGCATTCGGCTTCGGGAAGCACTCCTCCCCCGCGTCCGCCTCAATCCATCCCCGTCGCGCGGGCGACCCCGACCCGGCCCCGCCGGTCGGAGCGGAGCTGGGCGTAGAGGACGTGGTTGCGCCAGCGGCCGTTGATCTGAAGGTAGGCTTGTGCGACGCCCTCGTACTTGAACCCCGACCGCTCCAGCAGCCCGCGCGAGGCGGCGTTCTCCTCGAGGCAGGCCGCCTCCAGGCGGCTCAGGTCGAGGCGGCGGAAGGCGTGGTGGACGAGCGCGACGATGGCCTCCCGCATGTAGCCCTGCCGCGCGTGGGGCGCCCCCGTCCAGTATCCGAGCGTCCCGGCCTGGGCCGGCCCACGGCGAATGCTGTCGAGCGTGATCGCGCCGATCAGGGCGGCGTCGGACTTGCGGACGAGGAACAGCGCGAGCGCCGATCCCCGGGAGTGGGCCCGCTGAGCCCATTGCACGCGGTTGGTGAAGGAGCGCCGGGAGAGGTGATCGGGGGCCCATTCCGGCTCCCACGGGCGCAGGAAGGGCGCGCTCTCCCGCCTCAGGTCGACCCAGGCCCGGTAGTCGCCGTGCTCGGGCAGGCGCAGGACCATGCGGTCCGTCTCGATCCTCGGACGGCGGAAACGGGCGAGCACGGCGCCTACGAGCCCCGCTGCCGCACCGCCGGACGCGACGCGGATCGCCTCACGCGGCCAGGCGCCCGGCCAGCGCATCCACCGAGGGCGCGCCCTCCACGGGACCGTAGAGCGCGAGCGACGGCGCGGTGCCCAGCAGGCGCTCGGCATGCGCGCGCACGGCGGTCACGTCCACCGCGTCGATCCGGCGGATCGTCTCCTCGATGGGAGGCACCCTGTCCCAGATGGCGACCACGCGGGCGAGGCGCTCGGCGCGGGCCGACGGGCTCTCGAGGCCCATCAGGAGGCCCGCCTTCATCTGCGCGCGGGCGCGGGCCAGCTCGGTCTCGTCCATGTCGCCGGCGGCGCGGCGCAGCTCCTCCACCGTCAGCTCCGCGAGCGCGCCGACGTCCTCCGCCCCCGTCCCGGCGTAGATCGTCAGCAGGCCCGTGTCGGAATAGGCGCCCACCTGCGAGAAGATCGTGTAGCACAGGCCCCGCTTCTCGCGCGCCTCCTGGAAGAGCCGGGACGACATGCCGCCGCCCAGCGCCCCCGAGAAGATCTGCGCGGCGTAGATCTCGGCGTCGCGGTAGCCCGGCTGCTCGAAGGCCAGCGCCATGTGGGCCTGCTCCAGCGGCTTGACCTGGCGCCATTCGCCGCCGCGATAGGCCGCGCCGGGGGCGTCGCATTGCGACCGCGCGGGCAGGTGGCCGAAGAGGCGCTCGGCCTGCCGCACCAAGGCGTCGTGATCCACCGCGCCGGCCGCGGCGAGGATCATCGAGCCCGGCGCGTAATGCTCGGTGACGAAACGCGCGAGGTCGTCCCGGGCAAAGGCGCGGACGCGCTCGGCCGGCCCCAGGATCGAGCGGCCCATCGGCTGCTCGGGATAGGCCGCCTCCTGCAGCCAGTCGAAGATGATGTCGTCGGGCGTGTCGAGCGCCTGTCCGATCTCCTGCAGGATGACGCCGCGCTCGACCTCGATCTCGCGGGGGTCGAGCACGCTGTCCGTCAGGATGTCGGCCACGATGTCGAGCGCGAGGCCCGCGTCCTCGCCGAGCACGCGGGCGTAGTAGGCCGTCACCTCGCGCGAGGTGTAGGCGTTGATGTAGCCGCCCACGTCCTCGATCTCCTCGGCGATCCGGAGCGCGGAGCGCCGCGAGGTGCCCTTGAACGCCATGTGCTCGAGGAAGTGCGCGATGCCGTTCTGCTCCGGCCGCTCGTGCCGCCCGCCGGCGCCGACCCAGATGCCTACGGAGGCCGAGCGCAGGCTCGGCATCCGCTCCGAGACGACGCGCAGGCCGTTGGGCAGGCGGGTGAGTTCCGTCTTCACGCCGCGCGCCTCTCGTCGATCAGCCGCTCGACGGCGGCGAGGTCGTTCGGCACGGGGGTGATGCGCTCGGGGCGGTCCATGAGGTCGGCCATGCGGGGCGGGAGCGGCGGGCGGATCCCGGTGGCGCTCTCGACCGCATCGGGAAACTTGGCCGGATGCGCGGTGGCCAGGGTCACGACGGGCCCGCGGCCGAGATGCGCCTCCGCCACGTGGAGCCCCACGGCCGTGTGCGGGCAGACGAGCTCGCCCGTCTCGGACCGGGCGCGGGCGATGGCGGCCGACGTCTCCTCCTCGGACGCCCGGCCCGAGCGGTAGGTCTCCCGCAATGCCTCCAGCCCGCCCTGCGGAACGCGGAAGCCGCCCTCGGACCGCAGCTCCTCCATCAGGCTGGCCACCGAGGCCCCCTCCCCGCCGAGCGCGACGTGGAGCGCCCGCTCGAAGTTGCTCGAGACCTGGATGTCCATGGAGGGCGAGATCGTCGGATGGACCTCGCCCGTCCGGTACGCTCCGGTCCGCAGGCAGCGGTCGAGGATGTCGTTGCGGTTGGTGGCCACGATGAGCCGGTCGATCGGCAGGCCCATGCGCTTGGCGAGATGGCCCGCGAACACATCGCCGAAGTTGCCCGTGGGCACGCAGAAGCTCACCGCGCGGTGCGGGGCGCCGAGGGCCGTCGCGGCGGCGAAGTAGTAGACGACCTGCGCCAGCACGCGGGCGAAGTTGATCGAGTTGACGCCGGCCAGCCCGACCCGATCCCGGAAGGCGAGGTCGTTGAACATGTCCTTCACGCGGGCCTGGCAGTCGTCGAAATGCCCCTCCACGGCGAGCGCGTGGACGTTGGCCGCGGGCGGCGTCGTCATCTGCCGGCGCTGCACCTCGGAGACCCGGCCGTGCGGGTAGAGGATGAACACGTCGACGGCGTCGAGCCCGGCGAAGGCCTCGATCGCCGCGCTTCCGGTATCCCCGGACGTGGCGCCGACGATGGTGACGCGGTTTCCCCGGGCCTTCAGGACGTGGTCGAACATGCGGCCGATCAGCTGCATGGCGAAGTCCTTGAACGCGAGCGTCGGCCCGTGAAACAGCTCCAGCAGGAAGTGGTCCGGCCCGACCTGCGCGAGCGGGGCGCGGGCGGGATGGCCGAAGTCGCGGTAGGCGTCCTCGATCAGCGCGCCGAGCGTCGTCTCGTCCATCGCGTCCGCCACGAAGGGGGCCATCACCCGCAGCGCCACCTCCTCGTAGGGGCGGCCCGCGAGGGCCGCGATCTCCTCGGGGGGGAGGGTCGGCACGGTCTCGGGCACGTAGAGGCCGCCGTCCCGAGCGAGCCCGGTCAGCATCGTGTCCTCGAAGCCCAGAACGGGCGCGCGGCCGCGGGTGGAGACGTAGCGCATCGGCCCTCTCAATCGGTCCGGCGCGTCATACGCCAGAGGAAATACAGTGTCATCCCCGCCCAGACGAGCGCGAGGCCGAACCACTGGATCGCATAGCCCAGGTGGTTGTCGGGGATGCCGACCGCCGTCTGCGGGATGGGGCGCGGGCCCGGCGAGGGCTCCACGGCCCGGGCCACGACGAGGAGCGGCTCGGTGCCCAGCGCCGCCGCCATCGCCGGCACGTCGCGCGCGAACCACAGGTCGCCCTCGGGCGCGGCGCCGGTCTCCTCCGGCCAGGCGAGCGTGCCCGTCACGGCCAGAGGGCCGTCGGGCAGCGCGACCTCCTCCACCTCGAGCGGCACGATCCCGAGGTCGACCATGACGCGCCGGCCGTCCGTCACGAGGGGAGCCACGACGCGGTGCCCCGTGCCGCCCCCGCGCCAGGCGCCGAGCACGCGAAGGGGAGCGCCGTCGACGCGCCCCTGGAGGGCCACCGGCAGGTAGGCGTCCTCGTCCGGGTCGGGATCGGGCGGGAGGGGCACGGGGTCCGAGCCGATCCGCCCCTCGATCTGCGCGATCACCCCGTCCTTCCACGCGGCGCGCTGAAGCTGCCACGTGCCCAGCGCCACGAGGATCGCCGTGCCGACGACGCCGAACAGGAGAGGCAGGATCAGGCGCCGCATCGCCCCGCTCTCACGGCGTTGGCGGGTCTCGGCTTGCATCCCGCGCCGAGACGCTTCCGCAGGGATCTCGACGCCGCTTCACCGGGACCGCGCGTCACGACCCCCAGATGTAGATCGAGGCGAAGAGGAACAGCCAGACGACGTCGACGAAGTGCCAGTACCACGCCGCAGTCTCGAACCCGATATGCCGCTCGGCGGTGAACTGCCCCACCCACACCCGGACGAGGCACACGGCAAGGAAGATCGTGCCGATGATCACGTGCGCTCCGTGGAAGCCCGTCGCCATGAAGAAGTTGGCGCCGTAGATGTTGCCCGCGAAGCCGAAGGCGGCGTGGGAGTACTCGTAGGCCTGAAAGGCGGTGAAGATCGCGCCCAGGGCCACGGTCAGGGCGAGGCCGATCTTCACGTCCCGGCGGTTGTTCTCGTGGACGAGGGCGTGGTGCGCCCAGGTCAGCGTCGCGCCCGACAGCAGCAGGATCAGCGTGTTGATCAGCGGGAGGTGCCAGGGGTCGAAGGTCTCGATGCCGGCGGGCGGCCACTCTCCGTCGACGAAGGGCGCCTCGGGGCCCATCGGGTAAAGCGCATGCTTGAAGAAGGACCAGAACCACGCCGAGAAGAACATCACCTCGGACATGATGAAGAGGATGAACCCGTAGCGCAGGCCGATCTGGACGACGGGCGTGTGGTCGCCGGCCGAGGATTCCTTCACCACGTCCACCCACCAGGCGAACATGGTGAACAGCACCGCCGTCAGGCCCATGAGGAACAGCCACGGCCCCGAGCCGTGCATCCACAGCACCGCCCCGTACAGCATGACGAACGCGCCCACCGCGCCCACGAAGGGCCAGACGGATGGGGGCAGGACGTGGTAGTCGTGGTTCTTGACTCCGGCCATGGGGGCGCCTCTCAGTTGGTCGTCACGCGGTCCGCGCTCGGGAGGGGAGCGTCGAGCGAGGCGTAGTCCTCGGGCAGCTCCACCTGATGGAAGGTGTAGGACAGGGTGATCTCGGGGATGCCGCGGGCCTCCGGGTCGTCCAGGATCGCCGGATCGACGTAGAAGGTCACGGGCATCGAGATGGTCTGGCCGGGCTCCAGCACCTGCTCCTCGAAGCAGAAGCAGTGGATCTTGGCGAAATGCGGGCCGGCCGGGAACGGGGCGACGTTGTAGCTGGCCACGCCCATCACCGGCGCGTCGGTGGGGTTGGTCGCCTCGTAGAAGGCGAGATTCGTCTCGCCCAGGCGCACGCGCATCGTCCGCTCGACGGGCGCGAACTCCCACGGCATGTCCCGTGCGCGGCTCGCATCGAACCGCACGAGCACCGTCTCCTCCCGCACAGTCCGGTCGGCGCCGTCCGAGACGGCGGTCGTCCCGCCGTAGCCCGTGACGCGGCAGAACAGGTCGTAGAGAGGCACCGCCGCCCAGCCGAGCGACCCCATGCCGAGCACGGTCGCCACCGTGCCGGCGACGACGCGGCCGTTGGGGGAGAGGCCGTCGAACCAGCGGCGGATCATTGGGTCACCTCCTGCGGAGTCTGGCCGGGGATCGCCTCGGGGCGCAGCACGTGGTCGAAGCTCTGGCCGAGCCCGCCCGTCTGGACCTTCACCACCGTCAGCCCGAACACGAGCGCGATGAAGCCGACGAGCACGGCGAGCACCGCGAAGTTGCGCGGCATCCGGCGGCGGTGCATCTCGCTGTCACGGTGCATCATGCCCACCCCCCCAAACCCGCGGCCGCCAGCCCCGCCTCGACGGGCAGCACGGCGAAATGCGCGAAGAGGTAGACGAGGGAGCGCTTGAAGAGCCGCTTCTCCGCGGCGTGCCCATCGGCCTCCGACGCGGCGTCGTCGCGCCTCCAGACGGACCAGGCGGCGGACACGAAGAGCCCGTTGAGCACCAGCGCCACCGCCAGCGTCAGCGGCCCGCCGATGGAGGAGAACGCGATGGCCAGCGACACGGGCACGGTGCCCAGCGCGTAGAGCGCGGCCTGCCTGCGGGTCTCCCGGCGGCCGTGGGTCACAGTGAGCATCGGGATGCGCGCGCGGTGGTAGTCGAGCTTCACGAAGAGCGCCAACGCCCAAAAGTGCGGGGGCTGCCACATGAAGAGCAGCAGGAAGAGCAGCCACGCCTCCACCGGCGCCGTTCCGGTGGCGGCGGCCCAGCCGATCACCGGCGGGAAGGCCCCCGCCGCGCCCCCGACGACCGTGTTCCACGGCGTCGTGCGCTTGAGCCACATCGAGTAGATCACGGCGTAGAAGAAGATCGTGAAGGCCAGCAGCCCCGCGGCGAGCCAGTTGGCCGCGAGCCCCAGCATCGCGACGGCGACCGCCGACAGGAACAGCCCCAGCGCCAGCGCATCGCCGGGCGCCACGCGGCCCGCCGGGATGGGCCGGCCCGACGTCCGCCGCATGACGCCATCGATGTCGGAATCCCACCACATGTTGAGCGCGCCCGAGGCGCCGGCGCCAAGCGCGATGAACAGCACGGAGGCGAAGGCGAGGTAGGGATGCATGCCGCCCGGCGCCACGACGAGGCCGACGGCGGCCGTGAACACGCAGAGCGACATCAGGCGCGGCTTGAGCAGCGCCCAGTAGTCGCCGACCCGCGCCTCCGCCTGGGAGGCCGCCGCCGCCGTGTTCAGCGTCGCGTCGCTCATCGCGCCGGGCCCCCGCGGCTCACCACGCCAGCGGCGGGCTGTCGGACTTCATCGCCTCGAGCCAGCGGTCGTAGTCGGCCTGCGGCACCGCCTTCACGGTGATCGGCATGTAGGCATGCGCCTGACCGCAGAGCTCGGAGCATTGGCCGAAATAGATCCCGGGGGTGTCGACGTTGAACCACAGCTGCGCGAGGCGGCCGGGGATGCCGTCCTGCTTCACGCCGAAGGAGGGGATCGTCCACGAGTGGATCACGTCGCCCGCCGTCACCTGCATGACCACGGTCTTGCCCACGGGCACGACCACGGAGGTGTCGGTGGCGAGCTTGAAGGCCCCGTCGTCGTAGCCCGCCGCCTGCAGCTCCGCGCTGACCTCATCGGTCAGCTGGTGGACGCCCGCGCCGATCATGTAGCTGTCGAAGGCGATGCCCTCGTCCACGTACTCGTAGCCCCAGAACCACTGGTAGCCCGTGACCTTGATCGTCACGTCGCCCTCGGGGATGCGCTGCTGGTCGAACAGCACCGGCAGGGAGAACGCCCCGATCGTCACGAGGATCAGGATCGGCACCACCGTCCAGGTGATCTCGAGCGGCGAGTTGTGCGTGAAGCGTGCCGGAACGTCGTTGGCCGAGCGGCGGAACTTGACGATGCACCAGCCGAGCAGCGCGGTCACGAAGATCACGATGAAGGTGATGATCACCAGAACGAAGCCGTCGAGCCACTGGAGCTCCTCGGCCAGCGATGTGGCGGCCGGCTGGAAGCCGACGCCGCCCGCCTGGGGCGCGCCGATCACCTCCAGCTCCGGCAGCACGGCCTGAGCCCACGCCGCCGGTGCGGCCAGCGCGGCGGCGGCCGCGAGCGCAGTCGTCTTCAGTCGCATCATGGTCATCAAGGCTCCGAATCTCGCGCCCACTTCCCTCGTCCGCCGAGGAGTCGGCCCCATTGCGGTCTCGCGCGGGAAGATCATATTCCTTCGGCGGCTGGCAAGGGAGGGCCTTGCGTCGCACCGCCGCGTCCCCCCTACCCTCCGCGGCCTCCGAGTTCAACGCAGACAGGGGTTTCCCATGGCCGCACCCGCCACCGAGACATTTCGCCCCTTCGAGGACCGGCTTGACCTCGATCATAGCCTCTCGATCCTCCGCGAGGCCGTGGCGGGGGGGGATGACGGCGAGCTCTTCCTCGAACGGCGGCGGTCGGAGGCGCTCGTGTTCGACGACGGGCGCCTGCGCACGGCCAGCTACGACGCCTCCGAGGGCTTCGGCCTGCGCGCCGTGCGCGGGGAGACGAGCGGCTACGCCCATTCGACCGAGCTGAGCGAACGGGCGCTGCGCCGCGCCGCCGAGACGGCCCGCCTCGCGGTGGGCGCCGGGGGCGGAACGATGGCGCCGCCACCCGCCGGGACGAACCGCCGCCTCTATGCCGACGACGATCCGATCGCTGGCGCGCCCTTCGCGGTGAAGCTCGAGACGCTGCGCGAGATCGACACCTTCCTGCGGGAGCTCGACCCGCGGGTGGTGCAGGTCACGGCGACGCTCTCGGCCTCGCACCAGGAGGTCGAGATCCTGCGCCCCGAAGGCGCCCGCGTGCGCGACGTGCGGCCGATGGTCCGGCTCAACGTCTCCTGCATCCTAGAGGAGGCGGGCCGGCGCGAGTCGGGCTCCGCGGGCGGCGGCGGGCGGGTGGCGCTCACGGGCCTCCTGCCGCGCGACCACTGGGAGGGCGTTGCGCTGGAGGCGCACCGCATGGCGACCGTGAATCTGCGCTCGGAGTCCGCCCCCGCAGGGGTGATGGACGTGGCGCTCGGGCCCGGCTGGCCGGGCATCCTGCTGCACGAGGCCGTAGGGCACGGGCTCGAGGGCGACTTCAACCGCAAGAACCAGTCCGCCTTCGCCGGCCTCCTCGGGGAGCGTGTCGCCGCGCCCGGCGTCACCGTGCTCGACGACGGCACCCTGCCCGACCGCCGCGGCTCGATCACGGTGGACGACGAGGGCACGCCGAGCGCGAAGAACGTTCTCATCGAGGACGGCATCCTCGTGGGCTACATGCAGGATCGGCAGTCCGC
>CAZWWR010000056.1:15642-16500 GCA_964637265.1 uncultured Jannaschia sp.
CCGATGACGCGGATGACCAACACGTACATGCTGGGCGGCGTGGCGGAACCCGAGGCCATCGTGGCCGGTGTCGAGGACGGGATCTATGCCGTGGGCTTCGGCGGCGGTCAGGTGGACATCACCAACGGAAAGTTCGTGTTCTCCTGCACCGAGGCCTACCGGGTGAAGGGCGGGCGCGTGGGTGCGCCGGTCAAGGGCGCCACGCTGATCGGCGACGGCGCGACCGCGCTGCGCCAGGTGCGCGCGATCGGCAACGACATGGCGCTCGACCCGGGCATGGGGAACTGCGGCAAGGCGGGTCAGTGGGTGCCCGTCGGGGTCGGCCAGCCGACCCTGCTGATCGGCGGCCTCACGGTCGGGGGCTCCGCGGCCTGAGGTGGGCACGGTCGTCCTCCGTGCTGCCTTCGATCTGGACTGCCTGTCGGGGTGATGCCGTCGAAGGCGTACGCCGATCGCCCTGACGGTGGATGCCGGACTGAACTTGAGTCTGTCCAGTTGGTGCGACGGGACGGACTGGTGCTGGAATATCAAGGCTGATGCTTCTCAGCGCCATATCGGGGCAAACCCGCGTGGGTCGGTTCATCTAAACGCACATCGTGGATCCCACCGTGCAGGCGTCGTGCGCCCGCGCGGCCATCCCTGCGCCGTCCCCCGGCGAGGCGCCCGCAAGACCCCTGCAAGAGCGACCAGAAACCGGCCCCCCAAAGGTTTCCTCGGGCGCCGACCGCGCCGACCCGGATCGAAATCTGCCCCATCCACCGCACCCCCGCAGTTCAGCGGGGCAGCACCAGCTCCGCCTTGAGGCCGCCGAGCGCCCCCTCGCCGAGGCGCAGCGCGCCGCCATGGGCGCGGGCCACG
>CAZWWR010000057.1:0-16372 GCA_964637265.1 uncultured Jannaschia sp.
CCGCGCGCGCCCGATCCGGCGCCCCGAGCCGTGCCCGCGCCCGCGACGCCCGGGCCGGTGGAGGAGGCGGCCGTGCCGACCCCGCCGGCGGAGGAGACCGACATCGACCGGGCGCGGGAGGAGGCCGGCGGCGCGCTGGGCGACGTGACGGTGACACTGCTGTGGAACGGGCTCACGGATCTCGACCTCGTGATCGGCTGCCCCTCCGGCGGCTCGCTCTCGGGCTCGCGCAACAACCAGTGCGGCGGACGGGTCGACATCGACGCCAACCTCTGCAGCAACCGCGCCGGCGGCGCGGGCTCCGTCTGCAACGGCTACAGCGGCGAGGCCGTCCGCAATCCCATCGAGAACGGGTACTTCGAGACCGACGCCGCGCAGGCCGGCACCTACACGATCCGCGTGCAGCACTACGCCGCCGCGCGGGACACTGCCGACCAGTCGATCCCCTGGGTCGTCCAGCTCCGCCAGGGGGAGGCGCGACAGCGCTTCGAGGGCACGTCGGCGCCGGGCACCACCGTGGACGTCGCGACCTTCAGCGTCCGGTGACGCAGCAGACCTGAACGAGGACCCTTCATCTTGCTCAAGCCCATCATCGAGTTCGGACGCGACGAGACCGTGACGCTGGTGCCCAACTCCGGCATCCAGTTCCTCGACTTCGCCTTCCACCGCGAGGCGTTCGAGGGGATGGGGCGGGCCGTCACCTTCGTCTCGGACTGGGAGGATCCCTCCGGGGTGACGATCTACCCGGTGCATCCCGGGCCGGAGGACACCCGGATCTACCACCCCAAGGGCTCCGACCGCCCGCAGGAGGCGGAGGAGGACGACATCTACGCGGTGAAGGCCGTGGCCGCGCTCGACCGCTTTGCCGGCTACTGGCTGCCCTTCCCGTTCTTCCGGCGCTCCGGATCGGGCTTCGACGAGGGGCCGACGACCTGGGCGCGGATCAAGATCGTGGCCCTCGACGAGCCCGATCCGAAGGGCCGCACGCACCGGCTCGTGCTGGCCTTCGACACGCTCCTGGCCCCGCGCCTCAAGGGCCAGCCCTACACGGCGCCGGAGGAGGTCTCGGACGCGACCACGAAGGTTGTGTTCGGCTTCTCCTCGGATGCCGACGCGAATATCGGGTTCTGCAGCCTGCCCTGGGTCGCAGACTGGATCCGCGAGCAGTACGCCCACGGGCTCGGACGCGAGAAGGGCCGCCCCGTGGCCCCCGACGGCTTCGGCAACCCGGGAGAGCACTGGGCCGCCTACATGGCGCTGATGGAGGGGATCGCCGCGGCCTGCGCGATCCCGCAGGTGGAGCTTGTCGACACGTTCTCGGACCTCGCGCGCGCGACGCCGAAGGTCGGCGTGAACCTCGTGCTCGACATCGGCAACAGCCGCACCTGCGGCGTGCTGATCGAGGACGGCCGGGCGCAGCAGTTCGCCGACATGGACGACCTCTACCGGCTCGAGCTCCGGGATCTCAGCCACGTGGAGGCCGTCCACTCGGAGCCGTTCGAGAGCCGCATCGAGTTCGCCACCGCCGATTTCGGCCCCGTCCACCACGCCGCGCAGTCGCAGCGCACCGCTCGGGAGGCGTTCTTCTGGCCGAGCCCGGTGCGCGTGGGCCCGGAGGCGGCGCAGCTCGCGGCCCTGACCGACGGGACGGAGGGCGCGAGCGGCCTGTCGAGCGCCAAGCGATACCTCTGGGACGTCGACCCCCGGCCGCAGCCCTGGACGAACAACAACGCCCGGCTGCCGCCGGGCGGCGAGCCCCAGGAGATCCGCGGGCGCATCGTTTCGAAGATGACGGAGGCCGGGCGGCTCGTCTCGCGCAAGCGTGGCGACATGCCGGGGCTGATGCGGCGCTACTCGCGCTCCTCGATGTACATGCTGATGCTCTGCGAGCTGCTGATCCACGCACTCATGCAGATCAACTCGGTGCATACCCGCCGCAACCGGCCCGACAGCGCGATCCCCCGGCGCCTCTCCCAGATCATCCTGACGCTGCCCACGGCGACGCCCTTGGCCGAGCAGAAGATCATCCGCGAGCGGGCGGAGGAGGCGGTGACCCTCGTCTGGGAGGTGATGGGCCTCGACGCGAAGGACGAGGCGGGCGAGCCGATCCTTCCCAAGCCGCGCGTCCATCAGGACTGGGACGAGGCGTCCTGCACCCACCTCGTCTACCTCTACAACGAGATCCGCGACAAGTTCAGCGGCACGCCGCGCGAGTTCTTCCGCATGGTGGCCCAGGCCCCGCGGGATGCGCCGGGGGCGGAGCGGCTGACCGTGGCCAGCATCGACATCGGCGGCGGCACCACCGACCTGATGATCCTGAGCCACGAGCTGCGCGAGGGGACAGACACCGTGCTCGAGCCCCGGCAGGTGTTCCGCGAGGGCTTCCGCCTCGCCGGGGACGACGTTCTGAAGGAGGTGATCGAGCACCACATCCTGCCGGAGGTCGCGCGATGGCTCGGCGGGCAGGGCGTGTCCTCGCCGGAGCGACGGCTCGGCCACGTCTTCGGCGGCAACCAGGAGGGCATGGGCCAGCGGGAGCGCACGATGCGCGCGCAGCTCGTCTCGCAGGTCCTGTCCCGGGCGGCGGTCGGGCTGATGCGGATCTACGACGGCAGCCTGCCCGAGCCGGACGGGCCCCTGCCGCTCGGGGCGCTGCTCCCCGAAGGCGCGGTCGTCGCCGAGCCCGCGCTCGCCTGGTTCGCCGAGGCCGCCGGCATCCCCCGCGGGGGCGGGGAGCGAGACGGCCTCCTCGAGGCGCCGGTGCGCTTCGACCCGGCGGCACTCGACCGGCTGATCGACGGGCTGGCCGAGCCGATGGTGCGCGACCTGTGCGACCTCGTGCGCTGTCACGACTGCGACGTGCTGCTCGTCTCGGGGCGGCCCTCGCAGTTCCCGGCCTTCCGCCGCCTGATTCAGTCGTCCATGCCGCTGCCGGCCAACCGGATCGTCTCGATGGGCGACTACAAGGTCGGCAACTGGTACCCGTTCCGCTCCGACGACTTCCGCATCCGCGACCCCAAGACCACGGCCGTGGTGGGCGCCATGCTGAGCCACATCTGCAGCCAGACGACCGGCGGGCTCACGCTCCTCACGGACGGGCTCAAGATGCGCTCCACGGCGCGCTTCATCGGGGCGATGGACCAGCACGGCCTGATCCCCGAGGACAAGGTGCTCCTGAGCAATGTCGACCTCGACAGCGGGCGCGGCGTGGACGAGTTCACGCTCTCCTTCGAGAACCCCTGCTTCATCGGCTTCCGGCAGCTCCCGGTGCCGCGCTGGCAGGGGACACCGCTCTACTCGGTGCGCCTGAAGGATTCCGAGAAGGCGCTCGCCAAGTACCGCCTCCCCTTCAAGGTCACCTTCACGCGGCTCGACAACCACAAGGAGGGCGAGGAGGAGCGCGCGAAGGAGGACTTCGTCGTCGAGGACGTCGAGGACGCGGGCCGCGAGCCGATGGGCCGCGGCGCCGTGATCTGCCAGCTCCAGACGATGATGGTCGAGAGCCAGGCCGAGGCGGGCTACTGGCTCGACACGGGCGTCCTGCGGATGGGGGCGGCGGGATGAGCGAGGGCTTCGATCCGCTCCGCGACGCCGGCGCCGAGTTGCGCGACAAGGACCGCGAGCTGGCGCTCGCCTGCGCCGGCGCCGCCCAGGCCGCGTCCGAGGGCGTCGACTGGCTCGCCGCCCACCGCGAGCCGAGCCCGCGCATCGCCACGCTCCAGAAGCGCCTGCGCCGGCAGGCCGTGGAGGCGCGCCGCCTCGCCGTCGCCGCCGCACGGCCGATGTCGGTGGGCGTGTTCGGCGCCTCGCAGATGGGCAAGTCCTTCCTCATCGGCAAGCTCATCAGCCCCGAGGACAGGCCCGCGGGCGTCGTGTTCGGCCAGGGCGCCGAGGCGGTGACGCAGGACTTCCTCTCCCAGGTGAACCCCTCGGGCGGGGACGAGACGACGGGCCTCGTCACCCGCTTCTCGCTGCGCAGCGTCGACACCCCGCCGGGCAACCCGGTGGTGCTGCGGATGATGCGCGAGGTCGACGTCCTCAAGATCCTCGCCAACACGTTCCTCTTCGACTGCAAGGGCCAGTACCGGATCCGCACGGGCGGGTCCGAGGAGGAGGTCGAGAACCGGACGCCCACGCCCGAGCGGCTCGAGGCGCTGGCCGATTCCATCCGCGGACGCCGCCGCGACGCCCCGCAGCCCGGCATGAGCGTCGAGGACGTCTACGAGCTGCGGGAGTATGTCGAGCGCAACCTCTCCGACCATCTCCTCGCCGGCGAGGAGCACGAGGGCTACTGGACGATCCTCGAGGACACGGTCCCCCATCTCGACGCCCAGGCGCGGCTGGAGGCGCTGTCGCCGCTCTGGGCCGAGCTCGAGGAGTTCGGGGATCTCTACCTGCGGCTGAAGTCGGCGCTCGACACGCTGGGCCACCCGCCGCGCGTCTTCGCGCCGCTCTCGGCGCTGGCCGACCGCTCGCGTGGCGTGCTGCACGTGAACACGCTGCGCGAGCTCGACAAGGAGGGGGCCGGCACGTCGCTCACGGTGGTCACGCCGTCCGGCGGCTCGGGCACCTTCCCCACCTGCGTCGTCACGGCCCTCACCGCCGAGCTCTGCGTCACGCTCGAGCGGGCGCCGTGGGAGTTCTTCACCCATACCGACCTGCTCGACTTCCCCGGCGCCCGCTCGCGCGAGAACAAGGACGTGCACGACTTCCTGCGCGATCCGTCGGAGCCCCTCGCGCGGTCCAACTGCTACCTGCGCGGCAAGGTCGCCGTCCTGTTCGACAACTACGCCGCCGATCTCGACCTCAACGTCATGCTGCTCTGCTCCGGGCCCGAGAACCAGGAGGTCAAGTCGCTTCCCGGCCTCCTGAAGGACTGGATCGGCCGCACCCAGGGCGAGACGCCGGCGGAGCGCGCCGGGCGGCAGACGGGCCTCTTCTACTGCCTGACGAAGTGCGACACGCTCTTCGTGCGCCGGGTGGGCGCGGAGGACCCGGTCGCCACCCGTATGGAGAACAACCTCGGCCCCTACACGTGGTGGACGGAGGAATGGACGCCCGGCGCGCCCTTCGACAACCTCTTCTTCATCCGCAACCCCGGCATCGAGGATCGCGGCCTCTTCGAGTACGCCGAGCCGCCCGCCGGCGCGCCCGAGGATCACGTGCCCCCCGAGACGGGACTCGCCCCCGCCTTCGAGGCCTATCTCGACGAGAGCTTCCGGCCGATGTTCCTCGGCGAGGCGCTGGTGAAGCGTCACGTCCGCGAGCCGGAGCGCAAGCTCGACGAGCTGCTGCGGCTCAACGACGGCGGCACCTCCAACCTCGCCCGGGCCCTCGCGCCCGTCTGCAACCCGGACCTCAAGTACGTGCAGGTCGCCCCCCGGGCCGAGCGGGCCACGGACGCCGTCGCCGCCGAGCTCACCCCCTTCTACGAATCGGGCGACCTGGAGAAGCGGGTGTCCGAGCGGCGCGGGCGCATCCGCGCGCTGATCATGGCGCTCCGGCGGAAGCCCGGGATGATCGGGCCGTTCATCTCCGACTTCCAGGTCGAGGAGGGGCTCATGGAGGCCGCCTACCGCGACTGGCGCCGCACCCGGGTGGAGACCCCGCCCGAGCGGGACGTGTTCAGCGACCTGTTCGGCGACGCGGAGGACGCGCCCGGCGCGGCCGCCGAGCCCGCCGCCGCGGATGCCGACGGGTTCGGCCCCCGGCTCGTCGAGTGGTGGGCGCGCCACCTCGCGGGCAAGGTCGCCGACAGCCCGTGGTGCGATCGGCTGGGCATCGAGGAGGAGACGCTGCGCGGCTTCGTCGAGGAGGTCGTCGTGGGCGCCGAGAGGCGCGGGATCGCCGCCGGGATCGAGCGGCGCATCGACGAGTTCACGCTGAGCTCCATGCGGCTCGACCATGCGGCGGGCCGGGTCGCCATCTTCGCCGCCTTCGCACTCAACGAGGAGGTGAACTTTCCAGGCGGGCGCGACGCCGAGGGCTCGGGCCGCACGGAGGCGTCCTCCTCCGGCGGGGCCGAGACCATCCTCGAGGATCCGCGCGAGATGCAGCGGGTCCGCTACTCGTACTTCATGCAGTGGATGTCGGCGCTCGAGGCGCTGACGGTGGCCAATGCCAGCTGGGGCGCGGGCGGGGCGGTCGACGTCGCCGCCAACGAGCGGCTCGGCGCGATCCTCGGACGCTTGCGGAAGGTGGAGCGATGACAGAGACGATCCGCATCCGGAACGTCGATCCCCTGCGCGGCGGGAAGGTCGATCTCGCGATCGACGCGCCGGGCGCGGTGCCGCCCTCGGTCGGCCTCGTGGTCCGTCGGGGGACGATGCAGGATCCGTTCCTCGGCCCCTCGGGCTGGCAGGCCACGGAGCACCGCTTCGCGCCGGTCGGGATGGAGGAGCGGGGCCCGGAGCTCGTCATGCGCTTCGGACCGGACCTCGTGGACAACGCCCTGCGGGACGCCGACGTGCTGCAGCTCTCGATCCCGGAGCTCGACGTCGTGGACGTGGTGACGTGGACGGGCGTGACCCGCTCCGTCGCCGTCTCGGAGGTGCCCGGGGGGAACGACGGGAAGGAGGTGCCTCCGATCGGGGAGGACGATCCGCCTCCGCCGCCCCCTGGCCCGCCGATCCGCATGACAACGCGCACCGCGGGGCCCGCCGGGCCCGTTCAGATCGTGCTGGAGGGGCCGGAGGCGCGGCCCGCCGATGCCGCCATGGTCCAGCGCGACGATCCCGATGCGCCGTATCTGGGGCCAGCGGGCTGGCAGTCGGAGCCCCATTCCTTCCCCCTCGTGGACGAGGGCGAGCAGGACGGGGCGCGCGTGCTTCGGCTGGGGCGGGACGACCTGCCCGACGGCGTTCCCGCGAAGGGAGACCCGGTGAGCATCGTGGTGCCCGCGCTCGATCTCGACCATCCGCTGCTCTGGCCGTTCAACCCCGTGACCCCCCCACCCGGGCCGGGAAAGCCCGAGCCCCGCGGCTGGCTCGTCTACGCGGCCGTCGCCGCGGCCGTCGTGGCCCTGGCGGCGGGCGCCTGGTTCTACCTCCAGCCGCCCGAGGACGGGGGCACCGACGAGGTGATCGCCGTGGTCGAGGATCCGCCGGAGGACGAGGCGCCCGCAGAGGAGTCCGCGGAAGAGGCCGACCTCGCCCCCGGCCAGGCGGCTTACGAGCGCGGGCTCGCCGCCGTCGAGGCAGGCGACTGCGCCGCCGCCCGGACCGAAATGCGCGCGGCCGAGGAGGCGGAGTATCCGCCGGCCTTCCTCTACTGGGCCGAGGCGCAGGACAGCCTCGAGTTCGAGCCCTGTCTCGCCGAGACGTCGAACGATATCCGCGCGCTGGGGCAGTACGAGCGGGCCTGCGCCGCGGGGCTCGAGGGCGCGTCGGAGAGCTTCGATGCGCTCGTGGCCGACCTGGAGCGGCGGGCCGAGCGGGGCGAGAGCGTGGCGGAGGAGGTCGTCCGGCTGGTGGTGCCGGCGACGCGGGAGGTGTGCGATGGATAGGCCGGGTGTTGACGGACGCGTCCGCAGGGGGCTCCTCAGGGCCGGGGCGCTCGCGGCCCTGATCCTCGCGATCGCGCTGGCCCAGGCGGGATCCGCGCAGGCCCGCGAGCCTATGCCCGCCGCACAGGACAGCGTCCTTGACAGGCGCGTGCTCTCCCGGCCCGGCGCCGTGCTGCGCGACGCGCCCGGCGACGGCGCTGCCACGGAGAGGCCGGCCGTCTTCACGCCCTTCTACGTCTTCGACGAGCGGGAGGTGGACGGCGCGACGTGGCTGGAGGTCGGAGCGGACCGCGACGGCTCCGGGACGTCCTGGATGGAGGAGGAGCGCACGGTCGCCTGGAAGCAGACGATCACCCTCACCTTCACGAACCCGGCCGACAGGGTGCCCGTCTTCTTCTTCGAGTCGTCGGACGCGCTGACCGGCTTCATGGACGAGGCCATGAGCACCCGCGCCGAGCTCGCCGCCCGCAGCTTCCAGGACGGCGCGGACGGCGCGGATCTCGGGATCCTCTCGATCGAGCCCGCCGAGCACGTGTCGTTGACCGAGCGGTTCTACCTTCTGCCCATCATCAGGTACGAGCGCGTCCGGGTGAACCGCAGGCCCCGCAAGATCCTGCAGGTGGCCTCGATCAACCTCGACGCCGAACCGCCGGCGCCCCCGGCGGCGCAGGGGCCCTTCCCCGTGGGCATCACCTTCGTGGTCGACACCTCCACCTCGATGCAGCCGTACATCGACCGCACCAAGGAGGCGATCCGGCGCATCCTCGCGGCGACGGGCGAGGCCGACACCGAGGCCGACTTCAGCTTCGGCCTCGTAGGCTTCCGCTCCGACCAGGCCCGCACGCCGGGCCTCGACTACACCGCCAAGAGCTACCACCCGCTCGAGGAGACGTTCGACGAGGAGACGTTCCTCGCCGCCCTGGGGGAGATGAACGCCACCCGGGTCTCGAGCCACGACTTCGACGAGGACGGCCTGTCGGGCATGATGCTCGCTGCGGAGTCGGAGGCGTGGGAGGCGTTCGGCGGCCGCTACATCATCTACATCAGCGACGCCGGGATGCTGGTGGGGGAGGAGAACGGCTCGGCCGCCGGGACGACGCCCGAACTGCTGGCCACCCGGATGCGCGCGGATCTGCGGATCGCCACCTTCGCCCTCCTCCTCAAGACGCGGGCGGGGCGGGGCTACCATCAGGACGCGATCGAGCAGCTCGAGGCCCTCACGGAGTACGACGCGGGTGGCACCTCGGCCGTGTTCCCGATCGAGGATGGAGACGTGGACGCGTTCGGCCGGCAGGTCGACCTCCTCGTGGAGGCGCTCGTGAACGCGGTCGGCGCACAGGTGGCCGAGCGGGCGGGTCAGGCGCCGCCGCCCTGCGACCCGGCCGCGACGCCGGTGCTCTGCGCGGCGACGGAGCGCGGGCTGGCGATGGCGCTCGACTGGCGCGGCCGCCAGACGGGCACGCAGGCGCCCGACACCTACGAGGCCTGGGCCGCCGACTTCGCGCTCGACGATCCCTCGCGCCGGGCCATGACGCCGCGCGTGCTGCTCACGCGCGCGCAGCTCAACGACCTCTACGTCACGCTGCAGGGCATCGTGGAGGCCTACCGCCAGTCCACCGACGACGACCCGGCCAAGTTCTTCTCGGTGCTGCGCACGGTGCTGGGCCGCACGATGCGCGACCCCTCCACCCTGCCCGCCCTCGACGCGTCCCAGGGCGCGCGGGTGGCCGAGATCGAGGAGTTCGACGATCTGGGCGACCTCGTGTCGGACTACCTCGAGGGCCTTCCCTACGACAGCGACCTCGCCACCGAGACGCTGGAGCGCTGGCTCGACCGGGGCCCCTCGGGACAGTACGAGTTCATCAACGCGATCCGCAGCAAGCTCCAGATGTACGAGCTCTACTATGCGGACGAGGCGAGCTGGGTGACGCTGAACCCCGCCGCCTCGGAGACCGAGCAGGTCTATCCGATCCCGCTCGAAATGATGCCGTGACCGAGGGGGCCGCGCCCTCCGCGCCGCTCTTGCGGATTCGCGGGCTCGCCCACCGGCGCGACCGGGCCGGGCGGGCCTTCGAGCTCGAGCTTCCGTCGCTCTCGCTCGATCCGGGGGCGCGACTGGCGCTCCTCGGCGAAAACGGGAGCGGCAAGTCCACCCTCATGTCGCTCCTGGGCCTTGCCGCGCGGCCGGATTCGGCCCGGCGCTTCACGCTTCTGGACGCGGACGTCGTCGCCATATGGCAGGCGTCGGACGGCGCCCGGCTCGAGCGCCTCCGGGCGGGCACCATCTCCTACCTGCCTCAGCGGGACGCGCTGCTGGAGTTCCTGACGGTGCGCGAGAACATCCGCTGCCACGGCGAGCTGTCCGGCCACCCCCGGGGCGACGACGATGCGGAGATCGTCGAGGCGCTGGCCCTGGGCGAGCTGCTCGACGCCCGCCCCGCGGCGCTCTCCGGAGGGCAGCGACAGCGTGCCGCCGCGGCCTGCGCGCTCGCCCGGCGACCGCGCCTCATCCTGGCCGACGAGCCCACCGCCGCGCTCGACGCCGAGAACGCCCGCCGGGTGATCGACGCGCTCTGCGGGCTCGCGGGGCGCACCGGCGCCGCGCTCGTCTTCGCCACGCATCAGGTGGGCCAGCTCGCGGGGCGGGGCTTCGACGGGCTGCGCGCCCGGCTGACCCGCCTGCCCGGGGGCGCGGCCACGCGCTTCGAGCCGGGCTGATGCCGCTCGCCGTCCGCCTCGCGCTGGCCGATCTCCGGCACGCCCGCCTCGCCACGCTCTGCCAAGTGGTCGGGTTCGCGTCGCTGCTGCTGCCCCTGCTGATCCTGTTCGGCATCCGCAACGGCGTGATCGCCGACCGGACGGCCGCGCTGCTCGACGACCCCGAGTCGCTGCGCATCACCATCGGCCGGACGGATTCCTACCCCGCCTCGCTCCTCGCGGAGCTCAGGGCCGATCCCGACATCCGCTTCGCCGGCCCCCATCCCGTCCAGCTCGCCGTGCTCGCCGACATGGCCCTGCCGGTCGACGGGAGCCCGGTCGTGCCCCGGGTGACGCTCCTGGCCACCGGGGCGGGCGATCCGTACCTTCCCGAGGGGCCGCCGCCCGAGCCGGGCGAGATCGTGCTCTCGGCCCCCCTCGCCGGGGCCCTGGGCGTGGAAGGCGCGCGGGCCCGGGTCGAGGCGCTGCTCGACGCGCCGCCCGGGGAGGCGGAGGGCGCGGCGATGAGTTTCGCCGTCACCGGACGCACGGAGGCGGGGGTCTGGGGGCGCATGGGCGCGCTGCTCCACCCCGACGACCTGTTCGCGATCCAGGACTGGACGCATGGCGGCATCGCGTCGGGAGACCTCGACGCCGTCCGCGGCACCCGGGCGGAGCGCGAGGCCTATCCGTCGCTGCGGATCTACGCCGCGGACGCGGACGGGGCGTTCCGGGTGATGGACCGGCTCGCCGCCCGCGGGGTGCCCACCGGCGGAACGCCCGGAACAGCGGCCGAGCTCGTCTCGCTCAGGGACGCGCTCGACACCGGGTTCGTCACCGTGGCCGCCGTCGCGCTCGCGGGCGTCGCGGCGACGCTCTCGGCGACGCTCTGGATGGCCGTGATCCGCAACCGCCGCCCGCTCAGCCTCCTGCGCCTCGGCGGGCTGCCCCGGCGCGGCGCGATGCTCATCCCCGTGACGCAGGCGCTGGCAATCGGCGCGATGGGCTGGGCGATCTCCATCCTCGCCTATGCCGCCATGACCGGCCTGCTCGACCGGCTGCTGGCCGACACGCTGGGCGTGGAGGGACGCCTCGCGCGGCTGCGCTGGCCCGAACTCGCGGCCTCGGGCGGCGCGACGCTCGCCGTCTGCGCCCTCGCCGCCGTCTGGGCCGCCACGGCAGTCACCGCGATCACCCCGGAGGAGGGCTTCGGCGATGCGACCTGATGCGATCATCCCCGCGTTCCGCTGGGCCGCCTGCGCGGCGCTCCTGGCCGCGGCCCCCGCGGCCGCCCAGGACGCCCCGGCGATCGACTGGCCGGAGCTGTTCTGGAACCCGGTCCCGCTCGAGGGGGACGTCGTCCTGCCGATGCCGTGCGGCGCCGGAATGGCGTTCCGCCGGATCGACACCCCCGTCGCCCCCAACTGGCTGGCGGACGAGCGGATGCAGCTCGGCAACAACGACGTGCTCGGCCAGGAGCACTCGGAGTCGGTGATGGGCGAGAGCATCGTCGGCGGGCTGACGGATGCGGACGCGGACCAGCGCTACTACCTGATGGGCAAGTACGAGGTCACGGCCGATCAGTTCGCCGCCGTGATGGAGGGCTGCCCCGAGCCGTCCGAGGACGGCGCGATGCCGGCGGAGGGCATGTCGCGCCTCGACGCCGACGTGTTCGCCGCGCGCCTGACCTCTTGGCTCTACGAGGAGGCGCCCGGGGCGATGGCCGGCTGGACCGGCGCGTTCCTGCGCCTGCCCACCGAGGAGGAATGGGAGTTCGCCGCCCGCGGCGGCCTCAAGGTGACCGAGGCGGCGCGGCGGGGCACGCAGTTCCCGATGGACGGGCCGCTGGAGGACTACGTCTGGTTCGCCGGCTTCAAGTCCTGCGACGGGCTCACCCAGCCCATCGGCATCCTCGAGCCCAACCCGCTGGGGCTCTTCGACATCCTCGGCAACGTCCAGGAATACGTGCACGGCCTCTACCGGATGCGCACCCGGGAGCGGCGTCACGGACAGGTCGGCGGTGCGACGGCGCGGGGCGGGAGCTGCCTCACGGCGGAGGGGCGGGTCCGCACCGCCGCCCGCGACGAGATCCCGCCCTTCGACCCGGAGACGGGGCGCATGGGCGGAAAGCCCTTCACCGGCATGCGCCTCGCCGTCGGCTCGGTCGTGCTGTCAGACCGAGAGCGGATCACCCGCATCAACGACGACTGGCGCGACCTAGGCGCGATGCGCGTGCGCGTCGATCCGCAGGACGACCCGATCGAGGCGCTGGGCCGCATCGCCGAGGCCGAGCAGAGCCCCGCCGTCCGCGAGGCGCTCCTGCGGGCGCGGGACGTCTTCCTCGAGGAGATGGAGCGCCGCAACGAGGTGGAGGGGCTCAGCGCCCGCTCCGTGGCGCAGGCCGGGATGCTTGCGATCCGCTCCTACATCCTGGCGCTCGACACCCGGACGCGGATGGAGGTCCTGATCGAGGAGGACCCGGAGGACGAAGGCTACCGCGCCTTCGCCGCCCGGGCGGAGGAGCGCCGCCGCATCTCCGAGGACACGCTGATGGGCATGCTCGTCCACGGCGCCGACAACTTCGACGCCGACACCTTCGCCGCCGCCGCCGAGATCGTGCGCCGCGAGAACGAGGCCCGCCTCGCGGACATGAGCGAGCGGACCCGTGCCACGACGCTCAGGATGCTCGGCATCTTCGAGGGCTTCGTGGAGACCTACCGCGCCCGGAACGACACCGACCCGGCCGTCTTCAGGGCCGATCTGCAAGCCTATTACGACGAACTGACGGGCCGCTGAGCCGGCCCGTCGCGCATATCCCATCCCCAATCGTGAGGATCGAAACGATGACACGTCTGAAGCTCGCCGCCGCCGCCCTCGGCACCGCGTTGCTCCTCGCGGGCTGCCAGTCGACGGGAGGCGGCGGCGGGGCCGGTGGCGGCGGCACGCTCGCCACGCAGGCCAACCTCAGCCCCGACGCGATCCGCCTGCAATCGGCCGAGCAGCGCCTCCTCAGCCTCGCCGAGGAGCAGCGCGCCGCCGCCGACCGGGTGCAGTCCTTCGCCATTCAGGGCGGCGCGCTCGGCGCGCTCGGCGGGGCCGTGACGGGCTATCTCGGCTGCACCCTCGCCAACTGCGACAGCAACCAGCGCAACGCCGCCGCCGTGGCCGGCGCCGTGGGCGGCGGCGTGTTCGGCGCCAACGCGGGCGCCAACCAGGCCCGCCGCCAGAACACCGAGGCCGCGCGGGAGAACGCCATCCGCCGCCGGATCCAGGTCGCCGGCCAGCAGCTCGACTCCGCCCGCGAGGCCCGTCGGCTCGCCCAGAACGTCGCCGCCCAGAACGCCCGCACGCTCAACCAGATCCGGGCCGAGGTGGCCGCGGGACGGCGGGACAGCGGCGATCTGCGGCTGGCGCGCGCCGACGCCCGGGCCGACGCGAAGGTGATGCAGAGTTCGCTGCGCACCCTCGACCGGAGCACGAAGTCGCTCTCCGGCGAGGACCGGCTATCGAGCCAGCAGGCCCGCCTCGCCCAGGAGGAGGCCGCCGTGCAGCGCAGCTACGACGCCCTCAACGCCTCCATCCGCAACGCCGCCCTGTGACGCGGCCACGTCAACGGCCACCCCGGAGAAGCCCGATGCGATACCGAACCCTCGCGCCCGCGGCCCTGCTGCCGCTCGCAATATCCGCCTGCGTGACCACCGCCGACTGCGATCCGAACCAGGTCGGCAACGTGATCACGTCGGCGGCCTGCTCCAACGAGGGGCAGTTCCGGGCCCGGCAGGAGAACCTCGCCTCGAACCTCGGCACGATATCGGCGGAGGTGGAGCGGGAGCGCATCGCGATCAGCGAGGCGAACTCCCGGATCCGCGCCCTCCAGCGGGAGCAGCGGATCACGTCCGAGCAGGCCGCGCAGATCAACCGCGAGATCGCGGCCCTCAACTCCGACGTGGATCGCCTCTCCCGCGCGGGCTCCGATCCGACCCAGGCCGCCCAGATCCGGGCGAGGATCGACAGCCGGCAGGCGGCGATCAACCAGTTCGCCGACATCGCGGTGTTCTGATGGCGCACGCCGCCCGGCACGGGCGCCGGGGTCGGTCGGCCTCGGCGGCGCGGCGCGTCCTCCGGGCGATGGCGGTCGGCGCGGCGTCGATGTCGGTCGTGGCCTGCGCCGCGCCCGGCCAGCCGCCGCTCCTGTCGCGCCCTCCTCCCGGGGAGGTGCTCCTGGCGGGCTGCCGGAACGTCGCCCCCGACGCCTCACGCCCGGCGTTCCGCACCGATGCCTACCTGACGACCTGGGGCTCCGCGGCCGCGGAGGGCGCGGCGCTCGGCGTGCGGGAGGGGCTGGCCGAGGGGGGCGGGGCCGGGGTGCTGATCCTCGCGCGGATGCGGCCTCCCGACCGCGTGCTGGGGCAGCCGGTCGTCTGGCGGGGGGATGGCGCGGAGGAGTTCTGCATGCAGGTGCCCGCACCGCCGGCCGCGGTTGAGGCGGCCCTGAGGGAGACGATGCTGGCGCTGCGCCCCTACGGCTACCGCGCGTCGGAGCGGGGAGGGCTTCACCGGACCGACTTCGTCGCCCGGGAACACCGGGCCGCGCGGTGGCTGGACCGGTTCCTGGCGTTCTCCTACGAGGTCCGGCCCGGGCATACGGCCGTCCATGTGCGCCGGGACATCGCGATCTCGCGGCAGGGGAGCCCCTACGCGCAGGCGACCAGCGTGGGACAGCTCGAGACGTGGATACTGACCGGAACGCGCGACCGTGCGATGCGCTAGGCCGCCTCTCCCGCGGCCTGCGCCATGCTTCGGCCGGGACGCGCTTCGCCATGCGGGCCCCGGCACAGTGCTCGGTCGGACGGCCAAGGAACGGCTCCTGCCCGCGACCGCCACACGCGTGCCGCTCCTCCCCTCCGCTGGGGAGCCGCCGGGAAACGCGGCCCGTTCGGCAGGGCCGCGGCCGACATCCGACCACAGCGAGGAGTGAGCCGACGTGTCCCGTACAGCAGATGACCACCGACTCTCCGATTTCGCCATAGGCCTTTCGGCCGGATCCCCGTCCGGGCGGCGGAGAGGCCCGACGGCGCCCGGCCCGGGCCGGGCGCTCCTCAGCGTGCTGCTCTGCGCCGGCATGCTGATCGGCATCGGCGCCGGCGCCGCTCGGTCGCAGGGCGCCGTGCAGGACGTGATCGACCGGCAGTGCTCCGCGGTGAACCTCGCCTCCGAGCGGGAGGCCATCTACGCGGCAGGCGTCGGCGCGATGACGCAGGACGCTGGCCTCCAGCGTGCGCTCCTGGGCGGCCTGTCCCAGCCGGGGGGCGGGCTCGCCTGTGCGGGAAGCGTGGCCGCGTCGACCTGCAGCGCCTCGTATATCGAGTTCGCGACCTCGGTCCTGACGAACATGACGACCGGGGCGGGGGGCTCCGTGTTCTTCGGCGCCCTCGACGCCGGGACGGTGGCCGAGGATCCGGCGCGCGAGACGATGGGCGCGGCGGGGGCGCTCCTGGGCGGCCTCGCCGGGGCCCTCACGGGCGAGGACACCTTCGGCGGCGCCGCGAAGGGGGCCGTGATCGGGGGCGGCATCGGCCTCGGGATCGGCCTCGCCGCCGACCGGGGCGAGGCGCTGCGCCAGTGCCGCGCGCTCCAGGCCACCTTCGACGCGCTCACCGCCGAGCTGCTCCGCCGGGGGCTGCGCCCGAGCGACGACCCCGCGCGGCTGAGGCGGCAGATCGAGGACATCGCCTC
Source organism: uncultured Jannaschia sp. (assembly GCA_964637265.1). Classification (GTDB taxonomy): domain Bacteria; phylum Pseudomonadota; class Alphaproteobacteria; order Rhodobacterales; family Rhodobacteraceae; genus Jannaschia. The sequence continues at coordinate 15,938 of CAZWWR010000057.1, forward strand.
CCGCATGGGGGCGGACCAGCGCGACGTCGCCACCAGGATGCTCGCCGCGATGGGCGTGGCCGAGGCCCGGATCGACGTGATGAGATAACCCCGATCCGGGGTCATGCTCGATGGGATAGGCGGGCCACCGGCGACCCCGGGAGCGGCCAGTTCCGGCGTTGCGTCCGGGAGCCCTGCCGCGGTGGCTGGCCGGCGTGGTCCGGAGCGGGTGCCCCGCCAGCCGGTCGGCCCGGAGCGCCTCGGGGTGCACCCGCCCGATCGAGGGGCATACCCACGATCGCGCGATCGCCCAGGAAGCGGAGAGAGGCCGTGTCCGGCGAGGGGCCGGGCAGGAGGCTGCCGCGCCTCAGGCGGCGAGCAGCACGAGCGCCCCCGCGCCGGTGAGCGCCGCCAGCGCCGGAAGGGCTGTGCGGCGGAGGATGGGGCCCTCCTGCG
>CAZWWR010000058.1:0-16176 GCA_964637265.1 uncultured Jannaschia sp.
CCTGCCGGCTTCGATGCCGGCCTCGGCCGCCGGGGGCACGATGCCGTCTCCTCGGAGCTGCTCGCGCTCGATGCCGCCCGCCGCGCGGCGATCGGGGGCGCGGAGGCGGCGCTGGCGGCCCGGAACGCGGCGAGCCGCGAGATCGGCCGCGCGAAGGCGGCCGGCGACGAGGCCGAGTTCGCCCGGCTCCGCGCGCTCGTCGCCGAGAAGAAGGAGGAGACGGCGCGGCTGGAGGCGGAGGCGAAGGCCGCGCAGGACGCGCTCGACGCCCGCCTCATGGAGCTCCCGAACCTCCCCGACGCGGACGTGCCCAGCGGCGCGGACGAGGACGACAACGTCGAGCTGCGCAGGTGGGGAACGCCGCGGGAGCTCGGCTTCACGCCCCTGGAACACTACGAGATTCCGGCCGTCGCCCCGGGGATGGACTTCGCGACGGCGGCCAAGCTCTCGGGCAGCCGCTTCGTGATGCTCCGCGGCGCGGTGGCCCGCCTGCACCGGGCGCTGGCCCAGTTCATGCTCGCCGTCCACACGGAGGAGAACGGGCTCGAGGAGATCAACGGACCGGTGCTGGTCCGGGAGGCGGCCATGCTCGGCACGGGCCAGCTTCCGAAGTTCGGCGAGGACAGCTTCCTGACGCGGGAGGGCCACTGGCTCGTCCCGACCTCGGAGGTCACGCTGACCAACACGGTGGCGGGCGAGATCCTCGACGAGGCCGCCCTGCCCCTCCGGCTCTGCTCGCACTCCCTCTGCTTCCGCTCCGAGGCGGGCTCGGCCGGCCGAGACACGGCCGGGATGCTCAGGCAGCACCAGTTCGAGAAGGTCGAGATGGTGTCGGTGACGCGCCCGGAGGAGAGCCGGGACGAGCTCGAGCGGATGACGCGGCTCGCGGAGGACATCCTGGAGCGGCTGGGCCTGCCCTACCGGACGGTCGTCCTCTGCACCGGGGACATGGGCTTCGGCGCGCGGCGGACGCACGACATCGAGGTCTGGCTGCCCGGGCAGGGAACCTACCGGGAGATCTCCTCCTGCTCCGACACCGGGAGCTTCCAGGCGCGGCGCATGAACGCCCGATTCCGCCCCGCGGGCGGCCGGCCGGAGTTCGTCCACACGCTGAACGGCTCGGGCCTCGCCGTGGGGCGCTGCCTGATCGCGGTGCTCGAGAACGGCCAGGAGGAGGACGGATCCGTCACGCTGCCCGAGGCGCTCGCCCGCCACCTCGGCGGCCGCACGCGGATCTCGCCTGACGGGACGCTCGAATAGGGCGGGTACTCAAGGGGGTGGACCGGCCTCCGCGCCCGTGACCCGGAGGGATCGGCGCTAGGATTGGCAGCCGTCCGGGCGATGGCTAGGCCGCAGGGTCACTCCCGGCGCAGGATCGCCCCGACGAGGCTCCGCATGTCGCCCACCTCCTCGCGCTGCGATACGAGGTAGATGTCCGACACCTGCCGCTGGCTCAGCGTGTCCACGTCGACCGAGCCGTAGCCCGCGATGCGCAGCGTCTGCTCGACCTCATTGCGCACGGCCGACCCTCCGCCCGTCCCGGAGGTGCAACCCGCGAGGCCCATGGCGATCAGCACGGCAGCCGCGATGTTCGAACGCATCGTTCGTCCCCCTCACGCGCCGCATCGGTCACGGCTGTCGGATCATGCGCTCGAGGCGACAGCATTGGAAGTCGGAAACACGCGGCCCACGACGGATGGTGGGAAGCGACGGCAAACGCCCCGGCCGGTTCCGGCCGGGGCGCCGCTCGACGAGCGCTCCCCGCACCGCACGATAGCAACGAAGCGCCCGGAGCCTGGCCTTGCCCGGGGAAGGGCGGGGTCGTGCGCACCCCGTGACCATGCGGCATCCGTTCGGCCGGAGAGGGGGTGGCGTCCCGTCGCGGCATCGGGAGGAGAACCGGACCGCGACCGGCAAGGTTCCCTTCCGGCACGACAATATGGAACGCGGACGCTGCCGGCGGGCCCGGGCGGGGGCGCGTCGGCGTCGCTCGGCCACGGTTCCCGAAGGCCGGGCCCGCGGCCCGGGTCGCCCCGCGCCCTCAGGAAGCGCGCAGGACGCCCCGGTCGATCTGATCCTGCTCGATGGCCTCGAACAGCGCCTGGAAGTTGCCCTCTCCGAACCCGTCGTCGCCCTTGCGCTGGATGAACTCGAAGAAGATCGGCCCGATGCACGTCTTGGAGAAGATCTGCAGCAGGATCCGCGTCTCCCCACCGCCGACGACGCCCTCGCCGTCGATCAGGATGCCGTGCCGCTCGAGGAGATCCAGCGGCTCCTCGTGGCCGGCGACCCGCTCGCGCGACATCGGATAGTAGGTCGCCGGGGGCTTCGGCATGAAGCGCACGCCCCGCTCGGCGATCGCATCCACGGCCGCGTAGATGTCCTTCGCGCCCACCGCGATGTGCTGGATCCCCTCGCCCCGGTAGCGCCGGAGATACTCGACGATCTGCCCGGTCTCCCCCCGATCTTCGTTGATCGGGATGCGGATGCGGCCGCAGGGCGACGTGAGCGCGCGGGAATGGAGGCCGGTATGCTTGCCCTTGATGTCGAAGAACCGGATCTCGCGGAAATTGAACAGGTCCCCGTAGAAGCGGAACCAGACGTCCATGTTGCCCTTGTGGACGTTGTGGGTGAGGTGATCGAGGTAGTGGAAGCCGACCCCCTCCGGGTTGGCCTCGGCGACCCAGTCGAACTCGGCGTTGTAGGGGCTGGCGTCGCGGTAGCCGTCGATGAAGTAGATCAGCGATCCGCCGATGCCCCGGATCGCCGGAACGTCCATCACGCGGCCGGGGCCGTCATACGGCTCCGCTCCCCGCTCGACGGCGTGTCGGAACGCGTGCTCCGCGTCGCGGACCCGCCAGCCCATCGAGGGGGCGCAGGGCCCGTGCTCGGCCACGAAGTCCATCGCGTGGGAGCCGGGCTCCGCGTTGATGAGGTAGGTCACGTCGCCCTGCTGCCAGACCTCGACGGCCTTCGACCTGTGCGTCGCGACGTGGCTGTAGCCCTGCCGCGTGAACAGGTCGCGCAGCTCCTGCGGCTCTCCGTGCGCGAACTCGACGAACTCGAATCCGTCGGTGCCGGCCGGGTTCTCGGGCGTGATCTCGGAATGCGGGGCGTCGTGCGGGAAGGGGCCCATGTGATCCTCCTATCGGCGTTCCATTCGAAGATAGGGAGGGCGCCGTGCCGCCACCGCGCATAATGGGGCACGGGACACCTTGTTTCCGCGCGATTCCCGCGTGATGTGTTTCACCCATGCGGGAATCCGGCGCGTATGCTCTCGACGGGACGGACCGTCGTCTCCTCTCCCTGCTGCAGGGGGATGCGACATTGACGGCCGAGGAGCTTGGGCGCCACCTGCACCTCTCGGCATCGCAGGCGGGGCGCAGGCGACAGCGGCTCGAGGCGGCCGGGCTGATCCGCGGCTACGAGGCGCGCCTGGAGCCGCGCCCTCTGGGTCTCACCGTCCAGGCCTTCATCCAGGTCGAGATGGCGAGCCACATCCCCGCGAGGGCCGGAGCGTTCCTGACCCTGTGCCGGGCCCAGCCCGCGATCGTCTCGGTCTGGACGCTGACGGGGGAGGCCGACTACCTCCTGCGCGTCTGGTGCGCCGATCTCGCGGCGCTCAACGACCTGATCCACAATGTCCTGCTGCCGCACGAGGCGGTCGCGCGCGTCCGGTCGCAGATCGTGATGGACCAGCCGAAGCGGGATGGCCCCCTCCCCCTCTAGTCGTGCGCGAAGGCCTCCGGGCTGAAGTTGACGCAAGGTAATGTCTCGTCCAGACTTCTCCCCCGAACGCATTGGAGGGAGGATCGGATGTCGTACCGGAACAGGTTGCTGGCCGCCGCGGCGGCCCTGACGATCGGCGGCGGCGCGTCCGCGCAGGAGGTGGTCTGGGAGCTCGAGGGGCTCCAGACGCCCGAGAGCGTCCACCACGATCCGGGCCGGGACGTCCTCTACGTCTCGAACATCAACGGAGAGCCGACCGGCAGGGACGGGAACGGCTACATCTCCCGGGTCAGCCCCGAAGGAGAGATGCTGGAGCGGGAGTGGGTCACCGGCCTCGACGCGCCGAAGGGCCTCGTGAGCGACGGCGCCACCCTCTACGTGAGCGACATCGACCGGCTGGTCGCCATCGACATCGAGGCGGGCGAGATCTCCGGCACGTGGCCCGCGGAGGGCGCCGTCTTCCTGAACGACACCGCGGTGGCGGAGGACGGCCGCGTCTACGTGTCCGACATGGTGACCGGGCGCATCCACGTGCTGGAGGGCGACGCGCTCGCCGTGCTCGCGGAGGGCGAGGCGCTGCAGCACCCCAACGGCCTCAACTTCCACGGCGGCAAGCTGCTCGTCGCGCCCTGGGGGCCCGGCCTGAGGGAGGACTTCACCACCGAGGCGGGCGGCCACCTGCTGACCGTCGACCTCGCCACCGGCGACGTCGCGCCCCTCGGCGCGGGCACGCCGGTGGGCAACCTCGACGGGCTGGAGCCGGACGGCAAGGACGGCTGGATCGTCTCCGACTGGATCGCGGGAGCGGTCTACCGGATCGCCGGGGACGGTGCCGCGGAGATGCTGCTCGACCTCGACATGGGGAGCGCCGACCTCGAGTACCTGCCCGACCGCGGGCTGCTGTTCGTCCCGATGATGCTGGACGACAGGCTGGTGGCCTACCGGATCGAGTAGCCGGGGCCACGCTCCGCTCCGATCCCGTTTGCGCCCCGGCGCCGCGGCCCCTACCGTCGGCGGCATGGACTCCGTCCTCTTCTCCGCCGCCATCTATCTCGGTGCCGCGATGCTCGCGGTGCCCATCTCGGTGCGCCTCGGTCTGGGCTCCGTCCTCGGATACCTGCTCGGGGGCATCCTGATCGGCCCGGCCACGGGGCTCGTGGGCTCGGAGGCCGGCACGCTCCTGCACTACGCCGAGTTCGGCGTGGTGATGATGCTGTTCCTGATCGGCCTCGAGCTCGAGCCGCGCACGCTCTGGGACATGCGGGCGCGCCTCCTCGGCCTCGGGTTCGGGCAGGTCCTGCTCACGGGGGCGGCGCTCGCCGCCGCCGGCTGGGCCATCGGTCTGCCGCTCGGCCAGGCCGTGGCGGTCGGGATGATCCTGTCGCTCTCCTCCACCGCGATCGTGATGAAGACGCTCGACGAGAAGGGGCTGACGGCCACCCGCGGGGGTCGCTCGGCCTTCTCGGTGCTCCTCGCGCAGGACGTCGCGGTGATCCCGCTCCTCGCGCTGCTCCCGCTCCTCGCGCTGGGCGCCGCCGTGCCCGCCGCGGAGGAGGCGCATGGCGCGATCGGGGATGGCGAGGGGGCCGCGTTCGTCGCCGCGTTCCGCCACTGGGTCGAGCACCTGCCGGGCTGGGGCACCGCGCTCGTCACGATCGGCGCCGTCGCGGCCGTGATCCTGGGCGGCGCCTTCCTCACGCGCCACGTCTTCCGCTACGCGCTCATGGCGAGGATGCGCGAGATGCAGACGATCGCCGCGCTCCTGTTCGTGATCGCGGTGGCCGACATGATGGCCCTCGTCGGGCTCTCCCCCGCGCTCGGGGCCTTCCTCGCGGGCGTCGTGCTGGCCTCCTCCGAGTTCAGGCACGAGCTCGAGGCCGACATCGAGCCGTTCAAGGGCCTCCTGCTCGGCCTGTTCTTCGTCGCCGTGGGCGCGAGCATGGATTTCGGCGTGATGCGGGACTCGCCTCTGCTCGTCGTCGGCGTGGTCGCCGGGCTCATGGCGATCAAGGCGCTCGTCCTGTTCGCCCTCGCGCTCGCCTTCCGGCTGCGCGGGGCCGACCGGACGCTGTTCACCCTGTCGCTGGCCCAGGCGGGGGAATTCGGCTTCGTGCTCACCGCTGCCGCCGTCTCGGCGGCCGTGATCGGCACGGCGCTGGCGCAGATCCTCCTGCTGGCGATCGCGCTCTCGATGCTGCTCACGCCGCTGCTCTTCATCGCCCATGACGCCCTGGCCCAGCTGCGGGGCCCTGCCGAGGAGGAAGCCCCCGCATCGGCCGACGAGATCCGCGACCACGCCGAGGTGATCGTCGCGGGAACGGGCCGCTTCGGGCAGGTCGTGCAGCGGATGCTCTCCGCCTCGGGGGTGCCGGCGGTGGTGCTCGACCGCGACTGGCGGACGATCCAGCTCCTGCGCAGGTTCGGCGTCCGGACCTATCTCGGCGATCCCACCCGCCCCGAGCTGCTCCGCGCCTCCGGCCTCGACCGGGCGCGCGTGCTCGTGGTGGCGCTCGACGACCGCGCGGCGGCGATCCGGCTGGTGCGCATGGCGCGGCGGATGCGGGGCGACGACATCCGGATCATCGCCCGCGCCTACGACCGCGTCCACTTCTACGAGCTCTACGCCGCGGGCGCCGACAAGATCGTGCGCGAGATGTTCGACGGGTCGCTCCGCACGGCCCGCTACGCCCTCGAATCCCTCGATTTCACGGAGTCGGAGGCCTACGAGGCGGAGACCGCCTTCTACCGGTACGACCGCCGGGCGCTGCTCGAGCTCGCCAAGCTCTGGAAGCCGGGCGTGCCGGTCGAGGAGAACCCCGAATACATCGCCCGGGCCCGCGCCCAGAACCGCGAGCTCGAGGATGCGCTGATCGGGCTCTTCGGCGAGGACTCGGAATCCGTCCGCGCGGAGAAGGAGCCCCTGCGCGGCGGCGACGACGTGCCCAAGGGCGCGGTGCGTGCGGCGATCCGGGGGGCGGAGGACGGGCGCGGCAAGGACAGCGCCGCCTGAGCGCCGCGAGGCCGGACAGCGGCGTCCGCGACCTTGCGCTCCGCTGAGCTTGGGGGGACAACCCCGCCGACAGCCGGAGGCGCCCCATGTCGAAGAAACCCGTGGTCCTGTGCATCCTCGACGGCTGGGGCATCGGCCCCGACCCGGCCGTGTCCGCCCCCGCGCAGGCGGACACCCCGGTGATGGACCGCCTCGTGGCCACATGCCCCCACGCCACGCTGACGACCCACGGGAACGCCGTGGGCCTTCCGGAGGGGCAGATGGGCAACTCCGAGGTGGGCCACATGAACATCGGCGCGGGGCGCGTCGTGTGGATGGACCTCGGGCTGATCGACAAGGCCATCGCCGACGGCGCCTTCCCCCGCGAGGCCGCGCTCGGGGCATGGGCCGACGCAGTCGGGGCCGATGGCGGGCGGGCGCACCTGATCGGCGTGATCTCCGACGGCGGCGTCCACGGGCACATCGACCACGTCGTGGCCGCCTGCGAGGCCCTCACGGGGCGCGGCCTCGAGGTGGTGCTCCACGCGATCACCGACGGGCGGGACGTGCCCCCCCGCTCGGCCGACGGCTTCGTGGCCGACCTCGCGGCGCGTCTGCCCGCGGGCGCGCGCGTCGGCACGCTTACGGGGCGCTACTGGGCGATGGACCGCGACAACCGCTGGGACAGGGTGGAGCGGGCCTGGCGGGCGATGGTCCGGGGCGAGGGCGAGCGGGCCGCGGACCCCGCCGAGGCCGTGGCCGCGGCCTACGCGCGGGGGGAATCGGACGAGTTCATCGCGCCCACCGTGCTCGACGGCTACGTGCCGATGGCCGACGGGGACGGCGTGTTCTGCCTCAACTTCCGGGCCGACCGGGCGCGCGAGATCCTCGCCGCCCTGGCCGACCCCGCCTTCGACGGCTTCGAGACGGGCGCGCGGCCGAGGCTCCACATGCTGGGCATGGTCGACTACTCCGCGGCGCACGATCGCTACATGTCGGCGGTCTATCCCAAGCGGCAGGTGGAGGACACGCTCGCGGCCTGGGTGGCCCGGCACGGGCTGAGGCAGTTCCACCTCGCCGAGACCGAGAAGTACCCCCACGTCACCTTCTTCCTCAACGGCGGCAAGGAAACGCCGGAGCCGGGCGAGGACCGCTACATGCCCGCCTCGCCCAAGGTCGCGACCTACGACATGCAACCGGAGATGAGCGCGCCAGAAGTGACCGAGCGGCTCGTCGGCGCGATCCGGGACGGGTACGACCTGATCGTGGTGAACTACGCCAACCCCGACATGGTGGGGCATACGGGCGACCTCGCCGCGGCCGCGCGGGCCTGCGAAGCGGTCGATGCCGGCCTCGGCACGGCGCTCGAGGCGCTCGGGGAGGCGGGCGGTGCGATCCTCGTCTGCGCCGATCACGGCAACTGCGACGTGATGGTCGACCCCGAGACCGGGAAGCCCCACACGGCGCACACGCTGAGCCCCGTCCCGGTGATCCTCTGGGGCGGGCCGGAGGGCGCCTCGCTGCGGGACGGCATCCTCGCCGATCTCGCACCCACCGTGCTCTCCCTCATGGGGATCGAGCCGCCGAAGGCGATGACGGGGCGATCGCTGATCGCCTGATCCGCCGGCAGGCGGCAGACCTTCGCCCGGACCGCCGGGGTTTACGCAATCGTGAACCGGGCGCCCGCAGGCTCGGGGCGGGGGCCCCGTCCGCCCTTGTTTTCAAGGGCCCTGCGGGCGGGCCGGGCGGGCGGACGCGGGGCGATGCCCCCCTCCCCCGCGAATCCCCGGCGCCACGGGAGCGGCTGGATCGCGACCGTCCCGACTGGCGCCCGGCCATCGGAGGCGCTTTATATGCCGTCGAGCCGCGCGGGCGGGGCCGAGGGCCCGGGCTCATGCGACGACCCACCCGCGCCGAGGAACGAGGAGCGACCATGAGGAAATTCGCCATGGCGGCGACCGGCGGCGTGCTCGCCGGCGTGCTGGCCACCACCCAGATCGCGGGCCCGCTGCTGGCCCAGGAGGCCGAGGCGAAGGCCTCCGTCTACGAGCAGCTCGACCTCTTCGGGGTGATCTTCGAGCGGATCCGGGCGCAGTACGTGGAGGAAGTGGACGAGGGCGAGCTGGTCGAGGCGGCCATCAACGGGATGCTCACCTCGCTCGATCCGCATTCCTCCTACCTGCCTCCGCGCGATTTCGAGGACATGCAGGTCGACACCCGCGGCGAGTTCGGCGGGCTGGGCATCGAGGTCACCCAGGAAGAGGGCTACATCAAGGTCATCACGCCGATGGACGGGACGCCGGCCTTCGAGGCGGGCGTCGAGGCGGGCGACTACATCACCGCCGTGGACGGCGAGACGCTGCTCGGCCTGACGCTCGAGGAATCGGTGGAGCTGATGCGCGGCCCGGTGGGCTCGGAGGTGACGGTCACGGTGGTGCGCGAGGGGCTCGAGGAGCCCATCGACATCGACATCACCCGCGACGTCATCAAGCTCACCGCCGCGCGGGTGCGGCAGGAGGGCGACAGCGTCGTGATCCGCGTCTCCACCTTCAACGAGCAGACCATGCCCAACCTCCGCGCTGGCCTCGACGAGGTGCTCGAGGAGGCCGGCGGGCTCGAGGCGATCAACGGCATCGTCCTCGACCTCCGGAACAACCCGGGCGGCCTGCTGACCAGCGGGATCCAGGTGGCCGACGCCTTCCTCGACCAGGGCGAGATCGTGAGCACGCGGGGCCGTGAGGCCGCCGACGGCGACCGGTTCAACGCCTCCGAGGGCGACCTGATCGAGGGGCTGCCCATCGTGGTGCTGATCAACGGCGGCTCGGCCTCGGCCTCCGAGATCGTGGCCGGCGCGCTCCAGGATCACCGCCGCGCCGTGGTCGTGGGCACCAAGAGCTTCGGCAAGGGCTCCGTGCAGACGATCATGCCCGTCCAGGGCGACGGCGCGATCCGGCTGACGACCTCGCGCTACTACACGCCCTCGGGCCGCTCGATTCAGGCGCTGGGCATCTCGCCCGACATCGTGGTGCGACAGCCCCCGCGGGATCCGGAGGCGGAGGAGGCCGCCGAGGCCGAGGAGGAGGACGGCACCCGGCCGCGGCGGAACGAGTCCTCGCTCCGCGGCGCCCTGGAGAACGACTCGATGAACGAGGACCAGCGCGAGCAGGCCGAGGAGGAGCAGCGCCTGGCCGAGGAGGCCGCCGAGCTTCGCGACGAGGACTATCAGCTCGCCTACGCCATCGACATCCTCAAGGGGCTGTCGGCCATCGAGATGGCCGCGCGGGAGTAGGGCCGCGGGGCGCCGGCATGCGGCGCCCCCGACCCGGACGGCATGGACGTCTCATCCCTCCCCTACCGGCCCAACGTGGGCATCTGCGTGACGAGCCCGGCCGGGCTCGTCTGGGCCGGCGAGCGCCTCGACATGCCGGGCGCCTGGCAGATGCCGCAGGGCGGCGTCGACGAGGGCGAGAGCCCCGAGGAGGCCGCGCTGCGCGAGCTCGAGGAGGAGACGGGCCTCTCCGCCGAGGTCGTGCGGGCGGTCGCCCGCCTCTCGGCGCCCGTGACCTACGACTTCCCCGAGGAGATCCGCGCGAAGGTCTCCAAGGGGCGCTTCCGCGGCCAGCGGCAGCACTGGTTCCGGATGGAGTACGACGGCCCCGACGCGGGCGTCGACATCTCGCGCCATCCCCGCGAGTTCGCGCGGTGGCGGTGGATCGAGGGCCCGGAGCTCCTCGACTGCATCGTGGGGTTCAAGCGCGACGTCTATGCGCAGGTCCTCGGCGAGTTCGACCTGCTCTGAGCGCGGGCGACGCCGCCACATGGGCGCATCCCCCGCCGGTCAACGCGGAGCGGCCCGACCGGCCGGCGGACCCCGGGCGAGGGAGCGAGGCGACACCAGCGACCCGACGCTAGGAAAGGCCCGTCTCCGACGCAGCCCGATCCGCCGGTCCCCGTCCGCGCCAAGGCAGCGTCAGGCGCCCCTACCCTACCTGATCGGCGGCAGCAGCGCGTCGCGCAGCGCGCAGTCGCGGCGCACGTCGGCCCCGCAGCGGCGCGGCTCGAGCGAGCGGGTCAGGCAGATCCGCACCTCCTGCACGCGGCCGTCGCGGCAGGTCACCGTCACGCCGTCGGGATCGAGCGACGGGTCGGCCTCGAGGAACGCCTCCTCCACCACTTCGGCGGGCAGGCTGACGGCGCGGTCGAGCTCGCGGAGCACCTCCGGCCGGGCGACCCGCTCCCAGGCGTGACGGGAGAGGCGGAAGTAGTCCTCCGCCGAGAGCCCCGAGCAGCGCCCGTGCTTCTTCCACTGGTGCCAGGCGAGCCCGGCCGAACCCATCACGTCGGCCATCGCGGCCGTCTGCGCCCGGGTGGCCTCGCGGTGGAGGCTCCGGCAGTAGGACGGCCAGCCCTCCTCGTGCTGCGGCCAGAGCCCGTGCAGCACGAAGCCGCGCCCGCCGCTGCCGCCGCGGCATTCCGCTGCCCCGCGGGCCCGGCCTTCGGCCTCGCACCAGGACGGCTGCCAGGAGAGCGAGAGCACGTAGTAGTCGAACTCGCCCGCCCTCTCGCCCTCGGCCGCCGCCGGGGCCGAAAGCACGCTCAGGATCGTCATCGCGGCCGCCAGCACTCGCATTGCGCCTTCCCCTCCGTCCGGGCCTTGCCTATATAGCCGCCCGAGTTCCCCGAAAGCGAGAACCGGCGGGCCATCCGGCCCGCGCCCCCCGGAAGGGGAGGCGGCGGGGAAGGATTGCCCCAGAGGAGGCCCCGAGATGAACAAGCCGATCCACGCGAAGGCCACCGCCGTCTGGCTGGTCGAGAACACCACGCTCAGCTTCAAGCAGATCGGCGACTTCTGCGACCTGCACGAGCTCGAGGTCCAGGGCATCGCCGACGGGGACGTGGCCGCCGGCGTGCGCGGCTTCGACCCGGTCGCGAACAACCAGCTCACGCGCGAGGAGATCCAGAAGGCCGAGAAGGATCCTCTCCACAAGCTCAAGCTGAAGTTCAACGCCGCCGCGGTGGGCGAGGAGAAGCGCCGGGGCCCCCGCTACACGCCCCTGTCGAAGCGGCAGGACCGGCCGAACGCGATCCTGTGGCTGGTCAAGTTCCACCCCGAGCTGGCCGACGCGCAGATCTCGAAGCTGATCGGCACGACCAAGCCGACGATCACCTCGATCCGCGAGCGCACGCACTGGAACATCCAGAACATGCAGCCCATCGACCCGGTGGCGCTCGGCCTCTGCAAGCAGTCCGAGCTCGATGCCGCCGTCCAGAAGGCCGCCGAGAAGAAGGCGCGGGAGGGCGAGGTGATGTCCGACGACGAGCGGCGCAAGCTCGTCTCGACGGAGCAGTCGCTCGGCATGGAGCCCGAGCCCCGGATGCCGTCGTCGATCTCCGGGCTCGAGACCTTCACCCTCACCGGCGACCGCGAGGCGGAGATGTCCGACGCCTCCTCCGACCCCCGGGACGACCCGCGCGACGACCCGCGCGGCGGCGCCGACATCGATCCGCGCGACGCCGACAGCTTCTTCAACCTCCCGAAGGGCAGCGACGAGGACGACGAGGAGCGGGACGACCGCTGAGCCCCGCGACGGTCCGGGGGCGGGGCCCCGCGGGATCGGGTCTGACCCGTGGCGAGGCCTCGCCCAGGCGGCACGTCTCCCGGGCGCAGGTCGGCCAGCGGGAACCCGACGCCACCCCCGCGATCCCGTCCCGTGGGGCGACGGTCAGGGGCGGCGCATCGCGGCCGGGAGCAGGCGCCGGCCCGGTCCCCCGCAGGCCTTCACCGAGGTAGCGCCCTCCGTCCGGCCGCTCCGCCTCCGAGGCGTCGCGGCAGGCGACCTTCTCCGAACGGCGCATCTGCCTGCACCCCTTCGAGGGCGGCCGCCCACGTTCCCGATCGACGGCGCGAGGGTCGGGGCCATCAGAGGCACGCCGTAGCCCCCCATGCGCCCGACCTCGCCCCGACCCGCCGCCTGCCAAACCCGATGACGCCCCCTCCGGGACCCCGCCGTGTCAGCCCAGCCGCTCCGCGTGCCAGGCAACATGGTCGGGCATGTGGCTGGCGATGGTGTAGTAGGAGTGGTCTCCCGGGCCGATCCTGAGCGTGAGGTCCGCGCCCGCCTCCTCCGCCGCCTCGCGCAGCAGCCAGGGTCGGAGCTGCTCGGAGAGGAACTGGTCGTCCTCGCCCTGGTCCACGAGGATCGGCGGCGCCCCGCCGCCCCGGCCGAGCAGCACCGTCGCGTCGTACTCCTCCCAGGCCGTCCGGTCGTCGCCGAGATAGGCGCCGAGCGCCTTCTCCCCCCAGGGCACCCGCATCGGCGCGACGATGGGCGCGAAGGCCGAGACGGAGCGGAACCGGCCCGGATCGCGCAGGGCGATGGTCAGCGCCCCGTGACCGCCCATCGAATGCCCGGTGATGGCCTGCCGCCCCATGTCGAGCGGAAAGGCCCCGCCGACCAGCTCGGGCAGCTCCCGCTCGACGTAGGAGCGCATCCGGAAGTGCTCCGCCCAGGGCGCCTCGGTCGCGTCGACGTAGAAGCCGGCCCCCTGGCCCAGATCGTAGGCCTCGTCGTCGGCGACCCCCTCGCCGCGGGGCGAGGTGTCGGGACAGAGCACCGCGATCCCGTGCTCGGCCGCCGCCCGCCGGTACTCGCCCTTCTCCATGACGTTGGCATGGGTGCAGGTGAGCCCCGAGAGGTAGGTCAGCAGGGGGAACGGCCCCTTCCCGGGCGGGAGGAAGAGCGCGAAGGTCATCGGCGTGCCCGTCTCCCGGCTGTCGTGTCGCAGCACGAGCTGCCGGCCGCCATTGGCCCACCAGTCGTTCACGGTCTCCATGTCGTCTCCCTCGCGCTTCGCAGTCCCGCCCAGGCGGGCGGGCAGGCATCCTCACCCGATCCCGCCCGCCGCGGAGGAACTGGCCTCAGTCGGATTGCCCGCACGGGCCCGCGCCCGCAGCGGAGGGTCCGGCCCCCGTCCCTCCGCCCCGTCACTCGCCCGGTCGGCGCACGACGCGCGGCCCGCTCTCGGGCATCGCCACGTCGGTGGCGGCCCCCCTCGGCGGCAGCGGCCAAGCGATGCGCCCGGCCGTACGGGAGGCAGGGACCGGCACCCGCATCACCTGCGTGCCGCCGATCATCATGGTCGCCACCCCTCCTAGACGCGTCCCGGCGAAGAGCGCCACCTGCTCCGTCCTGCGGATCCCCATCCCGCCCTCGGCATGGCCCCGCGGCCTGACATCGGCGGCCGGCACCGCAAAGCCGCCGAAAGGGCAGGAGGTGAGCGATCGGTGCGCGTCCCGGCGCGCGCCCCGCACCGCCGCAACCCCGCCCGCGCTGGGGAACGCGGGCCCGGGCGGTGCGCGCATCAGTAGAGCACCACGGACCGGATCGACTCCCCCGCATGCATCAAGTCGAAGCCGCGGTTGATGTCGTCCAGCGGCATGGTGTGGGTGATCAGGCTGTCGATGTCGATCTTGCCGTCCATGTACCAGTCCACGATCTTCGGCACGTCCGTCCGGCCCCGCGCGCCGCCGAAGGCCGTGCCCCGCCAGGAGCGCCCCGTGACGAGCTGGAAGGGGCGCGTCGCGATCTCCGCGCCCGCGGGCGCCACGCCGATGATGACCGACTCGCCCCAGCCCTTGTGCGCGCATTCGAGCGCCTGGCGCATGGTGTGGACGTTGCCGATGCACTCGAAGGAGTAGTCGACGCCGCCCCCCGTCATGTCGACGATGGCCTCGACGACCTTGTCGCGCCCCACCGCGTCGGGGTTCACGAAGTCGGTCATCCCGAAGCGGCGCGCCATCTCCTCGCGGGCGGGGTTCAGGTCGATCCCGATGATCCGGTCCGCCCCCACCATCCGCGCGCCCTGCAGCACGTTGAGCCCGATGCCGCCCAGCCCGAACACGGCCACCGTGGAGCCGGGCTCGACCTTGGCCGTGTTGACCACCGCCCCGATCCCCGTCGTCACCCCGCAGCCGATGTAGCAGACCTTGTCGTGGGGCGCGTCCTCGCGGATCCGGGCCAGCGCGATCTCGGGCAGCACGGTGAAGTTCGAGAAGGTCGAGCAGCCCATGTAGTGCTTGATCTCGCGCCCCTCGAAGCTGAACCGGCTCGTCCCGTCGGGCATGACGCCGGCCCCCTGCGTCGAGCGGATCTTCTGGCAGAGGTTCGTCTTGGGGTGGAGGCAGTACTCGCACTCGCGGCATTCCGGCGTGTAGAGCGGGATCACGTGATCGCCCGCCTTCAGGCCCGTCACGCCCGCGCCGACCTCGCGCACCACGCCCGAGCCCTCGTGCCCCAGGATCGCGGGGAACAGGCCCTCCGGGTCGTCGCCCGAGCGGGTGAACTCGTCGGTGTGGCAGATGCCCGTCGCCATGATCTCGACCAGGACCTCGCCCTCGCGGGGGCCCTCCAGGTCGACCTCGACCACCTCGAGGGGCTTGCCCGCCTCGAAGGCCACCGCCGCGCGCGTCTTCATGCCGTCGTCTCCTCCCATGCGCGGGGCCGGCCTGCGTGGCACGCGAGCCGTCGCACCGGCTCCTCCGCCCGACGCTCCCGGCCTGCATCGCCCGCCCCGTCGCGATCAGGATGACCCATGCCCCTGCCGCCCGCAACGTCGGAGCGCAGCACGGGCCGTGCGGCCGGCGCCGCTGCCGTCGCGGGGCGCCCTCTCGCGCGGCCGGCGGTCGGGCAGGCCCTGTCACATGCGCACGGCGCTCGGGCGAGGCCCGTCCCGGCCGGGCAGAGCTCCCGCTGGGCCCTTGTTCACGTGGTGGCCAGTATGCAGGTCCGTCTCGGCCCCGACCGCAGGCGAAGCGGGCCGAGCGGGCCGCTATCCCGCGCCTACGGCCATGGCATGTCCTCCCCGCGCTGCGGATGGTGTGAAGAGCGCGAGATTGTCCGGCGAGATGCCGCCCTGCATCGCGGGGATGCGGTCGTCGGCCAGCCTCATCTCCACGGCATGGTACGGGGCAAGTAGGAGCGAGATCGGGTCGCGCTGGACACCCGGGTTGCCGGGGTCGCGGATCACGCGCCGCGCATCGCGCCACCCGTTTCGGGAAGCCGCCCCGGGCATCCCGAGGGGGCGCATCCGCATCTCGCCAAGATTCGTCACCCACTCCGAGGCGCTCTCGAGTGCCGGCGCCGAGCAACCCCGTATCCCGGAATGGCCGCCTTCGCCTCCGCACTGACGGACACCGCCCTCGGGAGGGCGCCGGATGGTCCCCGGATCGGCTGAACAGCGCGCCACTCCCCCGAACACCGGCCAATCCCGGGGCCAATCCCGGCCCACGCGCGGCCGCCTCGGCCCGTCCGCCGCGCCCGCCCGGTCCGCCCCTCACGCCTCGGCGAGCGCCCGAGCGAACACCGCCCCGTCCACGTTGCCGCCCGAGGCCACCACCACGCAGTCCGGACCCTCGCGGTAGAGCGCGGCCGCCACCGCCACCGCGCCGCCGGGCTCCA
>CAZWWR010000059.1:0-16064 GCA_964637265.1 uncultured Jannaschia sp.
CCGAATGGTCCGGCGACATGGAGGACGAGGACCTCATCGAGCGCGAGGACATGGTGGTGACCATCACCGCCTCGGGCTACGCCAAGCGGACGCCGCTCGCCGAGTTCCGCGCCCAGCGCCGGGGAGGCAAGGGTCTCGGCGGGATGGCGACGAAGGAGGACGACGTCGTCACGACGCTCTTCGTGGCGAATACCCATACGCCTCTTCTGTTCTTCACGACGGACGGGATGGCGTACAAGCTCAAGACGTGGCGCCTGCCCCAGGGCGGGAGGACGGCGCGGGGCAAGCCGCTGGTGCAGCTCCTGCCCATCGAGCACGGGACCGGAATCGCCGCCGTCATGCCGATCGACCGGCCGGAGGATCACTGGGACGAGCTGCAGGTCGTGTTCGCCACCTCGGCCGGCACGGTGCGGCGCAACCGCCTGTCGGACTTCGCGAACGTCATGCGGAACGGCAAGATCGCTATGAAGCTCGACGAGCCGTCCGAGGAGGGCGAGGCCGGGGACGGCGCGACCGAGAACGTCCGCCTCATCGCGGCGGCGATCTGTTCTGAGGCGGACGACGTGATGCTGTTTACGTCCGGCGGCAGGGCCATCCGCTTCCGGGTGACCGACGTCCGTGTGTTCAACTCCCGCGCGTCCCTCGGCGTCCGCGGCGTGCGGCTCGGCCGGGGCGACGCGGCCGTTTCCATGGCGGTGATCCGTCATTTCGAGGCGACGCCGGAGGAACGTGCCGCCTACCTGAAGCAGCGCCGCCTCATGGCCGGGGCCCTGGGCGAGGAAGAGGCTGCGGACGTGTCGGAGGATGACGAGGAGGCCGTGGCGGAAGGGCAGCTGAGCCCGGAACGCTATGCCGAGATGACCGCGGCGGAGGATCTGATCGTCACGATCACGGAAGGCGGCGCGGGCAAGCTCACGTCGAGCCACGACTACCCCGTGCGCGGGAGAGGCGGCCAGGGCGTGGGGGCCATCGACAAGGCGCGGCGCGCCGGGGGCATCGTGTCGGCCTTTCCAGTGGAGGCGGATGATCAAATTATGCTCGCGACCTCGACGGGTCAGTCGATCCGCGTACCGGTGGAGGGGATCTCGTTTCGCTCGCGGAGCGCGGGGGGCGTGCGCGTCTTCGCCACCCGCGCGGGGGAACGCGTCGTCTCGGTCGCGCGGGTTGCCGACGGGGGCGACGAAGTGGCGGGCGAGCCGGACGGGTCATCCGGCTGAGGACGCCTCCTCAGCCCTGGGGCAGCGACCGTGCGCCGCCCTGCATACCCCAGAGCTGCGCATAGAGGCCGCTGCGGGCCAGCAGGTCGTCGTGTCGGCCTTCCTCGGCGACACGCCCGCCGTCGAGGACAAGGATGCGGTCGGCGTCACGGATCGTGCTGAGGCGGTGGGCGATGACGAGCGTGGTGCGATCGCGGGCGAGGTCCGCCAGAGCCGACTGAACGAGCTTCTCCGAACGCGTGTCGAGCGCACTCGTGGCCTCGTCCAGCAGCAGGATCGGCGTGTCGCGCAGGATCGCCCGGGCGATGGCCACCCTCTGTCTCTGCCCGCCGGACAGGGAGGAGCCGCGGGGGCCCGCCTGCGTCTCGAGACCTTCGGGTAGCGTGTCGATGAACTCCGCCGCATGCGCGGCCTCCAGCGCGCGACGCAGCGGCGTATCGGGGACGTCCGCCCCCAGCGTCACGTTCTCCCGGAGGGACTCGTCGAAGAGGAGCGTGTCCTGACTGACCACCGAGATCAGGCCTCGCAGCTCCCGGATCGACCAGCTCCGCACGTCCCGCCCGCCGATGCAGACCCGCCCCTCGTCCGGGTCGACGAGGCGGGTCAGGACGTTGAACACCGTGCTCTTGCCCGCCCCCGACAGTCCCACGAGGGCCGTCACTTCGCCCTCCCTCGCCTCGAAGCTCAGCCCGCGGAGGACCGGTGTGTCGCCGTAGGACAAGTGAACGTCCTCGAAGGCGACGTCCGTCCGGGCGGGGCGTTCCGCCATCGGAAGGGCCGGTTCGGTGATCGTCGGCACGGTGTCCCGCAGGGCCCAGATCCGTTCCAGCGACGCCATCATCGTCTGCCAGGAGGCGCCGACGCCGGCGAGCCTGCGCAGCGGCTGGAACGCGAGCGCCATCGCGGTGAAAAAGGACATGAACTCACCGACGGTCTTCTCGCCGGCGACGATCTGCGGCCCGCCGTACAGGAGGACGAGGAGGAACCCGAGCCCGACCGCGATGTCGACGAGCGCGGGGGCCGTGGCGGAGCCGGCGCTCGCCTTGATGTTGGCCTGCACCATCCGGTCGGTGGCGGCCCGGAATCGGCCCTCCTGGTAGGACTCCATGCTGTTGAGCTTGATCGGCACGATCCCGTGGAAGATCTCGTCCAGGCGAGTCGTCCGTGTCCCCGCGATCTGCCGAAGGGAGCGCGTCTTCTTCCGGATGTAGCGCTGCACGACGATCGACGGGAGGAGGAGCAGCGGCACTCCGGCGACGGCGACCAGGGTCCAGACCGGATCGATGGACAGCGCCACCGCGAAGAGGGACAGCAGGCCGACCGCCTCCCGCCCTGCGGCCGTCAGGACGCCGACCCAGATGCGCTCGATGGCCTGGACGTCGCCCTGCACCCGCTCGATCAGCGCGCCCGGGGCGTTGGCGCTGTAGTAGCTCTGGTCGAGCCGCAGGGCGTGAGCTAGCAGGTCCAGCTGGAGCCTCGCCGAGGAGCGGAAGGCGACCCTGGCTAGGATCACCCGCTGGATCACGCCAGCGATGGCCCGGGTCGCGAACAGGCCGAAGATGCCGAGGCCGACGAGCGGGATCAGCTCGGCCTGCCCCGCGACCAGCACCCGGTCGAACATCGGCTGCAGAATCCAGGACAGGACGCCCACCGTGCCGCCCTCGATCGCCATGAAGACGAGGCCCAGAGCGATCATCGGCCAGGAACGCGCGAGGTATCCGCGCCACAGCCGGGCGAACGGATGCCGCGCGAGTGGGGTGCGGGTGCCGGCCATCCGCGCCGGTTACCGCGCGGGAGGGCGGCGGGGCAAGCGGCGCACGTCGACGGGGCTATTTCCGAGTACGTCTCCTCCGCGTCGCGGCGTCAATCCCGCCGGGCAGGCCGTCGCTTGCGTCAAGCGGGCGCCTTCCGCCCGCGGCCGGGCTGGGCTATGGGCCGTCCCGGTCGGCCTTCCCCGGCCGGAGAGGAGCACCCGATGGGCTATAGAGTCGTCGTCGCGGGGGCCACGGGCAACGTGGGCCGCGAGATGCTGAACATCCTGCACGAGCGCCGGTTCCCGGTGGACGAGATCGCGGCACTGGCCTCACGCCGCTCGATCGGCACGGAGGTCAGCTTCGGCGACACCACGGTGCGTACGAAGGACCTCGAGCAGTTCGACTTCTCGGGCTGGGACATGGCCTTCTTCGCCGTCGGCTCGGAAGGGTCAAAGGCGCACGCGCCCCGGGCCGCGACGGCCGGATGCGTCGTGATCGACAACTCATCCCTGTATCGCTACGACCCAGAGGTTCCGCTCGTCGTGCCCGAGGTGAATCCGCAGGCCGTGGAGGGCGTCCGCCGCAAGGGCATCATCGCCAACCCGAACTGCTCGACGGCGCAGATGGTCGTGGCCCTCAAGCCGCTCCATGACCGCGCCCGGATCAAGCGGGTGGTCGTCTCGACCTACCAGTCCGTCTCCGGCGCCGGGAAGGCGGGCATGGACGAGCTCTGGAACCAGACGAAGGGCATGTACGTGCCCGGCCAGGAGCGCGATCCGGAGAAGTTCCAGAAGCAGATCGCCTTCAACGTCATCCCCCACATCGACAGCTTCATGGAGGACGGCTCCACGAAGGAGGAGTGGAAGATGGTCGCGGAGACGAAGAAGATCATCGATCCGTCCATCAAGGTGACGGCCACCTGCGTTCGCGTGCCCGTCTTCGTCGGGCATTCGGAGGCGGTGAACGTCGAGTTCGAGGATTTCCTCGACGAGGACGAGGCGCGCGAAATCCTGCGGGAGGCCCCGGGACTGATGGTCGTCGACAAGCGGGAGGACGGCGGCTACGTCACGCCCGTCGAGTGCGTTGGCGACTTCGCCACCTTTGTCAGCCGGATCCGTCAGGATCCGACGGTCGAGAACGGCCTGAACTTTTGGTGCGTGTCCGACAACCTCCGGAAGGGCGCCGCGCTCAACGCGGTCCAGATCGCCGAGACATTGGGCAATCGGGTGCTTCAGCGAGCCTGAGGCGAGGGAAGCCGTGGGGCGTTTTGCGGAACATGGGGCAGGAATGCCGCGTGATCGGGCGCTGGTGGTCTGGCGGACCGGTCCTCTCGTGGCGGCGTCCGGGTCGCCGGCGTAGGATCGCTGCCATGCGAACGATCGCTTGCCGGAGCCTGAACGCCCTCGCTGCCCTTCTGGTGGCTGCCACGCCGTCGGTCGCCGGTGAGTGGCGAACGTCCGACAGCCTCTCCTTCTACACCGCGCGGATGACCGACAACGTCGCCGCGGACTTCGCCAACGCGGTGGGCGATATCGAGTTTCTCGACATCAGGCTGGTGGGAGCGGTCGCTGCCCGGGAGTGGAGGCGCGGCGGGGGGCCCTTCTCGCTCGGGGTCGAGGCTCAGGTCATGGGGCATTTCGGGGAAGTGGACCATCTGGAACTCGCCGTTCCCCTGACGATCCGGTGGCATCTCCCCACATCCGCCCCCGTGAGCGCCGCGTTCGGCCTCGGCCTGTCCTACGCCTCGAAGCCACCGCAGGTGGAGATCGACCGACGGGGCGCGAGCCAGCGGCTCCTCGTGTACTGGCTGCTCGAGACCGAGTTCGGCACGGGGCTGGAGCGCCCGGCCGTCTTCCTGCGGCTGCACCACAGGTCCGACGCGTATGGTCTGCTGGAAACGGACACCGGGTCGAACGCCATCGGGGTGGGCCTCAGGCGGAGATGGTAGCGGCAGTCTAGTTGGGCGGATTAGTATAGCCATATCGCCCCCCGGGACGGCCGACCCTCCGGGATCAAACCCATCGCGTAGATCTATCCCGATGCGCCGGGCCGACCGGATCGGCGCGCTCGGTACAGCGCCCGTCCAGAAAGCCCATCGTCAGAGAAGCTTGAAGCGGTCAAGCGTGGGGTCGTAGATTTCCAGTGTCCCCTCGGCGATGTCGTTCCAGAGCCCGTGGAGTGCCAGCTCGCCCGCCTCGACCGCCGCGGCGACGAAGGGGAAGGTCATCAGGTTCCCGAGCGAGGTCAGCACGGCCTCGCGTTCGAGCGCACGCAGGCGATCCTGCCGGTCCTCGAGATCGCGCACCCGCTCCCAACCCGGCCGCAGGACGTCCATCCATCGGCCGACGAAGCTGTCGGGGCGCTCGAGATCGGGCGCCTCGCCGGCGCACATGTCGTGGCATCCCTCCACGCCGCCGCAGCGCGAGTGGCCGAGCACCATCACTTGGCTCACCTTGAGGGCCGTGACCGCGTACTCGACGGCGGCCGATGTGCCGTGCAGCGCGCCGTCCGGCTGATAGGGCGGAACGAGGTTGGCGATGTTCCTGTGGATGAAGAACTCGCCCTGCTCTGCACCGAAAATCGAGGTGACGTGCACCCGGCTGTCGCAGCAGGAGATCACCATGGCCCGCGGCCTCTGCCCCTCCTCCGCGAGACGACGGTACCACGCCCGGTTCTCCTGGTATGTGGTCGCGCGCCAGCCCCGGTAGCGGCGCACCAGACTGTCCGGCAGGGGCTTGGCCTGTCTCACCGATCTTCACCTTCGCAATCGACTCACCCGTCCCCTCTATCCCCCCCATCGGCCCAATTCGAGGCGAAGACGGCGAGTGCGTCACTGCGCTGCCCGATACGCGCCCAGCGGCGGGCGGGCGCGGCCGTCATTCCCTCCTCAGTCAACGTGAGGAGAGCGGCGATGCGAATGGAACGGATGTCCGGACGGGTGGCAGCCCTTCGGCATGCCGAGCCGGTTGAGGTGGATGCCGATCGCCTCGACGGTTTTTGCCGCAGACGGGGGGCGGATGCCGAGGCGCAGATCGCCGACCACCTCGGTCAGCTGGACCGGGCGGTGGCCGACTGCGAATGGGAGTATGGTCGCGGCGAGCCGACCGGGGTCGCCCGCTCGGCGGCCATGGTTCACGAGATCTCGGCGGAGCTGGGGATGGTGACGCTGGAACGCGCCGCGCTGAACCTCCTCGATTGCCTCGCGCGCGAGGACCCGGTCGGCCTCGCAGCCTGCGCCGCACGTCTCTTCCGGGTCAGCGACGCCTGCGAACGGTCCGAGTGGACGCTCGGCTCGGCCGCATCCGGGGGTGATGCGTCGGCCTGATGCAGGCACCCCGCCGTGGGGCGTCTCTGCAGCACCGAACGCCGCCGCTGGGGCGCGGGGCTTGCCGCCGGGTGGGGCGCAGGTATCGTCACCAGCGTTCCAGCCGCCGAGCACGCCGATGACCCCCCGCCTCGCCGAACGCGGCACCCATGCCATCCCCGTCGTCTGCATCCGCAAGGACGACCTCGAGGCATGGCTCGACGCTCAGGAGAAACCGGTCTGCGACTGGGTGGCCGAGAACGGTTTCGAGGCTCGGTCCGGTCAGGTGCTCCGGATGCCCGGTCCCGATCTCTCAGTCGCCCGCGTCCTCTTCGGCCTCGGGACGGAGAGGGACAGGCGACGCCAGCGCTTCGTCGTCGGCACCGCCTGCCGGGAACTGGAAGGCGGGCCCTACCGCCTCGAGGGTCTGACTGGCGCCGATGCCGACGAAGCGGCGCTCGCCTGGCTCCTCGCGGGACGGCGCTTCGCTCGCTACAAGCGCTCGACGAGGGAGCCGCCCACGCTCGTCGCGCCGGACGGCTGCGACGCCGCGAGGGTCGAGGCCGTCGCCGCCGGCGAATGGCTGACACGCGATCTCATCGACACGCCCGCCTCGGACATGGGCCCTGCCGAACTCGCCCGGGCCGCGACCGGCCTGGCAGAGACCTTCGGGGATTCCTGCCAGATCGTCGCGGGTGATACCCTCTCGGAGGAGTTCCCGCTCATCCATGCTGTCGGGCGGGCCAGCCCGCGCGCTCCCCGGCTCGTGGACCTTCGCTGGGGGGATGCCGGGCCGAGGGTCACGCTCGTGGGGAAGGGCGTCTGCTTCGACACCGGGGGGCTGAACCTCAAGCCGGGCGGATCGATGGCCCTGATGAAGAAGGACATGGGAGGCGCGGCCACGGTTCTCGGCCTCGCCCGGATGGTGATGCAGCTGGGCCTTCCGGTGCGCCTCCGGGTCCTGATCCCCGCCGTCGAGAACTCGGTCGGCGGCGAAGCCTTCCGCCCGGGCGACGTCCTGCGCTCCCGGAAGGGGCTGACGATCGAGATCAACAACACCGACGCCGAAGGCCGCCTCGTCCTCGCCGACGCGCTCAGCCTCGCGGACGAGGAGGAGCCCGATCTCCTCGTCTGCATGGCCACGCTCACGGGCGCCGCCCGCGTGGCCCTGGGACCGGACGTCGCGCCCTTCTACACCGACGACGACGCGCTCGCCCGGGCGCTGACGAAGTCGGCCGCGCGGGTCCGGGATCCGCTCTGGCGCATGCCGCTGCACCGGCCCTACGATCCCCTGATCGAGCCCGACATCGCCGATCTCGACAACGCCCCGTCCGGGGGGATGGCAGGATCGATCACCGCGGCGCTCTTCCTCGACCGCTTCGTTGAGAAGGCCAGGAGCTTCGTGCATTTCGACATCTACGGGTGGACACCGCGCCCGGCGCCAGCCCGTCCGAAGGGCGGCGTCGGCCAGGGCGCGCGCGCGCTCCTGGATGCCCTCCCGGAGGCGCTCGGGCTATGATCGCGCTGGATCCACGCATGACGCCCGCCAACGGCCACGCCGCCGCGGCGGAGCTGGAGGGGAGCGTGTCCGCCGATCGGTTCGTCCGGGGACGCTGGCTCTCCGTGCAGCCGCCGCTTCTCAACATGTCCGACTCCCCGCGTGGTCACCGAACCAGCCAGCTCCTCTACGGCGAACGGTTCCGCGTGATCGACGAACGCGACGGCTACGCCTTCGGACAGGCCGAACGGGACGGCTACTGCGGCTGGGTGCTTGCCGGCGGCCTTGGACCCGAAATCAAGGCGACGCACTGGGTTGTCGCGCCGGCGACGCATCTCTACCCCGTCCCGGAGGTCAAGGTCGCGCCCGAGGTGGCCCTCTACGCGGGTAGCCGGGTGCGCGTCGTCGCCGAGAAGGACGGGTTCGCGCGGATCTCCTCCGGGGAGCACATCCCCATCGCCCACCTGCAGCCGCTCCACGCACGGTTCGAGGATCCGGTCGGGGTCGCCGATCTCTACCTCGGGACGCCGTACCTGTGGGGCGGCTGCTCCCGCTGGGGCATCGATTGCTCCGGCCTCGTCCAGGCGGCCCTGATCGCGACCGCGCGCGCCTGCCCACGGGACAGCGACATGCAGGAGGAACTCGGAACGTCCGTCCCGGACGGGGAGCGCCTGCAGCGGGGCGACCTCGTCTTCTGGAAGGGCCATGTCGGCTTCATGGCGGACGGCGAGACCCTGCTTCACGCGAACGCCCACCACATGGCCGTGGCCTACGAGCCCCTGTCCGAGGTCGTCCGCCGCATCCGGGCTCGCGGCGAGGGGGAGATCACGGATCGTCGGCGACTGTCCCACTAGAGCCGGGAGACTCGGCATCTTCCTCCGGGATGCCCTGCACCGCGTCCGAACCCGTCTGGCCCGCCCCGGGTGCTATCTCACCACCCTGCCCCGCGATGGGCCGACGGACGGGACCCGGCTCCAAACCGGCACCGTCGCCGAGGACCTCGTCGATCCGCGTCAGGGCGAGCTCCGTGATGTCCACCCCGTCGGCGGAGGCGAGCACGGTTCGACGGTCCAGGATGACGAGGGCCCCCACCTCGCGCGCGAGGGAGACCAGAAGCGGGTTGACCCGGTCGAGGAACACGGTCTCCGCTCTCTCCGAGCGCTGCGCGATCGCCCTGCCCTTCGAATCCTGATCCTGCCGGATGACCTCGACACGGCTGTCGAAGGCATCCGCGAGGGCCTCGAACTCCTCCCGCGGCAGCTCCGCCCGCCGCTCCGTCAGTCGTTGCTCCTCCTCGACGAGCTCCGCCTCGATGCGCCGGTTCTCGGCGGCCAGCGTCGCGGATGCCTGTTCGATCTCGTCGCGGACGCGCCGTCCGAACGCCGATCCGGCGAACAGCGCGTCGAGGTCGAGCACCACCACGGAGATGCGCGGCGTGTCGGCTGGGCGCGCGGGCGCGGAATTGGGCCCCACGGGCGCCGGCATCGGTGCGCTCTCGTCCGTGGGCGACGTCCCGGTTTGCGCGGCCGAAGGCGCCGCGACGGCGAGGGCGGCGGCGAGCGCGAGCGCGAACCGCATCAGAACCGCGTCTGGATGGTCAGATCGAAGTTCTGCTCCTTGTCGTAGTCCCGCTGGTTGATGGGGCGCGTGAAGTTGAAGCGCAGCGGCCCGATCTGCGTGTCCCAGAGGATGCCGATGCCGATCGCCGAGTTCAGGAAGAAGTCGTCGTCGACGGGCTGGTTCCCGTCCACACCCCCATTGGTATCGTCGAGCCCCCAGATCGAGCCCGCATCCAGGAAGGCGGCACCGGAGACCCCGTACTCCTCGGGGACGAGGGCGACCGGGAAGAGGGCTTCGAGCCGCGTCGCCACGTAGTAGTTGCCGCCCAGCGGGTCATTCTCCGCGTTCAGGTCACGCGGGCCGATCCCGCCCGACTCGAAGCCCCTGATGATGCTCTGGCGGTTGAAGAAGCGGTTCGCCTGCAACGAGGGATCGTCGCCGAGCGAGTAGAGCGCGCCGCCCTCGAGGACGGCCCGAAGCGTCACCTCCTCGTTCCGCACGGCCCGCTCCCCGGCGATCTCGAACGTGGTGGCGATGAACTCGGTATCTCCGCCGAGGCCGGCGAACTCCTGGCCGAAGGTGAACCGGAGCCCCCGACTCGGATCCAGGCCCCTGCCGATCGTGCTCCAGGTGTAGTCATAGCCGACCGAGGAGGTGATGAAGGAGCCTTCGTCCGCCTCGAGGATCGCCGACAGCTCGTCCTCTTGGTCCCGGTCCTCGAGCGTGTCCTCCTGAATCTTGTAGTACACGCCCAGCCGACCGAACTCGCTCACCGGGAAGTTCAGCCCGGGACGGAAGCCGATCGAGCGGGTGTCGAAGCTCTGGTTGTCGCGTTCGATCTCGTCGAAGAACAGCGCGACCGAAGCGCGGAGATCCCTGCCCAGCAGGTAGGGCTCCGTGAAGCTCAGCGCCACCTGGCTGTCGTCCCGGCTCGTGTCGAGCGAAAAGCGCAGGGTCTGGCCCCGCCCGAGGAAGTTCGCCTCCGAGAAGCTGAGCGCGACGCCGGCGCCCGACTGGACCGAGTAGTTGAGGCCGAAGCCGAGGGAGCCGGTCGGCTGCTCTTCCACGTCGACATCGACGATGACCCGGTCGGGGGCGGAGCCCTCCCGGGCCTCGACGGTTGCGTCGGCGAAGTAGCCCAGCGCCCGGATTCGCTCGGCCGCCTGCCGGATCGCCCGGGGGTTGAAGGGATCGCCCTCCACCGTGTCGAACTCCCGGCGGATCACGCGATCGAGGGTGGTCGCGTTGCCCTCGATGTCGATCCGCTCCACGAAGATCCGCTCGCCGCGCTCGATGAGGAAGTTCACGTCCACCGTGCCCGCGCGGTCGTTCCGCGTGATCCGCGGCGTCGCTCGCACGAAGGCGAGGCCCTGCTGCAGGGCGAGGTTCTCGAGGCGGGTGACCGTCCTCTCGATCGCCTGCGGGGTGAACAGGTCGCCGGTCCCGACCCGCACCTCGCGGGCGTAGCGCCCGACGTCGAGGCCGGGCACCGTGGTCGCCGAGGTGACGCGGCCGAAGCGGAACTGCTGCCCCTCCTGTACTTGGAAGGTGAGGAACACCGCATCACGGGTGGGGGCCAGTTCCGGCGTGACGGAAAGTACCCGGAAATCGATGTAGCCGCGGCTCTGGTAGAAGTCGGTCAGGAGCTGCACGTCGAGCGGAATGCGCTCCGCGACGAGCGTGTCCGATCCGATGAGCGCGCGGAACAGCCCCGCCTGCGTGGTCTCGAGGACATTGCGCAGCCGCCGATCGGAGAAGGCGCGGTTCCCGGTAAAGCTCAACCGTTCGATCTCGGTCACCCGCCCCTCGGCCACCTCGAAGACGAGGTCGACCCGGTTCTCGCTGCGCCGGATGAGCCGCGGGGTGACGGTGGCGGACAGTCGGCCCGCCTCGCGGTACGCGTTCGCGACCGCTGCGGCGTCCCGCTCGGCCTGGTCCGGGTCGAACACCCGCCGGGGCTGGGAACCCAGGATCGCCAGGATCGTCTCGTCGTCGATCCGCTCGTTGCCCTCGATCGAGATGCGATTGATCGTGGGATACTCCTCCACGATCACCAGAAGCCTGTTTCCCCGCGGAACCAGCTCGACGCGCTCGAACAGTCCCGTCTCTTGGAGCCGCTGGAACCCGTCGTTGAGCTCGCCTGCGCTCACGCTCTGGCCCGGCGGCACCCCGAGCTGCGCGACAATGCTGTTGGAATCTATCCGCCGGTTCCCCTGCACCTCGAATGAGGTGAAGCGGAACGACTGCGCCTCGGCCAGACCGGCCAGCATCGCCCCCGCCGTGAGGCCGAGAAGCGCCACGCGCAGGCCTCCCCGCACCGACGCGCTTCGGCGCGTCTCGCCGCCCTCCACCATGCTCGACCTCGCCCCGCTCTTTTCGTTTCGGGTAGCGAACGGCCCCTATCTTGTCAAAAGGCACAGGCCCGATTGTCCGCGCCCTATGGCTGCCGGGACTCGGATCCGTCCGGCCGCAGCAACCCTAGTCCGCGGCCTCGAGAAGCGCGGCGGCGGCCCCCTTGGCGGCGTCCGTCACAGTGTCGCCCGCCAGCATGCGCGCGATCTCCTCGACCCGCTCGGGAGGCGAGAGGGGCGTCACGGTGGACAGCGTCGCTTCCCCCTCGATCCGCTTCACCACGCGCCAGTGATGCGCGCCGAGCGCCGCGACCTGAGGCGAGTGTGTCACCACCACGACCTGGCCCCCGCGGGCGAGCGCCTTCAGGCGGCGCCCCACCGCGTCCGCGGTGGCCCCACCGACGCCCCGGTCGATCTCGTCGAAGATGAGCGTCCGGGTCCGGTCGCCCCCGGTGAGGCAGACCTTCAGGGCGAGCAGGAACCGGCTCAGCTCACCGCCCGACGCGATCCGGCTCAGCGGCCCCGCGGGCGCCCCCGGATTGGTCGCCACCTCGAACGCCACCTCGTCGGCACCGTCGGGGCCCGGCGCGGTGGGCTCGACGCGGGTTCGGAACACCGCACGCTCCATCCGGAGCGGTCCAAGCTCTTCCGCCATCGCGGCGTCGAGCCGGCCCGCGGCCTCGGTGCGCCGTTCGCTGAGCCTTGCGGCGGCGGCCTCGTACGCCTCCTGCGCGGCGTCCCGGGTCTCGCGGAGGCGCGTCATCGCCGGACCGGTCGAGTCGAGCAGGTCGAGGCGCGCGCGGAGCTCCGCGGCATGGGTCCCGAGCTCGTCCGCGATCACGCCGTGCTTGCGTGCGAGCCCGCGGATCGCGAAGAGCCGTTCCTCTACCTCTTCCATCTCCCGGGGGTCGAAGGTGAGCCGGTCGAGGCAATCCTCGACGCCCGCCTGCGCCTCGCCCAGTTCCGCCATCGCGCGGCCGAGCGCATCGAGTGCCTGCGAGAGAGGGCCATCCGCACCCTCGCCGAGCCGTTCCGAGGCACCCTCCATCCAGCGCGTCGCGTCGACCAGCATGCCCTCCGCCCCGTCGGACCCGAGGGCCTGGAACGCGCGGGAGACATCGTCGCGCACCCGTTCGGCGCCCTGCATCAGTCGCCGTCGAGCGTCCAGTTCGGCATCCTCGCCGGGCTGCGGGTCGAGCGCGTCGAACTCGCCGACCGAATGGCGCAGGAACTCTTCCTCCGCCCGGGCAGCCTCGACTTCGGCCTCCGCCGCCTCGAGGGCCCGCCGCGCGCGCCCGAGATCGCGCCATGCCGAGCGTACGTCCGACCGTTCCGCCTCCACACCCGCGAAGGCATCGAGCAGCTCGCGGTGCCCCTTCGGATCGAGGAGCCCGCGGTCGTCATGCTGGCCGTGCAGCTCGAGCAGCGTGTCGCCCAGCCGCCGCAAGACCTCTCCCGACACGCGAACGCCGTTGACCCAAGCGGATTTCCGCCCCTCGGCCGTGTTGACCCGACGCAGGATCAGCTCCCCCTCCTCGGCCTCGATGCCCGCCTCCGCGAGGATACTCGCGGCGGGATGGCGCGAAGGGAGCTCGAAGAGCGCCTGGACCTCCCCCTGCGCGGCTCCACCCCGGACGAGCGCGGCCCGGCCCCTCCAGCCCAGCACGAAGCCCAGCGAGTCCAGCAGGATCGACTTCCCGGCCCCCGTCTCCCCGGTCAGCACGTTGAGCCCCGGCTGGAACTCCAGCGCGAGACGATCGATGATGAGCATGTCGCGGATGTCGAGCGCTCGGAGCATGGGTGCGATCTAATGCGCCCCCGACCCCTGCGCCACCACCGGCATCAGAGGGGATCACCCCGCACGGTGCGGCGGTAGATCTCGGCGAGCCAGCCCGTCTGCGCGGCCTCCGGGGTGAGGCCCCGGCCCGTCAGCTGTCGGTAGGCGTCGTCGTAGAAGGGCGAGCCGCGGTAGTTGTAGCCGAGGATCGCTCCTGCCGTCTGGGCCTCGGCCAAGAGGCCCAGGGAGAGGTAGCTCTCGACCAGCCGGAGCAGAGCTTCGGGCGTGTGGGTGGTCGTCTGGAAATCCTCGACCACGGCGCGGAACCGGTTGATCGCCGCCGGGTAGTGGCCGCGCCGGAGGTAGTAGCGCCCGATCTCCATCTCCTTGGCCGCCAGATGATCGAAGGCGAGGTCGAACTTCGGGCGCGCGGAGCGGGCCCAGTCGCTGTCCGGATAAAGCTCGATCGTCGCCCGGAGTTCCTGGAGCGCGAGGAAGGTGAGGCCCTGATCCCGCCCGACGAGCTCGATCTGGTCGTAGTAGCTCAGCGCGAGCAGATACTGCGCATAGGCGGCATCCTCGTCGGCCGGATAGAAGTCGAGGTAGCGCTGCGCGGCGGCGCGGGCGTTCTCGTAGTCGCGATCGGCATGGTAGGAGAAGGCCTGCATGATGATCGCGCGCTTGGCCCATTCGCTGTAGGGGTAGAGGCGCTCGACCTCCGAGAAGAGCTGGGCCGCGTCCTCGGCGTCACCATCCGCCAGTTCGGCCTCGGCAAGCAGGTAGATCGCCTCGGGCGCCTGGTCCTCGACGGGCGGCGTGCCGTCGTCGCCGCACGCGGCGAGCGTGCAGGCCAGCGCGAGCGCGAGCAATGACTTGGCGATGCGCGCCATCAGGTCCGTCCTGTCCCATCCGGTCCAGTGACCACGGCGCATCCCCGCACCTGGCCCCGGAACCGTCCTCGCGCGGGACAATAGACTGCGTGCGGGGGGGTGTGAAGCGGGGCGCCTCCCAAGGAAGGCGCCCTCAAAGATGATGGAAGACGTCGCGCTCCAGCCCGGCCCCCGGCAACCGCTCCGCCTCGTCCGGGGCGGCCGCACGGATCCGGTAGTTCGCGGGATCGTCGAACAGGGCGTGGAGAAGGCGGTTCGTCAGAGCATGGCCTGCCCGCACCCCCTCGTAGCGACCGAAGATCGGACTCCCGGCGAGGGCAAGGTCTCCGAGCGCGTCGAGCATCTTGTGACGCACCGCCTCGTCCGAATGGCGGAACCCTTCCGGGTTCACGACCCGATCGCCATCGACGACCACCGCGTTGTCGAGGCTGCCGCCGAGCGCCTTGCCAGCGGCATGCATCGCATCGACGTCCTCCTGGCGGCAAAAGGTGCGGCTGTCGCACAGCTCCCTCACGAAGGTGCCGTTCGACAGCCGCAGCGCCTTGGCCTGCCGCCCGATCGCCCGATCGGCGAAGTCGATCCGGAAGTCGATCTCCAGCTCGCTCGCGGGCGACAGACGCGCGGACGACCGCCCCTGCCGAACCTCGACGGGGCGCAGGATCTCGATCACATGCACCGGCGCGTCGAGCCGGCGCACGCCCGCGCCGAGGATCGCCCGGACGAAGGGCGCGGCGGACCCGTCGAGGATCGGAACCTCGGGTCCGTCGAGCTCGACGATGGCGTTCATCACCCCGCAGCCCGCAAGCGCGGCCATCAGATGCTCGACCGTCGAGACCGAGACGCCCGCCTCGTTCACCAGGAGCGTGCAGAGGGGCGAGGTCTCCACCACGTCGTAGCGGGCGGGAATCATGTTCGACGCGGACAGGTCGGTGCGGCGGAACCAGATGCCGTGACCGGCCGGGGCCGGGCGAACGGACAGCCGCACAGGCCGGCCGGAATGCAGACCGATGCCGGAGAACCGGATCGTCGATCGGATCGTCGTCTGCATCGCGCCCTCCATCTCCAGTCATCGCGCCGCGTCCGGCTCTACTCTCGTGCCGGGGTGATGAAGGTCAGCTAGGCGCCGCAGGATGACCCCGCAATTCAACCATTCTTACGTTGTGAAACAACGCCGGCCGACGAATGGCGGGCCCTCGCCGAACCGGCTGGAGCGGCCGAATATCTCCGCACCGTCAGTCTCTTGCGAGGCTCGCCCGGCGGGCCGCATACGCGCCGGCCGTGATCGTGACCCTACGTTGCAACCGTGGGTGTTGCAGCCCCGACGCAAGACGGCCCCGGATCGGGGCCGCCTCGGGAATCGCAGTCCGGTGGGTTCAGTTGGCCTGCCGTCGGAGGAAGGCAGGGATCTCGACGCGCTCCTCCTCGTCGCGGGTCTCGGGCGGCTCTGCAGGCTGGACCGGCTGAGGCGCGACGTCTCCGGTCCCGCCGGTCATCCGTCCGAGCAGGGAGGTGATGCCGCTCCTGCGCGACTGCTCGACCCTCGGGGGCGCGGGCGTCGCGGTGCCCTGCTCGCCCCGCAGGACGGCGGCGCGGAGCCGCTGGACCTGCTCCGGATCGGGGCCGCCGCGGCGGGCGCTGAACCGGGGCGCGGCCGGCTCGGCCGCCATCGCGACGGGGCTCGGCGCAGGCTCCGGCAGCGATGCGGGCGGGGTG
>CAZWWR010000060.1:0-15896 GCA_964637265.1 uncultured Jannaschia sp.
CGCCTGCGCGAGCCCCGGGCCCGCCATGCGCCCCCTGGCCCGCCATGCGCCCCGGGGCCCGCCGCGGGCGTCGTGCGCGCCGGGCGTTGCAATCGCGGCGCGGATGCCCTCCCCTGTCGCGCAGGGAGAGGGAGGGCGCGATGTCGGGCGTGAGCTTGGACGCGGTGGTGAAGCGCTACGGCGAGACGCAGGTGATCCACGGGGTCGACCTGGAGGTCGAGGACGGGGAGTTCTGCGTGTTCGTGGGGCCGTCGGGCTGCGGGAAGTCGACGCTGCTGCGGATGATCGCGGGGCTCGAGGAGACCACGGACGGGGCCATCCGCATCGGCGGGCGCGACGTGACGCGCGCCGAGCCGGCCGACCGGGGCGTGGCGATGGTGTTCCAGACCTACGCGCTCTACCCCCACATGACCGTCGAGGAGAACATGGGCTTCGGGCTCAAGATGACGGGTCACCCGAAGGGCGAGATCCGCCAGAAGGTCGAGCGCGCCGCGGACATCCTGAAGCTAGACCCCTACCTCAAGCGCAAGCCGGTGGCGCTGTCGGGCGGGCAGCGGCAGCGGGTGGCGATCGGGCGGGCCATCGTGCGCGGGCCGGAGGTGTTCCTGTTCGACGAGCCGCTCTCCAACCTCGACGCCGAGCTGCGCGTCGAGATGCGGGTCGAGATCGCCCGGCTCCACAAGGAGATCGGCGCGACGATGGTCTACGTCACCCACGACCAGGTCGAGGCGATGACGATGGCCGACAAGATCGTGGTGCTGCGCGCCGGCGTGATCGAGCAGGTGGGCGCGCCGCTCGACCTCTACCGCGACCCGGACAACCGCTTCGTGGCGGGCTTCATCGGCTCGCCGGCGATGAACTTCCTGCCGGGCGTCGTGCGGGACGGCAAGGTCGCGGCGCCGGGGATCGCGCCGTTCGCCCCGCCGGTGGACCTTCCGGGCGAGGGGACGCGGGTCACGCTGGGGCTGCGGCCGGAGCATCTCGAGGTCGACCCTTCGGGCGACACCCATGCCGTGGACCTGACCGAGGCGCTGGGCGGCGTGAGCTACGACTACCTGACCGGGCCGGAGGAGACGCGCCTCATCGTCGAGGAGCGGGGCGACCACAGGGCGTCGGAGGGCGCGCGCGTCGGGCTGCGCGTGGAGCCGGCCCGCGCGATGGTGTTCGCCGAGGACGGGGCCCGGATCCGGTAGGCTCCCTCGGCGCTCCCGTCAGGGGAGCGGTGCGCCACTCCGTCGGGCGCCTCGCCCGGACGTCCGGGAGAGGCAGGCCCGGGGCCGCGGATGCCCGGCTGGGCGGCGCGAACTCAGAACGGGATCTCGTCGTCCATGTCGGAGCCGCCGCCGCCGAAGTCGTCGCTCCGGCCCCGGCCGCCGCCACCGCCGCCGCCGCCGTAGCCGCCCCGGTCGTCGAAGCCGCCGCCGCCACCGCCGCCGCCCTCGCCGCGGCCGTCGAGCATGGTGAGCTCGGAGCGGAAGGGGCGCAGGACGACCTCCGTCGAGTAGCGGTCCTGGCCGGACTGGTCCTGCCACTTGCGGGTCTCGAGCTGGCCCTCGACATAGACCTTCGAGCCCTTGCGGAGATACTGCTCGGCCACCCGCACGAGCGGCTCCGAGAAGATCGCCACGGAGTGCCACTCGGTGCGCTCGCGCCGCTCACCCGAGGCCTTGTCGCGCCACGTCTCGGAGGTGGCGAGGCGCAGGTTGCAGACCTTGCCGCCGTTCTGGAACGAGCGGACCTCGGGATCGCGCCCGAGATTGCCGATGAGGATCACCTTGTTCACGCTGCCGGCCATCGGGGCCTCCCTGCTGCTGTCCCGCCCCCGCGACACGCATCCGGGCGACCGTCGCCACCGGGCCTAGCGCGCGGCGCCTCCGGGGGAAAGGGGCCGCCGGGCCGCGGTTCCGCGCCGCGTGCCCCGCCCGTCTTCACGGGGCCGCGAATCTCGACTAACGTCCGCGGGCGGAGAGAAACTTCTGACGGGGCATGCCATGGGGCGGAGATGGGTCGCGCGCGGCGGCGCGGTCGTTGCGGCGGCGCTCATCCTGGCGGGGGGAGACGCGGCGGACGCGCAGGTCTTCTCGAGCCGGGGCGACGCGAAGAGCCTGTTCAGCAGCAAGACCCGCGTGCTCGACGGCCGGCTGTCCGACCAGTACCGCAGCTCCGACAGGCTCCGGCCGCCGCCCACCGTGGTGTCGCGGCGGGGGAGCGACGCCACGGCGATCCCGCGCTACGCGGGCCCGCAGCGGAGCCGCTGGCTCCCGGTGGCGCGGGCGGCGGCGCGGCGGCACGGCATCCCGGAGGATCTGTTCCTGCGACTGGTCCGGCAGGAATCGGGCTGGAACCCGACCGCGCGGAGCCACAAGGGCGCGATCGGGCTGGCGCAGCTGATGCCCGGAACGGCGCGCATGCTCGGCGTCGATCCGAACGATCCGGAGGAGAACCTCCACGGGGGCGCGCGCTACCTCGCGGAGCAGTACCGCCGCTTCGGCTCCTGGCGCCTGGCGCTGGCCGCCTACAATGCCGGGCCCGGCGCCGTGCAGAAACATCGCGGGGTGCCGCCCTTCAAGGAGACGCAAGGCTACGTCGTGGCGATCCTCGGGCGCTGAGGGGCGCCCGCTGCCTAGGGCGCGGACCTCAGGCCGGGTTCGCCCTCGCTTGGTGCGGGCCAGGCGTGGCCGTCCGGGCGCGATGGCTTGGCCAGGCGGGCGATCCGGACAGGTGCGCGTATAGCGGAGAACGGCGGGGACGCTGCCGCCGAGGGGCCGCCTCGCGCCTGCCCGCCGGGTCCGTGCTCAGACGGCGACCACCGCCTCGATGGCGCAGTCGGGCTTGGCCATGCGGTCCACGTCGGCAGAGTTCGCCTTCTGCACGGCAAGCCCCGCCAGCATGGCGAGCACCAGCGCGGCGAGCTTGAGGTTCATCACGGCTGTTCCGGTCATGTGTCCCTCCTCTGTCCCGGGTCCGTACCTGACCCGAGGTCGCCCCCGGTGGCAATTCAAGGCTGCGTGAGCGGTTGCGCCGGGCCGTTCCGCGCCCCATCGTCGGACGCATGACCGCCGCCCCAGACGACGCCGTCGCCTCCACCCACGAGGCCGAGCCGGACCCGCGGAACGACCGCATCCTCATCTGGATCGACGGCAGGCTGCGGCCGCGGGCGGAGGCCATGGTGTCCGTCTACGATTCGGGCTTCATGCTGGGGGACGGGGTGTGGGAGGGGCTGCGCCTCCACGCCGCGGCGGACGGGCCGCGCTGGGCCTTCCTCGACGCGCATCTCGACCGGCTGTTCGAGGGGGCGAAGGCGATCGACCTCGACATCGGGATGGACCGGGCGGCGCTCGCGGCCGCGCTCGAGGAGACGCGCGCCGCCAACGGGATGGAGCGGGACGCCCATGCACGGCTGATGGTGACGCGGGGCGTCAAGCGCCTGCCCTTCCAGCATCCGCGCCTGAGCGTGTCCGGCCCGACGGTCGTGATCATCATTGAGCATTCGCGCCCCGCCCTGCCCCGCCCGGTGCGGCTGGCGACGGTGCCGCAGGTGCGCGGACTGCCCATGAGCCAGGATCCGAAGCTCAACTCCCATTCCAAGCTGAACTGCGTGCTCGCCTGCATCGCCGCCGAGAAGGCCGGGGCGGACGAGGCGCTGATGCTCGACGTCCACGGCTTCGTGAACACCACGAACGCCTGCAACTTCTTCGTGGTGCGGCGGGGCGAGGTTTGGACCTCGACCGGGGACTACTGCATGAACGGGATCACCCGGGCCAAGGTGCTCGAGCTGGCCCGCGCGAACGGCATCCCGGCCCGGGAGCGCAACTTCTCGCTCCTCGAGACCTACGGCGCCGAGGAGGCGTTCCTCACC
Source organism: uncultured Jannaschia sp. (assembly GCA_964637265.1). Taxonomy (GTDB): domain Bacteria; phylum Pseudomonadota; class Alphaproteobacteria; order Rhodobacterales; family Rhodobacteraceae; genus Jannaschia. The sequence goes on from CAZWWR010000060.1 coordinate 3,860, forward strand.
GGGAGCTTCGGCGGCCTCACCCCCGTCTCGGAGATCGACGGCCGTGCGATCGGGGGCGCCGTGCCGGGGCCGGTCACCCTGCGGCTGCAGGGGCTCTACGCCGAGCTGGCGGCGCGCTCGTGACGGTTCCCGGCCGGCGCGGCAAGGCCCGCCCTCGGCGGGCGACGGACGGGGAGGCGGGAGATTAGGATCGTCGCCTGGTCGGGGCCGCGAAACCTGTCGACGGCGATGATGTACGCCTTCGCCGCGCGCGCGGATTGCGGCGCGCTGGACGAGCCGTTCTACGCCCCCTACCTCGCCGCGACGGGGCTGGAGCACCCGATGCGCGCCGAGATCCTCGCCGCCCACGAGGCCGATCCGGCGCGCGTGGCGGCGCTCTGCTCCCGCGGGACGGGCCCGGGCGGGGAGCCGCACGTCTACCAGAAGCACATGGCCCACCACGCGGCCGAGGGCATGCCGCTCGGCTGGGCGGAGGGGGCGGCGCATCTGCACCTGATCCGCCATCCCGCGCGGGTCGTCGCCTCCTACGGGGCCAAGCGGGCGGAGGTGACCGAGGCCGATATCGGCTTCCTCGCGCAGGCGGCGCTCTACGACCGGCTGGGCGGGCTCGTGCTGGCGTCCGAGGACGTGCGCGCGGAGCCCGAGCGCATGTTGCGCGCGCTGTGCGCGGCGCTGGGCCTTCCCTGGGACGCGTCGATGCTCGGCTGGCCGGCGGGCGGGCGGCCGGAGGACGGCGCCTGGGCGCCGCACTGGTACGGCGCCGTCCACGGGTCCACCGGCTTCGCGGGGCCCGAGGGGCCGCTTCCGGAGGTGGACCGCCCCGACCTGCTGCGCGCCGCGCTCCCGGTGTGGGAGGCGATGCAGGCCCGGCGCCTCAGGCCGTAGGGGCGGAGGCGGGGCGCCGGCCGACGGGCCGCGGCGGGGCTCATCCCACGGCGCGGATCAGCTTGCGCTCCAGCACGCGCAGGACCTGACGCAGGTCGTGGCCGCGGCGCAGGACCTGCCCGTCCATGCCGATCACGGCGTACATGCCCTGTCGGGAGGCGAGCTTCGGGCGCTTCTCGATGCGGTAGAGCGGCATCTCGGCGGTGCGGCGGAACACGCAGAACACGGCGACGTCGCGCAGCGAGCTGATGCCGTAGTCGCGCCATTCGCCCGCGGCGACGAAGCGGCCGTAGAGCGAGAGGATCGCCGAGAGTTCGGTGCGGTGGAACTGGACGGACGGGGGTGCCGTCAGGCTCGTCGGGGGAGCGTTCATCCGCCCAAGCTACGCGCCGGGCCGGAGTAATCAAGCGACCGCGACCGCCGCCCGCCCGCGAAAACGCGCGCAACCCGAGGCGATCCTCCCGGAGGCGCCGCAATCCGGGCCCGTCGCCGCCGCGCGGACCGGGCAGGTACGCTCCACGGGGCGAGGCTCGACGCCCCGCCGGGCCCGGTCGGGCGGACGAGGGCTCCACGCTCGTCCCCCGGCCGGGCCCTCTGATCGCCGAGGCGTCGCCGGGCGGGCGGCGGGTCAGGCCCGGACCAGCGCCTCGTAGGCGGCCGAGATGTCGCGCGCCATCGCGCCCACCTCGAAGGAGTAGTCGCCGATCCGCCCCACCGGCGTCACCTCGGCGGCCGTGCCGGTGAGCCAGCACTGCTCGAAGCCCTCAAGCTCCTCGGGCATGATGTGGCGCTCGTTCACCTTGACCTGCCGGTCGCGCAGCAGGCCCACGACCGTCTGCCGGGTGATCCCGTCGAGGAAGCAGTCGGGCAGCGGCGTGTGCACCTCGCCGTCCTTCACGAAGAAGACGTTCGCCCCCGTCGCCTCGGCCACGTAGCCGCGATAATCGAACATCAGAGCGTCGGAGCAGCCCTTCGCCTCGGCCGCGTGCTTGGACATCGTGCAGATCATGTAGAGGCCGGCGGCCTTCGCGTGGCTCGGCGCGGTCTCGGGCGAGGGGCGCTTCCACTTGGCGATGTCGAGCACGGCGCCCTTCGTCTTGGCGTCGCCGTAGTAGTCGCCCCAGCCCCAGGTCGCGACGGCGAGGCGGACGGGGTTGCGCTGCGAGCTCACGCCCATGTCCTCTCCGGCGCCCCGCCAGGCGACCGCGCGCACGTAGGCGTCCGTGAGGCCGTTGGCGCGCATCGCCTCGTACTTGGCCGTCTCGATCTCGTCGACGGTCCAGGGGATCTCCATGTCGAGGGCGCGGCCGGAGGCGAGCAGCCGCTCCGAATGCCTGCGCGACTCGAAGATCCGCCCGCCATAGGCGCGCTCGCCCTCGAACACGCTGGAGGCGTAGTGCATCGCGTGGGTCAGGATGTGGACGTTCGCCCCCGCCCAGGGCACCAGCGCGCCGTCCATCCAGATCTGGCCGTCCCGTTCCGCATAGGACCCCGACATCGCTCTCTCCCTTCAATTCGTTGCGCAGAAGGGCCCGGAACGGACATAACATTGCGCAATTTCACCCGACGGGTAGACCTGCGCCCTTGGAATGTCAACAACGCTGACGTAAATCGGGGGCGAAGGAGGTGGCGATGGCAGAGGACAGCGCGGGGACCGAGAGCCTCCTGTTCCTGACGGACGCCCAGCTCCGGCGTGCGATCGAGGCGATGTTCTTCGCCTACCGGGGATTCACCGCCGACCCCGACCGCATCCTCGAGGCGAGGGGATACGGGCGCGCGCATCACCGCGCGCTGCACTTCATCGCGCGGATGCCCGGGACGACGGTGAGCAACCTCATCGCCATCCTCGGGGTCACGAAGCAGTCCCTCAACCGCGTGCTCCGGACGCTGCAGGAGGACGGGCTGGTGGAGAGCCGGATCGGCCGCCGGGACCGGCGCGAGCGCAACCTCGTGCTGACGGCCGAGGGCAAGGCGCTCGAACGGGCGCTCTCGGACGCGCAGCGCGCGCGGATGCGGGCCGCGTTCCGCGCCGCGGGGCCGGACGCGGTCGCGGGATTTCGTCGCGTGCTGGAGCAGATGATGGACCCGGACCTGCGGCGCCTCTACGATGCCGCCCGTGATGGCGACGACCTGCGATGACTGAGGCCCCCATGCCGGCGGATCGCCGGCCCGATCCGCCCGTGCCGTCCGGGGTCTCCGAGCCGCAGGCGCACGTCCTCCTCGTCGACGACGACGAGCGCATCCGCGACCTCCTCAAGCGCTTCCTCGCCCGCAACGGCTACGTGGTGACGGCCGCGCGGGACGCGGCGCAGGCGCGGCGGCTGCTCGGCGGGCTCGACTTCGACCTGCTCGTGCTCGACGTGATGATGCCGGGCGAGGACGGGATGAGCCTGTGCCGGTCGGTGCGGGAGACGTCCCTCCTGCCCGTCCTGCTGCTCACCGCGCGGGGCGAGGCCGGAGACCGCATCGCCGGGCTGGAGGCGGGCGCCGACGACTACCTCGCCAAGCCCTTCGAGCCGCGCGAGCTCCTCCTGCGGCTCAGGGCGATCCTGCGGCGGGCCCCCGCGCCCGAGCCGCCCCGGGTGCTGCATCTGGGCCCGGTGCGCTACGACATGGAGCGCGGCGAGCTGTGGAACGGCGCGGAGCCTGTGCGGCTCACGGCCACGGAGACGCTGCTCATGCGCATCTTCGCCGCGAGCCCGGGCCGGCCGGTGAGCCGCATCGACCTGATCGAGCAGCTCGGCCGCGGCGGCGAGGAGGGCGCGACGCAGGAACGGGCCGTCGACGTGCAGATCACCCGCCTCCGCCGCAAGCTCGAGACCGACCCCCGCCAGCCCCGCTACCTCCAGACGGTGCGGGGCGAGGGCTACATGCTCACCCCCGACTGACGGCCCGCAGCCGCAACGAGGCCCCATGACCCTCGCCATCCTGACCCACGACGCGGCGTTCGCGCACGTCATGCCCCCCGGCCACCCCGAGCGGGCCGAGCGCATGCATGCGGTGCGCGCGGTCCTCGACGCGGAGCCGTTCGCCGCCCTGCCCCGGCTCGCCGTCGAGCCCGCGCCGGACGCGTTCCTCCTGCGCGGCCATCCGCGCCGGCATCTCGAAAGGCTCGCCGCCGCGGCGCCGGCGGAGGGCTTCGCGCAGCTCGACCCCGACACCTGGATGTCGCCCGGCACGCTCGACGCGGCGCGCCTCGCGGCGGGCGCGGTGATGCAGGCCGTCGACGCGGTGCTGGACGGCGAGGCCCGACGGGCCTTCGTGGCCATGCGCCCGCCCGGCCACCATGCCGAGCCCGAGACGCCGATGGGCTTCTGCCTGTTCGGCAACGTCGCGCTGGGCGCGCTGCACGCGATCCACGCCCACGGCCTCGAGCGGGTGGCGGTGATCGACTTCGACGTCCATCACGGCAACGGCACGCAGGCGCTCCTGCGGGACGAGCCGCGCGCCGTCTTCGTCTCCTCGCACCAGATGCCGCTCTGGCCGGGGACGGGCGCCCCGGGCGAGACGGGCCCGCACGGCACGATCGTCAACCTGCCGCTCCGGCCCGGCACGGACGGCGCCGCCCGGCGGGAGGCGATGGCCCCGGTGCTCGAGCGGCTCCACGCCTGGGCCCCCGAGCTCGTCCTCCTCTCGGCCGGGTTCGACGCAGACGCCCGCGATCCGCTGGCGGAGCTCGACTGGGGCCCGGAGGACTTCGCGGAGGCCACGCGCGAGGCGGTCGCCCTCGCGGAGGCCCATGCGGGGGGGCGGGTGGTCTCCGCGCTGGAGGGCGGATATGACCTCGCGGCGCTGGGCGAGGGGGTCGCCGCGCATCTTGGGGCGCTGATGGAGGGGGCGGATGGCTGAGGCGAAGGCGGAGGTCGCGGAGCTGAGCTTCGAGGACGCGATGCGGGAGCTCGAGGAGGTGGTGAACCGGCTCGACGCCGGGGACGTGCCGCTCGAGGAGTCGATCGCGCTCTACGAGCGGGGCGCGGCGCTGAAGGCCCATTGCGAGGCCAAGCTGAAGGCCGCCGAGGAGCGGGTCGAGCAGATCACGCTGGGCGCGGACGGCGCGCCGCGGGGCACGGCGCCGGCCGAGGATCTCTAGTGTTCGCCGAACGGCTGGAGGCGGCTCGGGCCCGGGTCCAGGCCGGGCTCGACGCGGCGATGGCGCCGCTGGGCGACGGCCCGGTGACCGACGCGATGCGCTACGCCTCCGAGGGGGGCAAGCGGCTCCGGGCGTTCCTAGCCATCGAGGCCGCCGCGCTCCACGACGTGCCCGCCGGGCGCGCGATCCGGCCGGCGATGGCCATCGAGTGCGTCCACGCCTACTCGCTGGTGCATGACGACTTGCCCTGCATGGACGACGACGCCCTGCGGCGCGGCCGGCCCACCGTGCACGTCCGCTGGGACGAGGCGACCGCCGTGCTCGCCGGAGACGCGCTCCAGACGCTGGCGTTCGAGATCCTGGCCGCGCCGGAGACCCACCCGGACGGCGCGGTGCGCGCCGAGCTCTGCCTGACGCTCGCCCGCGCGGCCGGCGCGGACGGGATGGTGCGGGGCCAGGCGCTCGACATCGCGGCCGAATCCGCCGGGGCGCCGCTCGACATCGTGTCGATCGCGGAGCTGCAGCGCCTCAAGACGGGGCGGCTGCTCGAATGGCCGTGCGAGGCGGGGGCGCGGCTCGCCGGCGCGGACCCGGGGGCCCTGCGTGATTATGCGCGCGCGCTGGGACTGGCCTTCCAGATCGCCGACGACATCCTCGACGTGGTGGGCGACGCCGAGGCGACCGGCAAGGCGGTGGGCAAGGACGCGGAGGCCGGCAAGGCCACCTTCGTCGGCCTCCTCGGCCTGGAGGGCGCGAAGGCGCGCGCCGACGCCCTGGCCGAGGAGGCCGCCGACGCGCTATCGCCTTACGGGGCGAGAGCGTCTAGCTTGATTGACACCGCCCGCTTCGTCGTGAGCCGGGACAGGTAGGAGGGAGCCATGACCGAGGACATCCAGCACCGGCCGGTGACCCCCCTGCTCGACCATGTCGGCGGGCCGGCGGACATTCGCGGCATGTCGGACAGGGAGCTCCGGCAGCTCGCCGACGAGCTGCGCGCGGAGACGATCTGGGCGGTCAGCCGGACGGGCGGGCATCTGGGCGCCGGGCTCGGCGTGGTCGAGCTCACGGTGGCGGTCCATGCCGTGTTCGACACCCCGCGCGACAAGCTGATCTGGGACGTGAGCCACCAGTGCTACCCCCACAAGATCCTCACCGGACGCCGCGACCGCATGCTGAGCCTGCGGCAGAAGGACGGGCTCTCGGGGTTCACCAAGCGCACCGAGTCCCCCTACGATCCGTTCGGCGCGGCCCATTCGTCCACCTCGATCTCCGCCGCGCTGGGCTTCGCCACGGCCCGCGACCTCGGCGCGCCGTCGGTCGGCGACGCCATCGCCGTGATCGGGGACGGCGCCCTCTCCGGGGGCATGGCCTACGAGGCGCTGAACCACGCCGGGCATCTCGACCGCCGCCTGATCGTGGTGCTGAACGACAACGAGATGTCCATCGCCCCGCCCGTCGGCGCGATGTCCTCCTACCTGACGCGCCTCTACGCGGGCGCGCCCTTCCAGGATCTCAAGGCCGCGGCCAAGAACGCCGTGGGCCTGCTCCCCTCTCCGTTCCAGGAGGGCGCGCGCCGTGCCAAGGAGCTGGTCAAGGGCCTCGCGGTGGGCGGCACGCTCTTCGAGGAGCTGGGATTCAGCTATATCGGCCCGGTGGACGGGCACGACATGGAGACGCTGCTCGCCGTGCTGCGCACCGTGAAGGTCCGCGCCGACGGGCCGGTGCTGATCCACGCGATCACCAAGAAGGGGAAGGGCTTCCGGCCGGCGGAGGACTCGGCGGATGCGGGCCATGCCCGGGCCAAGTTCCACCCGCTCACCGGGGAGCAGAAGAAGGCCAAGTCGAACGCCCCCTCCTACACGAAGGTGTTCGCGCAATCGCTGATCCAGGAGGCCGAGCGGGACGACCGGATCGTGGCGATCACGGCGGCGATGCCCGACGGGACGGGCCTGAACCTGTTCGCGGAGCGGTTCCCCAAACGGTGCTTCGACGTGGGCATCGCCGAGCAGCACGGCGTCACCTTCTGCGCGGGCCTCGCGGCGGGCGGGATGCGGCCGTTCGCGGCGATCTACTCGACCTTCCTGCAGCGTGGCTACGATCAGGTCGTGCACGACGTGGCGCTCCAGAAGCTCCCCGTGCGCTTCGCCATCGACAGGGCGGGGCTGGTGGGGGCAGACGGGCCGACCCATGCGGGCAGCTTCGACATCGCCTACCTGTCGAACCTGCCCAACTTCGTGGTCATGGCCGCATCCGACGAGGCGGAGCTGCGGCACATGGTGGCGACGGCCGCCGCGCATGACGCGGGCCCCATCGCGTTCCGCTTCCCGCGGGGCGAGGGCGTCGGCGTCGAGATGCCGGAGCGGGGCGTGCCGCTGGAGATCGGCCGCGGCCGGGTCGTCCACGAGGGCGAGCGGGTGGCGATCCTGTCCTTCGGCGCGCGGCTCGCGGAGGTCCAGAAGGCGCGTGAATCGCTGATGGCGCGCGGAATTTCGCCGACGGTGGTCGACGCCCGCTTCGCCAAGCCCCTCGACGAGGCTCTGATCCTCCGGCTCGCCCGGGATCACGACGCGCTCCTGACCATCGAGGAAGGCGCGGTCGGGGGATTCGGGAGCCACGTCGCGCAGCTCCTGGCCGAGAACGGGGCGCTCGACGACGGCCTCCGCTTCCGCTCGATGTTCCTGCCCGACAGCTTCATCGATCAGGCCAGCCCGGGCGACATGTACGCCTCGGCGGCTATGAACGCCCCCCATATCGAGGAGAAGGTGCTCGGCATGGTGGGCGTCGAGGTGCTCGCCCGCCGCGCGGAGAGCTGAGCGTCCGCCCCGCGGCCGGCCGGGTTCGCAAGGGCCTCCGGGCGATCGGCCCGCGGAGGCCTCGCCCGCCGGCGGGCGGCCTGTGCCGCGGTGGGGTCAGACCGGGGGGCCCGGCGGAGATGGGTCGGGGCTCGCGATCAACGGATCCCCAACGAAGAAAGGCCCCGAGGAGGGGCCCTTCTGTCACGTGATACTAACGTCGCGGAACCTCGAATGCCGGTGGCCGACGGCGCGCCGCTCTGGGACGCGCCCGCCGGCCGGGCCGGATCACTCGGTGGTCTCAGTCGCGTCGTCGTCGTCGTCGTCGTTGTCGTCGGCGATCAGCAGGCCGAGGGCCAGCAGGCCGGCGGCGCCGAGCGCCACGGCGGCGGCGGTCGAAAGGCCACCCTCGGGGACAACCACGGGGGGGGCGATCACATCGTCGACGGTGCCCACGTCACCGACGTTGCCGGCGGTCGCGGCAAGGGGGGTCAGCGCCAGGAGGGCTGCAGAGGAAAGGGCGATAGCGGTCTTCATGAGGACGTACTCTCCGGGATCTGAGACGTCCCAAGCGTTACTGGCAACCCGGGCCCTGCGCAATGCCCCCGTCCGCCGGGCGCCGGCGCCATTTGCGGTTGCGCCTCAATTCGGTGCTCGAGATTGCGATTGTGCAACAGCGTGCCCCGAAGCGGCCGCGATCACTCGTTGAGGAGCTCGATCCGGACGGCCCCGACCCGCGGATCGATCTGCTGCACGGAGCGGCGGATGAGGCCGTCGGACTCGACCCAGTAGCGATTCGAGAAACGGCCGCCCTCCCATTCGCAGACCTCGTCGAAGACGCGGGTCTGGCGGACGCGGCCGATGTTGTCGATCGCCGCCGCGCCCTTCGGGACGACGTCGCAGACGCTGCGCCGGGCCACGACCTCCACGTCGCCGCGCAGGAAGGTGTCCACCCGGGAGACGCGGCCTCCGCCGCTCCGGAGGGCGGCGAGCAGGCCGTCGACGTCGGCGCCGTGCAGGTCGAAGCCGAGCCCGTAGGTGGCGATCAGCACGCCCTCGCGCAGCGCGACGCCGCCGCCCTGCGCATCGCGCCACTGGACCACGCCGCGGTTCCGTCCGCCCGGCGCGAGGGTCACGCCCTGCCCCGTGCGCTCGAACTCGAGCAGCAGGATCGGCGTGGGCGTGACGTCGAGCCGCGCCCGGGTGATCGTGTCCCGGGGATTGGTGGCCTGCGGCTCGGGCGAGACCAGCGCGCCGAGACGCTGGAACAGGGCGTCGCGCGTCGTCGGGCCCGAGGCGTCCGGCCCGGTGCCGAAGCTGCAGCCCGCGAGCGCCGACGCGGCGAGCAGAGCCGCGCCCACCCGCGCGGGCGTCCGGGTGGCCGCCCGGGTCGCCGTCCGCGCCGCCGGCCGCCCGGCCTCCCGCATGACGCTCATCGCCAGAACCTCCCCCAGTCGTCGGTCAGCTGCGGGCCGGTCTGGTCGTCGATCACGTCGCGCAGGCGGCCCCGGATGCGCAGGCGCGCGCCGCCGTCGCGCTGGATCGGCTGGATCACCTCGCTGCTCGCCGAGCGCGAGGGGATGCCGGTGATCCACGTCGTGGGGATCCGCAGGCTGATGCCCTTGTCGAACGAACCCTCGCCGAATTCCTCGGCCGAGACGTCCGTCTTGGTCGCGTAGGCCCCGACCTCCCAGCCGTTCGCGAACACACGCGAGAAGGTGAAGGTCGCCCCGCGGTCGCCGGCGAGGTACTGCCCGACATCGAGCTGGCTCCGGTAGCCGCCGCCATGCTCGAGATAGGCGGAGACGAACGCCGTCGTCGCCTCGAGGTCCCGGAAATCGAACAGCATGTCGAAGTCGCGCTGGCGGGCGTGACTGAGCTCGAGGCCCAGCGCGAAGGGGCCCGTCGCCGGGTTCCAGAGGAGCTCCCCCGATACGCCGCCGTATTGCCGCTCGAGCAGGCCGGCGGTCATCCGGCCGTAGAGGTTGCGCCCGGGCCGGAAGTAGTAGGCCCCCTGCAGGTAGGGGATGTGCGGCTCGTCGGTGACGTACTCGAAGGCGAGGGTCCGGACGGGTGGGAGCTCAGAGTCGCTGCCGGGCTCCTGCTCGTCCCGGTTGCCAAGCAGCTTCTGGCGCACCGCCCCCGAGAAGACGAGGCCCCGCGCCGGCTGCCAGCGGGCGGAGACCTGCACGCCGGTGTCGACGCGGATCGGGCTCTCCGGGTCGAAGTAGCTGAACTGCAGGTAGGGCCCGATGCCCCAGTCGAAGCGCGGATAGACGTCCTCCGCGAAGGTCAGCCCCGCGCCGGGAAGGCTGGCGGCGTCGACGATCCCCGCCGTGGCGAGGATCTCCGCCGCGCCGAAGGGCCTGTTCTCAAGCGCCTCGATGTCCGAGCGGCGCAGCACCACCGCGGCGCCGGCGAGGCCCCGCGGGTTGACCGGCACGAGCACGAAGGTCTCCACCGAGGGCGGCAGGGCGCCGGTCATCCCCCGCGCGGCGCGCCCGATCGCCTGCGCCTGGCTCTCGTAGCGGCGGTTGATGAACCGTATCTCGGCCCGGTCCCCCTCGAGGCGGTAGGCCTGGAGCTGGAGCCCCTGCGCCTCGAGCGCCGCCTTCACGCCCGGCTCGATCACCTCGCCCGCGTTCGGCACGGCCGCCCAGGCCTCCGTCCACAGCTCGGGGTTCGCGGCCCGCGACGGGCGCGGCTGCACCGGCAGAGGGGCGCCTTCGAGCCCCGACGGGGCGGGCGGGCGGAAGGGGTTGAGGGTGTACTTGAAGCCGAGGCCGATCTCGTTGCCGCGCAGCGCGTAGAGGCTCGCCGTGGCGTTGGGCGTGATCTGGTAGTCGACCCCGAAGTTGAAGCGCGAGTCCACCTCGGCGACCCCGACGGACTCCTCCAGCTCGTAGGCGTCCGACGAGTACTCGGCCTTGAAGGTCAGGCGGTCGTTCTGCCGCCACTCGATCCCGCCGAACAGCGCCGCCGGACCGCGGAACCAGTTGTCGGCCGAGAAGTCCCCGCCCTCGCCCTCGAAGCCCCCCGGCCGGGTGTCGAAGCGGTCGTCGATCACGCCGAGCGGGTTGTCGAAGCTTCCGGCGGTGCCGAAGCGGCCCCAGCCGATGCCGCCCGTGGCGGCCAGCCGTCCACCGGCGAACTCCTTCGTCGCGACCACGTACTCGCCCTGGAACAGGCCGGTGCCGCCGAAATCCTGCAGGCCGACCGTCACCGCGGGCGTGTAGCGTCCCTCCCGGAAGAGCTGCACCCGGACGTCGAAGGAGCGGTCCCAGGTGCGGTCGGGCTGGCCGTCGCCGTCGCGGTCGCGGTAGTCGTCGATGGTGGCGTAGCGGAACACGCCCTGCACCCGCGGGGCGATCTGGAAGGTCAGCGCGGAGCGGCCGGAGCCGTCGCCCGTGGCGCTCACCGATGCGGTCAGCTCCGCGTCGGGCTGCATCTGCGCCGAGGGCATGTCGATCAGGCCGGGCACGCCGTAGGTGTTGACGGAGCGGATCGCCTCCTGCCCCCCAGCCATCTGCGCCCCGGCGAGGCTCGCGCCCAGCGCCGTCGCGCAGCTCAGCGCCGCCAGCCTTCGCGCTCCCACCGCCATGTATCGTCCCCGCCGCTCGCCCTCGGCGGGCACCTGACACCAAGGGGTGGTGAAAGCAAAGGCCCCGGTTGCGCCGGGGCCGCGGGCGGTGGAAACGTGTCGGCGCAACGCAACGATCGCCGCCATGCCCGTCCCCGACCCCGCCCGAAGAGCGCCCGACAGAACCCGGCGCCGTCCGCCCGGCGTGCCCGGCCGGGCCGGCCCCGGGTCAGGGGACGGCGGCGCGACCGGAGTGCGCGGGATTCCATGCCCGCCGGATCTGGGCGGCCCTTCCGCTCGGGGCGGCCGTTGCTCGGGCTCCGGCTCACAGAACGGATGGGGTGCCCCCGGTCGGATGCGCCGGTCGGGCGATGGCGCGGCGGGGTCGGCGCCGCTCGATCGCCTGACGTGGCGACACCGCCGGTGACGGTTCCGCCAGACTCCTTGGAACCACCGGCGGGCACGATCGCGACGGGCCGGTCGGGACGCCTCGCGCGGCTGCTCCGCGGGGTCTGGGGCGACGCGCCGAGGTGGCACGGGCGGGCCGACGGCCCCCTGCGCCCCGCGGTCGAGGGAATGCGCGCCGTCCTGGCCCTCGGCGGCGTCACCTCCGGGGACGCGGAGGCGCTGCGGGGCAACCTGCAGGCCGCGGAGGAAGCGCTCGACGCGGCCCGGGCGGCGGGCGCGGCA
>CAZWWR010000061.1:0-238 GCA_964637265.1 uncultured Jannaschia sp.
CGGCCGCCGCGCTGCGCGCCGCGCTGTCCGACGGCTGGGCCGGGGCGGTGGTGAACGCCGCCGCCTGGACGGCCGTGGACCGCGCCGAGGCCGAGGAGGCGGAGGCCACGCGCGTCAACGGCGAGGCGCCGGGCGTGCTGGCGCGGGAGGCGGCGGCGGCGGGAGTGCCCTTCGTCCACATCTCCACCGACTACGTGTTCGACGGCGGCGGGGACGCCCCATTCGCGCCCGACGCCCC
>CAZWWR010000061.1:339-15246 GCA_964637265.1 uncultured Jannaschia sp.
GCACCAAGCTCGCCGGCGAGCGGGCGGTGGCCGAGGTTGCGAACCCCGCGGGATGGGCCGTGCTGCGGACGTCCTGGGTCGTCTCCGCGCACGGGGCGAACTTCGTTCTGACGATGCTGCGGCTCGGCGCCGAGCGCCCGGAGCTGCGCGTCGTCGAGGACCAGGTGGGCGGCCCGACCCCGGCGGCCGACATCGCCGCCGCCTGCGCGCGCATCGCCGGGGCGCTCGCCGGCGATGCGTCGCTCTCGGGTGTCTACCACTTCTCCGGCGCGCCCGACGCGAGCTGGGCCGAGCTCGCGCGCGCGGTGATGGACGGGGCCGCCCTGCCCGCCCGCGTCGTCGGCATCCCCTCCACCGCGTACCCCACGCCTGCCCGGCGCCCGCTCAACTCCCGGCTCGACTGCACGGCCACCGAGGCCGCCTTCGGGCTGCCGCGCCCCGACTGGCGCGAAGGCGTGCGGCGCATCCTGGCCGAGCGGGGCGCCCCGAAGGAGACGAGATCCGCATGACCACCGCATCCTCGACCGGCCGCAAGGGCATCATCCTCGCCGGCGGCTCGGGCACCCGGCTCTACCCGATCACCATCGGCGTCTCCAAGCAGCTGCTGCCGGTCTACGACAAGCCGATGATCTACTACCCGATCAGCGTGCTGATGCTGGCCGGCATCCGCGAGATCGCGATCATCACCACCCCCGAGGACCAGGCCCAGTTCCAGCGCACGCTGGGCGACGGGGCGCAATGGGGCGTGAGCTTCACCTACGTGGTGCAGCCCCGGCCCGAGGGCCTGGCGCAGGCCTACCTGCTGACGCGCGAGTTCCTCGCCGGCAGCCCCTCGGCGATGGTGCTGGGCGACAACATCTTCTTCGGCCACGGGCTTCCCGACATCCTGCGCGCGGCCGACGCGCGGCCCGACGGCGGCACGGTGTTCGGCTACCACGTCAGCGACCCGGAACGCTACGGCGTGGTCGACTTCGACGCCACGGGCGAGGCGACGGCGATCGTCGAGAAGCCGGAGGTGCCGCCGTCGAACTACGCGGTGACGGGGCTCTACTTCCTCGACGGCACGGCGCCCGACCGCGCCGCCGGGGTGCGGCCCTCGGCCCGCGGCGAGCTCGAGATCACGACGCTGCTGGAGAGCTACCTCCACGAGGGGGCCCTGCGGGTGGAGCGGATGGGCCGCGGTTACGCCTGGCTCGACACCGGCACCCACGCCTCCCTGCTCGACGCGGGCAACTTCGTGCGCACGCTCCAGGCGCGGCAGGGCCTGCAGACCGGCAGTCCCGACGAGGTCGCCTTCCAGATGGGCTGGATCGACGCCGAGGCGCTCGGCGCCCGGGCGGACAAGTTCGGCAAGAACCTCTACGGCGGATACCTGCGCGACCTGATCGGCTGACGCCGGGCTCCGCGCGGCGGCGTCACGCCGCGTGACGCCCCCGTGACGTGTTGCCCCCGACACGTGTTGCCCCCGTCACATGCGCGTGCGACGGTTCGGCATGCCCGCGATCACCTCACCCGCCTCGCTTCCGTCCTGGGCCGAGTCCGCCGCCCATCTCGTCGCGGTGGCCGCCGGCCGCGTCGCCGCCGACACGGTGATCCGCGGCGCGACGGTGGCGAACGTGCACACCCGCGAGACGCTCCGCTGGGACGTGGCGATCGCACGGGGGCGCTTCGCCTATGTGGGGCCCGACGCCTCGCACTGCGCCGGCGAGGGGACCGAGGTGATCGACGCCGCGGGCGCGCTGCTCGTCCCGGGTCTGTGCGACGCGCACATGCACGTCGAGTCGGGCATGCTGACGCCCGCGCGCTTCGCCGAGGCGGTGATCCCGCACGGAACCACCGCGATGTTCTGCGACCCCCACGAGATCGCCAACGTGCTGGGCCTGCCCGGCGTGCGGATGATGCATGACGAGGCGATGGCGCAGCCCTGTTCGATGTTCATGCAGATGCCCTCCTGCGCGCCCTCCGCGCCGGGGCTGGAGACGACCGGCTTCGAGATCGGGCCCGACGAGGTGGCCGAGGCGATGGGCTGGCCCGGCATCGTCGGCCTGGGCGAGATGATGAACTTCCCCGGCGTGATCGCGGGCGACGGCAAGATGCTCGCAGAGATGGCCGCCACCGCCGCCGCCGGCAAGACGATCGGCGGCCACTACGCCTCGCCCGACCTCGGCCCCGGGTTCCACGCCTACGCCGCCGGAGGTCCGGCGGACGACCACGAGGGCACCCGCGAGGAGGACGCGGTCGCGCGCGCCCGGCAGGGGATGCGCGCGATGCTGCGGCTGGGCTCCGCGTGGTACGACGTGAAGGCGCAGATCACCGCCGTGACGGAGCGGGGCCTCGACCCGCGCTCCTTCATCCTGTGCACCGACGACTGCCACTCGGGCACGCTCGTCCACGACGGCCACGTGAACCGGGTCTACCGGCACGCGGTGGAGTGCGGCTGCGACCCGCTCGTGGCGCTGCAGATGTGCACGCTCAACACGGCCACCCATTTCGGGCTCGAGCGGGAGCTCGGCTCCATCGCGCCCGGCCGCCGCGCCGACCTGGTCGTGACGTCCTCGCTCGACGCGCTGCCCGTGGAGCGGGTGATGGCGCTGGGCCGCTGGGTGGCCGAGGGGGGGCGGATGCTGGTGGACTGCCCGCACGGGGACTGGCCGGGCTCCACCCGGGCCACCGTGCGGATGGGCCGCGCCCTGGCGGCGGAGGACTTCCGCGTCGCGGCGCCCGACGGCGCGGCGGAGGTGACCGCGCGCGTGATCGGGGTGGTCGAGAACCAGGCCCCGACCGAGGCCCTCACGCGGCGCCTTCCCGTGCGCGACGGGCAGGTGATCCCCGCGGGCGATACCTGCCGCCTCGCCCTCGTGGAACGACATCGCGGCACCGGACGCGTGGTGAACGGCTTCGTCGCCGGGTTCGGATACGAGGGCCCGATGGCGATGGCCTCCACCGTCGCCCATGACAGCCACCACATGATCGTCGTCGGCACCGATGCCGCCGACATGGCCCGAGCCGCGAACCGGCTGGGCGAGGTGGGCGGCGGCGTCACCTTCTGGGCGGGCGGCGAGGAGCGGGCGCTCGTGGAGCTTCCGATCGCCGGGCTGATGTCCGACGCCCCGGCCGCGGAGGTGGCCGCGAAGGCGGACCGGCTCGGCGAGGCGATGCGCGCGGCGGGCTGCACGCTCAACAACGCCTACATGCAACATTCGCTCCTGGCGCTCGTGGTGATCCCCGCGCTCCGGATTTCCGATCTCGGCCTCGTGGACGTGACGCGCTTCGAGCTGACAGACCTGATCGAGGCCACATGAACCGTGCCCTGACCCCCATCTGCTCGCCCGAGCCCACCCGCGGCCGGGCGTTCCGGGACGCGCGGGAGACCGTGGCGGAGCTCGAGCGTCTCTACGCCATCGCCACGCGCTACCTGCGCGACGCCTTCCGGGACGCCGTGCAGAACGGCGCGCCCGACTGCCGGCACCGGGCGTTCTACCCCGAGATCCGCCTCACCACGACGAGCTTCGGCCGCGCCGACAGCCGCCTCTCCTTCGGCCACGTCACGGAGCCGGGCCAGTACGCGGCCACGATCACGCGGCCCGACCTGTTCCGCCACTACCTCCGGCAGCAGGTCGACCTCCTCCTGCGCAACCACGAGGTGCCGGTGGTCGTCGGCTGGTCTTCGACGCCGATCCCGATCCACTTCGCGATGCTCCAGGATGACGGGCCCACGCTCACCGTGCCCCAGGACGGGGTTCTTCCCTTCCTGATCCGGGACGTGTTCGACGTGCCGGACCTGAACATCACCAACGACAGCATCGTGAACGGCGTGGGCTTCCACTACGAGGACGGCGCCCTCCCCCTCGCCCCCTTCACCGCGCAGCGCGTGGACTACTCGCTCGCCCGGCTGGCGCATTACACCGCGACCGAGCCGGCGCGGTTCCAGAACCACGTGCTGTTCACGAACTACCAGTTCTACGTCGAGGAGTTCATCGCCTACGCCCGCGAGGCGCTGCGCGACCCGGAATCGGGCTACACGCGGCTCACCGGCCCGCTGAACCAGGAGGTCCTGCCGGACGATCCGGACGCGACCCTGATCGACCCGCCGAAGATGCCGCAGATGCCCTCCTACCACCTCGAGCGGGAGGGCGGGCAGGGGATCACCCTGGTCAACATCGGCGTGGGCCCGTCCAACGCGAAGACGGCGACCGATCACATCGCCGTCCTGCGCCCCCATGTCTGGCTCATGGTCGGGCACTGCGCGGGGCTGCGCAACTCGCAGTCGCTCGGCGACTTCGTGCTCGCCCACGCCTACCTCCGGGAGGACCACGTCCTCGACGACGATCTGCCGGTCTGGGTGCCGATCCCGGCGCTCGCGGAGGTGCAGGTCTCGCTCGAGAACGCGGTGGCCGAGGTCACGGCGCTCGAGGGCTACGAGCTCAAGCGGATCATGCGCACGGGCACGGTGGCCACCATCGACAATCGCAACTGGGAGCTGCGCGAGCAGGCCGGGCCGGTCCAGCGGCTGTCGCAGAGCCGCGCCGTGGCCCTCGACATGGAATCGGCCACCATCGCGGCCAACGGCTTCCGCTTCCGCGTCCCCTACGGCACCCTGCTCTGCGTCTCCGACAAGCCGCTCCACGGGGAGCTCAAGCTGCCGGGCATGGCATCCGAGTTTTACAGGACGCAAGTCGCCCGACACCTGCTGATCGGGATTCGCGCGATGGAGCACCTGCGGGAGATGCCGCTCGAGCGCCTCCATTCCAGGAAGCTCCGCTCCTTCGAGGAAACTGCCTTCCTTTGACGCAAGCCCGTGTTTCAACGGCCGAACCACAGCGTTTTCGGCGGTTTCGTGCCCCCGGAGCCCCTTGACGCTGTTGTGAACGTGGCATCCCCTGCCGTATCGTCACGACGGACGACCGGGCCGTAGCGAGGGCCCAACGGGGAGAGAGGAAGCCGACATGGCCACAAAGCCCATGACCAAGACCGAGCTGGTCTCCGCGCTGGCGGAGAAGATGGACGCGGAAAAGAAGACCGCGGCCGCCGCGTTGGACGCGATCAGCGAGATCATCACCGAGGAGGTGAGCAAGGGCGGAGCCGTGACGATTCCCAACGTCGGCAAGATCATGTGCCGCGAGCGCCCCGAGCGGATGGTGCGCAACCCCGCCACCGGCGAGCAGTTCAAGAAGGACGCCGA
The DNA here is from genome assembly GCA_964637265.1 of uncultured Jannaschia sp. GTDB lineage: Bacteria > Pseudomonadota > Alphaproteobacteria > Rhodobacterales > Rhodobacteraceae > Jannaschia. The sequence continues at coordinate 5,522 of CAZWWR010000061.1, forward strand.
CAAGGTCGTCAAGATGACGATCTCGAAGACCCTGAAGGACAGCGTCAACGCCTGACGCGGCGCCCGCCGCCGCGCCGGCCCGGGGGTTGCACCCGGGGCGCCGTGCGGCGGGCTTCTCCTTTCAGAACGGAAGAAAATCGTCGTCGAGATCGTAGTGCTCGACGGCGACCAGCGGCTGTTCGCCATCGAAGGCGAACACGAAGACATGGGCCATCTCCGCCGCGAGCGTCAGCCGGCAGAAGACCTGATCCGGATCGAACTGCTCCGGGCAGCTGTCGAGATCGGCGTGATCGACGCTCCGCTCGAACACCGCATAGGTCATCACCCCGTCCGCGAGGGAACTCCCGTCGCCCTCTCCCTGCCCGCCGGCCGTCGAGGCCGGGGCGAGGGTCGCGGGCAGGAACGTCGCGGCGGCCATCAGGGCCATGCCAAGAGTCAGTCGGGTCATCTCAAGGTCCTTTCCTCGTCTACGCTCTAATCCTGACAGAAAAAGTCGGAAAAGGCGCGGCTGAGGATACCCGTGCGGCAGCGCGTCGCAGGGCGGGTTGCCTTTCCGCGCAGCATCGCCTCCCTGACGCGCATGGATGCCCGCGCCCTCTTCCTCGGTCTCGCCTTCGCCCTGATGTGGTCCTCGGCCTTCACCTCGGCCCGGATCATCGTCGCCGAGGCGCCGCCTGTCCTCGCGCTCTCGCTCCGCTTCGCCATCTCCGGAGCGCTGGGCTGCGGGCTGGCCCTCCTGATGGGGCAGCGCGCGCGGCTGTCGGCGTCGCAATGGCGGGCGGTCCTCGTGTTCGGCATCTGCCAGAACGCGCTCTATCTCGGCCTGAACTTCGTCGCGATGCAGACCGTGGAGGCGAGCCTCGCCGCGATCATCGCCTCGGCCCTGCCGCTGATGGTGGCGCTGGCGTCCTTCGGCCTGATGGGGGAGCGGACGGGCGCCCTCGGCCTCGCCGGCCTCCTCGCGGGCACGGCCGGCGTCGCGCTGATCATGTGGACGCGACTATCTGGCGGTTCCGACCCCTGGGGCGTGGCGCTGTGCGCGCTCGGGGCCGTGGCGCTCACCGTGGCGACGCTCTCGGTCCGGGGGGCCTCCTCTGACGGGGCGAACCTCCTGATGATCGTGGGGCTGCAGATGCTCGTGGGCGCCGCCGCGCTCCTGCCCGTGGGCCTGCTCACCGAGACGTGGGACGTCGTCTGGTCGCCGGCGCTGACCGCAGCCTTCGCCTACACGACGCTCGTGCCGGGCCTGCTCGCCACGTGGGTCTGGTTCCTGCTCGTGCGGCGGATCGGCGCCACGCCGGCGGCCACCTTCCACTTCCTCAACCCGGTGTTCGGCGTCGCCATCGCCTGGGCCCTCCTCGGCGAGCGGCTGGGCCCGCTCGACATGCTCGGCGTGGCGGTCGTCACCGTCGGGATCCTCGCCGTGCAGATCAGCCGCGCCGGGCGCGCGACGGCGGCAGCATCGCCTCGCCCACGAGCCTGAGCAGTTCCTCCTCCGGGATCTCGCCCTTGTGCCCGTCGCGCTTGCCGTCGAGCGTGAGGAAGCTGTGGCCGTGCACGAAGCACCACAGCGCGTAGGAGCGCAGGCGCGCCTCGTCGCTTTCCGGGTCGATGCCGAGGTGCTCGCCCACCACCCGGTCGACGATCGCGCCGGTCAGCTCCCCCTCCCGCGTCAGCTCGGGATCGTCGGCATGGTCGTCGCTCAGCGCGAACATCAGGCGGAACACGCCGGGCTCCCGCGTTGCGAAGTCGACATAGGTCCGGCCCACCGCGACGATGCGCTCCGAGTCCCCGGCGGGATGCGACGCCGCGGCCTCCCGCATCCGCTCGCGCAGCCGCCCCATGGCCAGCAGGGCCACGCCCCGCAGCATCTCGCCCCGGTCGCGGAAGTGCTTGTAGGGCGCGGCGGTGCTCACGCCGGCGAGGCGGCAGGCCTCGGCGATCGAGAACCCGTCCGCGCCGTCGCGCTCCACGAGTTGCCGGATCGCCTCGAGCAGGGCGCCGCGCAGGTCGCCGTGGTGATAGGTTTTCCGCCCCGATTCCAGTCGCTTCGTCCCGGCCAAGCCGTCCTCCCCCCGATTTCTCGTTGATCAAGTTAGTGACGCAAACATATGTAAGCAACACTAACACGGAGCGACGCGATGACCTATTCCGCGAATCCCGGCCCGACGGACGCCCGCATCGATGGGCCGGGACCTGCCCGCCGCGCCCTCCGGCGCATCGCCTCCGCGGCACTCACACTCGTGGTCCTCCTCGCCGCCGGAGGGGTCGTGACGCTCGGCTACGGCGCCCTCGCCGGGCGGGCGGCCGTGTCTGACGCCCCGCCGCCCGCGCCCGCGCTTCCCGTGGCGCCGCAGCGCATCACCCTGCAGGACGGGCACGAGACGCTCCGCCGCTTCACCGGCCAGTTCGAGCCGCGCCAGGAGACGGCGCTGGCCTTCGAGGAGGGCGGCACGGTGGCCCATATCGCCGTGCGGGAGGGGGCCCGCGTCGCCGACGGCGACCCGCTTGCCCGCATCGATACCCGCCTCCTCGAGGCCGAGCGCGACCGGCTCGACGCCGCCCGGACCGCGCTCCTCGTGCAGGCCGAGCTGGCGAGCCGGACGAACGCCCGGCAGGCCGACCTGCGCGACCGCGGCTTCGCCTCCGAGCAGCGCGTCGACGACACCTCCCTCGCCCTCAGCCAGATCGAGGCCCGCATCCGGGAGGCCGACGCGGCCTTCGCCGCGGTGGCGGTGCGGCTCGACAAGGCCGAGCTGCGGGCGCCCTATGCCGGCACCGTGGGCGAGCGCCTGCTCGATCTCGGCGCCGTCGCCTCCCCGGGCACGCCCGTCCTGACGCTGCTCGAGGACGGGCCCGCCCGCTTCCGCGTCGGCGTCGCGCCGGCGCTGGCCGGGGAACTGGCGCCCGGCGATGCGGCAACGATCCGCGCCGATGCCGGCCTCCTCCCCGCCCGCGTGGCCGAGATCACCCCCGATCTCGACCCGGCGACCCGCGCCCGCACGCTCTTCCTCGACGTCGAGGGCGCGGCACCCCCGGCCGGCACGACCGGGGAGCTCGTCCTCCGGACGCATGTCCCGGGCCGCGGCGCCTGGCTGCCCCTGTCCGCGCTCAGGCAGGGGCCGCGCGGCACCTGGCAGATCGTGACCGTGGTCGAGGACGGGAGCGGACCCGTCGCCGGGCTGGAGGCGGTCGAGGTGATCGCGCTCGAGGGCGCATCCGCGACGGCCCCGGGCGACGGCCGGCGGGATGACGGCGCCCGCGCCTTCGTCCGCGGCACCTTCGCGCACGGCGCGCTCTACCTGCCCTCCGGCGCCCACCGCGTCGTCCCCGGCGAGCCCGTCGCGCTCCCCGAGGCGGCGGTCGCGGAGGTCCGGTGATGGACCTCTCGACCTACGGCTGGCGGCAGCCCCGCGCGATCGCCCTCGCCCTCCTCGTGATCGTCGCCGCGGGCCTGTCCGCGCTGGTCTCGATCGGGCGGCAGGAAGACCCGACGATCACCAACCTCTTCGCCACCGTCACGACCTCCTATCCCGGCGCCGAGCCGGCCCGCGTCGAGGCGCTCGTCACCGCCGAGGTGGAGGAGGCGCTGCGCGAGGTGGCCGAGGTCGACGTGATCGAGAGCGCATCGAGCACCGGCATCTCGATCGTGCAGGTGGAGCTCCTCGAGACGCTCAGAGACGAGCGCATCGAGCAGGTCTGGTCGGAGCTGCGCGACGCGCTCGCCGACGCGGAGCCCCGCCTTCCCGCAGGCGCCGGCGTCCCCGAGCTCGACACCGACGGGACGGGCGCCTTTGGGGCGATCGTCGCCCTCACGGCCTCCCGGACCGGCGCCGCGGGCGAGATCCCCATGACGCTGGCCGCCCGCTACGCCGAGGCGCTCGCCGACCGGCTCCGCTCGGTGCCCGGCACCAAGCTGGTGGAGGTGTTCGGAACCCCGGAGGAGGAGATCACCGTCACGCTCGATGCGGCGCGCGCCGCCGGGCTCGGCCTCACCGCCGGCGAGGTGGCCGCCGCCATCGCGCGCTCGGACGCCAAGGTGCGGGCCGGGACGGTGACGAGCGCCGCCGACGAGCTCGTGGTCGAGGTCTCCGGCGAGATCGAGTCGCTCGCCCGGGTGCGCGACGTCGCCCTCCGCGAGGGGGCGGACGGCAGCGTGCTCCGCGTCGGAGACGTCGCCGGGGTGGAGCGCGGCCCCCGCGCGCCGCTCGCCGAGGCGGCACGTCACGACGGCCGGGAGGCGGTGCTGGTGGCGGCCAAGCTGGAGGACGGCCTGCAGGTCGACCGCTGGGCCGCCGACGTGCGCGGCGCCCTCGCGGGCTTCGAGGCCGGGCTTCCGGGCGGCCTGCAGGCGGGGCTCGTCTTCGACCAGTCCCGCTACACCGCCGAGCGCCTCGCCGAGGTCGGCGTCAACATGGCCATCGGCGTGGCCCTCGTGGTCGGCGTGCTGCTCCTGACGCTGGGCATCCGCTCGGCCCTGATCGTGGCGACGATCCTGCCGGTGGTCTCGCTCGCCTCCATCGCGACGATGAACCTGATCGGCCTGCCGATCCACCAGATGTCGGTGACGGGCCTCATCGTCGCCCTCGGCCTGCTCGTCGATGCCGGCATCGTCATGACCGACGAGATCGGCCGCCGCCTGCGCGGGGGCGCGAGCCGGGGGGACGCCGTGGGCGCCGCCGTGCTCCGCCTCGCCATGCCGCTCTTCGCGTCCACCGCGACGACCGCGCTCTCCTTCACGCCGATGATCCTCCTGCCCGGCGCGGCCGGAGACTTCGTGGGCTCCATCGCGCTCGCCGTGGTGGTGATGCTGGGCTGGTCCTTCGCCGTCGCCGTCACGATCACCCCCGCGGTCGCCGGCTGGCTGCTGCCCGAGGGCGCCGGCGGCGGGGGGATCCCCTCGGGCGCCGTGGGGCGGCTGTTCCGCCGGTCGCTCGTCCTCTCGGCGCGCAACCCGGTGCGCTCCATCGCCCTCGCGATGGTGCTGCCGGTGCTCGGCTTCGCCTCCCTGCCCCTCCTCACGGCGCAGTTCTTCCCCGGCGTCGACCGCGATCAGTTCCACGTCGAGGTCGACCTCGCCCCCGGCTCCTCGCTCGAGGCGACCCGCGCCGCGGTCGGCGCCCTCGACGCGGCCCTCGCCGCGCAGCCCGAGGTGCGCTCGGTCACCTGGGTCCTCGGCCGCTCCGCCCCGGCGTTCTACTACAATGTCACCGGCGGACGGGACTCGGCCCCGGCCCACGCCCAGGCACTCGTCACCACCGCCTCGCCCGAAGCGACGGAGGCGCTCCTGCCCCGGCTCCAGCGCGAACTTCCCCCGGCGGCCCCCGAGGCGCAGGTGCTCGTCCGCGGCCTCGTCCAGGGCCCGCCCGTGAACGCGCCGGTGGAGCTCCGGATCGTCGGCCCCGACCTCGCCGTGCTGCGCGAGGAGGGAGAGCGCCTCCGCCGCATCCTGGCGAGCGCGGATTCGGTCGTGCTGGCGCGCGCCACCGTCTCGGGCGCCGCGGCGAAGCTCGCCGTCGAGCTGGACGAGGGCCGCGCCCGCCTTCTCGGGCTCGATCCGGGCGCCGTCGCGCAGCAGCTCGAGGCGGCCCTCACCGGCGTCACCGGCGGCTCGCTCGTGGAGGGCACGGAGGAGATCCCCGTGCGTGTCCGACTGGGCGACGCCCGCCGCGCCGACCCCGCCGCCCTGCGCGACCTGCCGATCCTGCCGCCCGGGTCCGCCGCGCGGGCGGGGGCGGGCGAGCTTCCGGCCGTGCCGCTCTCGGCGGTCGCCACCGTTGCAGCGGTGCCCGGCGAGGCCACCGTCACCCGGCGGAACGGCGAGCGGGCGAACACCGTGCAGGGCTTCATCCAGCGCGGCGTACTCCCGTCCGAGGCCTTCGCCGAGGTCGAGGCGGCGATGGAGGAGGCGGGCTTCGCGCTGCCCCCCGGCTACCGCCTCGAGGTCGGCGGCGACAGCGACGCGCGCAGCTCCACCCTCGACAACCTTCTGGCGCCGCTCGGGCTGATCGTCACGCTGTCGGTGGCCGTGGTGGTGCTGACCTTCCGCTCCTTCCGGCTGGCCGGGGTCGCCCTCGCCGTGGCGGGGCTCTCGGCCGGGCTGTCGATGCTCGCGCTCGCGGCGTTCGACTATCCTTTCGGGATCAACGCGATCATCGGCCTGATCGGCTCCATCGGCGTCTCGATCAACGCCGCGCTGATCGTGATGACCGCGCTGCAGGAGGACGAGGCCGCCGCGACGGGCGATCCGGAGGCGATGGCCGGCGTGGTCATGGACTCCTCGCGCCACATCGTCTCGACCACGATCACGACGGTGGGCGGCTTCCTCCCCCTCATCCTCGCGGGCGGGGGCTTCTGGCCGCCCTTCGCGATGGCCGTGGCGGGCGGCGTGGCGCTGTCGGCGGTGGTGAGCTTCTACTTCACCCCGCCCGCCTTCCGGCTGGTCTACGCACGGCCGGGAGCGGGAGGCGCGACCGTGCAGGTCATGCCCTCCCGACCGCAGGCCGGCCCGCCCGCCAGGATCGCCGCGGAGTGAGGCCCACCGCTAGTCGGGCAGGAGGATCGGAACGCCCCTCTCCCGCGCCTCCGGCCTGGTCCAGAACGCGTCGTGCTCGAACTGCGCGAAGAGCTCCGGGGGCAGCACCGTGCGGCGCTCGGCATAGGCGACGCGGCTGCGGACGCGGTGGAGCCCCGGCGTGCCGAGCGCCAGATCGAAATCCTCGGCCTCGTAGGCGACGTCCTCGAAGTCGTGCTCGAACCACGGCTCCCCCAGGAGGGCGTAGAGCTCCCGCATGGTGGCTTCGGGACGCGCCGCGAGCGCCTCGTACGCCACGAGGATCAGCCGGTCGGCCTCGTCCCCGTGGAACGCCTCCCGCAGGGCGTCGAGCGCGAAGCCGACCAGGGCGTCGGAGCCCGCGAGCCGGCCCACCCGTGTGTAGACCGTGCCGGAGGCCTCGTAGCCGAACAGCCCCGAGAGCTCGAACGGGTTGGTCCGGATCAGCCGCTCGATCGAGTCCATGATCCAGCCGACATGCCGCACGCAGCAGATCACCCGCGCCTCGGGGAAGAGCCGCGCCAGCGCGGGCAGCTTCGCGCACCACGCCCTGTTGGTGTCGAAGACGACCCGCCCCTCCGGCTCGGCATGGTAGTACCCGTGGAACACGCCCCGCAGCAGCTCGATCTTCTGCGCCTCGTCGAGGAAGACGGCACCCTCGTTGCGCCGCGACGTCGCCCCCTGCATGGCCATGAAGAGCGAGGCCACTGGGCTCGACATCCCCGCCCGGAAGCGCGGGTTCTGCCGCAGGATGGCCGCGAGCAGCGTGGAGCCCGAACGCGGCAGGCCGGAGATGAAGTGGATGGGGACGTGCACAAGGGGCCTTTCGAAAACCGGGGGCGCGTCGACGGCGACCCCCGCGGTGCCTATCGGGTCACACTGGACCCCGGCCTGCTCCCCCGAGCCGACGCCGTTTGGCTGCGCCCAGACCGCCCAGCGCTCCGGCACCGGCGAGCAAGAGCGCCGCGGAGGCCGGAAGTGGGACGGGCGGGGGCGGGTCGTTCACCTCCCCGAACACAATCTGTCCGTTGCTTCCGCGGGATTTCGTCAGCGAATACCGACTGTAGGCCGCGTCCGGCGCGATAAAGGACGTGCCGCCTTCGCCACTGGGCTTAAGGCGAAGCTCCGAGAAACCATAGTCACTCTCCGAAAAGGACTGTTGTTCGCCGCCGCCCGCGCCACCGGAATACCCGCCGCCTCCGCCGCCTCCTTTAGCTATCACACAAACGCCGGCAAAACACTCTTCGTCGTCGAAACTTCCACCGCCGCCTCCGAATCCGCCTCGCGTGCCACCATAATAATTTGAGGGTAGACCACCTTGGCCCCGTTGCTCTTCCCTCGTCCTGCTGGAGGAGAGGAAACTGTAGCCACCACCTCCAAGACGACGGCCCTGCCCATTTTCCGTGAATCCACCACCGCCGCCGCCAAGGTCGGAGGCACCACCCTTGGAATTGCCACCGTCACTGCGACGCGCATCTCCTCTGCCGCCGCCGCCACCTGCGACAACGAGAGGCAGTCCGAGATCGGCCAGCGCAACAAAGGTTCCTCCCGCGCCGGAAAGGGATCTGCCCGCCCCCCCGACCAGTAGTTCAATCGTCGTTCCAGCTTGGAGGTTCAGGACGCCCGATACCACGCCGCCACGCCCGCCGCTCGACCCACCCGTAGCCTCAATCCAGTACGAACCGGAAGTCCCGATAGTGCACGTTTCGATCCGTCCCGTATAGGTAAACGTGCCTGCACAGGTCGCCGCCTTCGCGCGGCCGCCGTAGAATATCCCAACGGTGGCGAATGCTGCCCCAGCCAGTAATATCGAACGAAACCGCATTCTTAATCTCCTGCTATCGCGCCTCTAGACCGCCTCCGCAGCCTCGCCAAAGCAGTCCTTGCGGCGACTCTGCCTGTCAAGAGAATGATGGCCGCGCCCCCGCGTGCCCGATCCGCCCCCGCTCTTTCACCGATCCAGCAGCGGGTGGTCGAGCGGCACATAGGCCATCATCGCCTCCGCCACCGGCACCGCGGGGATGCCGATGCAGGGGGCGCGACCTGTCCATAGCGTCCCCGCGCGGCCGCGGGCATCGTGTCACCCACCCCGGCCGGCCCCGCCGACACTGCGCCGCCGCATCGCGCCCGCGCCGGCCAGCGCGCCGAGCCCGGCCAGCATCAGGCCGGCGCCCCCCGGCAGGGGGATCGCGGGAACGTACTTTATCCGAACGGAACCGCGACCCGAGCGGACGCCCGGAACGTTGAACGCGTTCGTCGCGCCCGGGGCGATGAAGGACGTTCCGCCGCCCCCCGCCCTCCAATCAGGGCCGCTGAAGCCACCCGTGAACCCGCCGCCGCCGCCGGCGTACCAGTCACCGTAATAGCTCGAGTTACGGCCACCGCGAGCGAAGCCTCTTCCTTCCCTGCTAGGGGTATCGTAGAAGCCGCGGCCTTCGCCTCTATGGGGATTGCCGGAACTGCCGTTCCCGCCGACGGAAGCGCCGCCGGCGCCGCCGTCGCTGCCAAGGAAATTGTAGCCTATGTATACAGGCCCGTAACGCCCGTAGTTATCATATACAGGCCCGATTTCCCCGTTGGCCGCGCCCCCGCCCCCGGCCACGACGAGCGGCAGCGAAGTCAAGGCATCGTCCCCCAGCGCGACGAAGCTGCCGGACCCGCCCCCACCGTAGCGCCAAGTGTCGGGGGGGCTGCGTCCGACGGCGATATGCAGGACCGTACCTGCGGTCAGAACGAAGTCGCCGCCCGTCCGCGCGCCCCGGCCGCCACTCCAAGTCGTCCAGTAGTCGCTTCCTTGCGCCCCTGTCGCGATGAGCCTGTAGGTCCCGTCGCGACCGACGGTGCAGAACTGCTGATACCCGGGCGTGGTGAAGCTGCCGACGCAGGTGGCGCCGTAGGAGCGGCCCGCATACCCCAGGCTCATGCCCGCCAGGACCGTTCCGGCCAGAAACGAGGATCGAAGGGACATGAGCAGTACCTCTCCCCGGGCATGAAAATGACCCTAGGGAAGTCTACGCCCGCGTCGGGATCGTGTCAATTTCGGCTGACGGCTCGAGCGCCGGAGCGTTCGCCCTTCACGCCCCGATCCGCCCCCGCTTGCCCCCCGTCTGACCCCGATCGAGCAGCAGGTGGTCGAGCAGCACGCAGGCCATCATCGCCTCGGCCACGGGCA
>CAZWWR010000062.1:0-15213 GCA_964637265.1 uncultured Jannaschia sp.
GCCCGCAGGTGCCCCCGATCCACCTCGCCGGCCCCCTCGAATGCGGCCAGTGCGCGCGCCGCCTTCAGCAGCGTGAGCTCGCCCCGCAATCCGTCCGAGCCGAGGGCGAGGCAGAGCCGCGCGCAGTCGGCCAGCGCCTCGTCGTCGGCCCGCACCGCGCCCAGCCGTCCGCGCGCCGCGAGGATCTGCTCCCGCAGCGCGCCCTGCTCGCCCTCCCAGCGCGCCGCGAAGGCGGCCGGGTCCCGGTCGTGGTCGTCGCGGCGGCGCACAACCTCGACGCGGTCCTCCACGCGATCCGGCGAGCCCACCTCCACGGACAGGCCGAACCGGTCGAGGAGCTGGGGCCGCAGCTCCCCCTCCTCGGGGTTTCCGGAGCCGACCAGCACGAAGCGCGCCGGGTGCCGGATCGAGAGCCCTTCGCGCTCGACCACGTTCTCGCCGGATTGGGCGACGTCGAGCAGGAGGTCGACGACGTGGTCCTCCAGCAGGTTGATCTCGTCGATGTAGAGGAACCCCCGGTTGGCCCGCGCCAGCAGCCCCGGCTGGAACCGCTTCTCCCCGGAGACCAGGGCCGCCTCGATGTCGAGCGCGCCCGTGACCCGGTCCTCCGAGGCCCCGAGCGGGAGATCCACCACCGGGGTCGGCCGCTGCTCCAGCTCGCCGCCGGCGCCGGTGGCCCAGTCCGGCACGTCCTCCGGGCGGGCCGAGTTCACCGGGCAGCCGCGCACCGCCCGGATCGGCGGCAGCAGCGCGGCGAGCGCGCGGACGGCGGTGGACTTTCCCGTGCCCCGGTCGCCGAACACGAGCACGCCGCCGATCGACGGGTCGATCGCCGCGAGCACGATGGCGCGCTTCATCTCGTCCTGGCCGACGATGGCCGCGAAGGGGAAGCTCATGCGGCGCGCCCCTCCGGCGTTCCGTCCGTCGCGGGAAGGAGGCGCGAGACGGAGCGCCCCTCCCAGCGGCCGGTCGCGTCCGCGAGCGAGAACAGCGCGTAGAGGTCCTCCGAGAAGTACCCCTCCTTCCGCACCGCCCGGATCGCCTCGGCATGGGCGCGGCTGCCCCGGGCGAAGCGCGTCATCGAGGCGGTGTCCGGCCAGATCGAGAACGTCGCCTGCCGGAACCAGGGCATCTCGCCCAGCCCCTGCTTGAAGAGCACCGACCCGTCCGCGCCGATCACGTCGCTGACGCCCGGATTGTGGGCCCAGAAGGCGCGGGCGCGGGAGGGCCGTATCGACCCCCGGGTGATCGACACGACCGGCCCGGGGCCGCGCGGCCCGGCCGCGAACGGCGTGCCGCCCGACCAGCGCCCGCGCACCGAGAAGGCCCGCAGGAAGAACGTGCACCGCTCGGCCGCGCGCGCGGCGAAGCCGCGGAACGGCGCCCCCCGCGTGCCCGCGCGAGCGGCGTCGAGATCGTCCCACGTCGCCAGGATGCCCCAGACATGGGTGTCCTGGCGCGGCGAGAAGCCCACCCCGCTACCCGCGCCCATCAGCTTCCAGAACCGGGCCTGCGACCGCCAGAGCGGGATGCGTGCCGCGCCCATCTGCGCGAAGGCCCAGGCGCGGTCCGTCCACGGGCCAAGGCGGAAGAGGTCGAGCGTGGCGATCTGGATCGGTCCGGTCCTTCTTGGCGCGCGGGTCGGGCCCCTGTCCCGACGGGCCCGCGACGCGGTCATCCGGCCCGTGTTTGCCGCAAGATGCGGTGTAAAGTCAAGTTGACATACTAAGCGACAACCCCGATGGTCACATGGCGCGACGGTGCCATGCGATGGGGCCGCGCGACGGGGCCGGTAGGCGGAGAGGATCACCATGACCAGACACGAGCCGCTGCCGCCCCATGCCGCCGTCCCCGCCGCAGGTCCCTCCCGCCCGCATGCGGTGGTGATCGGCGCGGGGCTGGGCGGGCTCTCGGCGGCGATGCGCCTCTCCCACGGCGGCTGGCGGGTGACGGTGCTCGACCGGCTGGACGAGGTCGGCGGACGGGGCTCCTCGATCCGGGCCGGGGGCCACCGCTTCGATCTCGGTCCGACCATCGTCACGGCGCCGACCGTGTTCGAGCGGCTGTTCCGGGACTGCGGGCTCGATCTCCACGCGGCCGTCGATCTCCGGCCGCTCGATCCTTTCTACACCATCCGCTGGCCTGATGGCTCCTCGCTCGCCGCCCGCGCCCGCGAGGCCGACATGGAGCGGGAGGTCGCGCGCCTCGCCCCGGCAGACGTCGCCGGGTGGCGCCGCTTCCTGCGCGATTCCGAGGCACGGTTCCGCATCGGCTACGAGGGCCTCCTCACCCGGCCGATGCACCGCCTCCCCGAGACGCTGCGCGTGCTGCCGGAGTTCGCGAAGCTGCGCGCGGACCGCTCGATCCTCGCGCTCGCCCGCTCCCGCGTCCGCGATCCGCGCCTCCGCATGGCACTGAGCTTCCACCCCCTGTTCATCGGCGGCGATCCCGCGCGCGTCACCTCGATGTACGCGCTCGTCAGCCACCTCGAGGCGAAGGAGGGGGTGCACTACTGCATGGGCGGCGTCGGAGCGCTCGCCCGGGCGATGCGGGATGCGGCCGAGGGCATGGGCGCTCGGTTCCTCATGGGCCGGGAGGCGGCCCGCGTGACGATGCGCGGCGGCCGCGCCCGGGGGGTCGAGCTCGTGGGCGGCGCCGCGCTCTCGGCCGACATCGTCGTCTCGAACGGCGATCCGGGGCACCTCTATGGCCGCCTCCTTCCCGCCAAGCGCCGCTGGACGGCCCGGCGGATGCGGCGGACGCGCTGGTCGATGGGGCTCTTCGTCTGGCATTTCGGCACCCGGGGCACGTCCGAGATGTGGCCCGATGCCGGGCACCACACGATCCTGTCGGGCCCCCGCTACGAGGGCCTCCTGCGCGACGTGTTCCGCCGCGGGCACCTCGCCGAGGACATGAGCATCTACCTCCACCGCCCGTCCGTGACCGACCCGTCCGCCGCGCCGCCGGGCGACGACACGTTCTACGCGCTCTCTCCCGTGCCGCATCTGGGCCATGCCGACCCGGTCGACTGGGCCGCCATGGCCGAGCCCTACCGCCGCCGCGTCGAGGCGGTGCTCGAGGAGCGCCTCCTGCCGGGCCTGAAGGGGCGGGTCACCGAATCCTTCGTGATGACCCCGGAGGATTTCCGGGACCGCTACCTCTCGCTCCACGGCGCCGGCTTCTCGATCGAGCCGCGCATCCTTCAGTCGGCTTGGTTCAGGCCCCACAACGTCTCGGAGGAGGTACCCGGCCTCTACCTCGTCGGTGCGGGCACCCATCCCGGCGCGGGGCTGCCCGGCGTGGTCGCCTCGGCCGAGGTCCTCATGCAGGTCGTCCCCCCCGTCGCGGCCGCGGGCGCCACCGCGGCGGCCGGCAGCGCCCGGCCCGCCTATGCCGGAGCCGCCTAATGACCGACGCCGCGGACTGGACCGCACTCCCCGCGCCGGCCCACCCGGCGGAGCCTGCGCCGCGCGCCGCCGCGCCCCGGCAGGCGAAGTCCCTCGCCGAGGCCGACCTCGCCGCCTGCCGCGAGGCCATCCGCACCGGGTCCCGCTCGTTCCACGCCGCCTCGCTCCTGCTGCCGGCCCGGGTGCGGGATCCGGCGCTCGCCCTTTACGCCTTCTGCCGGCTGGCAGACGACGCCGTGGACGAGACCGAGGGCTCGAAGGCCGCCGCCGTGCTCCGGCTGGGCGAGCGTCTCGACGCGGTGTTCGAGGGGCGCCCCTTCGACGCGCCCGCCGACCGCGCCTTCGCCCGCGTGGTCGAACGCTTCGCGCTGCCCCGCGCGCTGCCCGAGGCGCTGCTCGAGGGTCTTGCCTGGGACGCGCAGGGCCGCCGCTACGCGAGCCTGTCGGCGCTCAGGGCCTACTCCGCGCGCGTCGCCTCCGCCGTGGGCGCCATGATGTGCGTGCTCATGGAGGTGCGCGAGCGCGACGCGCTCGCCCGCGCCTGCGACCTCGGCGTGGCGATGCAGCTCACGAACATCGCCCGCGACGTGGGCGAGGACGCCCGCGCCGGCCGGCTCTACCTGCCGACGGAGTGGTTCGGCGAGGCCGGCATCGCGCCGTCCGCCTTCCTCGGCGCGCCCCGCCCCGTGCCCGAGCTGCGCGCCATGACGCGGCGCCTCCTCCACGAGGCGGACCGTCTCTACTGGCGGTCGGAGGCGGGCGTGGCGCTGCTGCCGCTCGCCGCCCGGCCGGGGATCCTCGCGGCGCGCCACATCTACGACGGGATCGGCGGCGCCGTGCGGCGCGCGGGCTGCGACTCGGTCACGGCCCGGGCCCATACCGGCACCGCGCGCAAGATCGGGTGGCTGGCCCTCTCCGCGGCGCAGGCGGGCTACGTCACGCTCGCGCCCCGGTCCGCCATGCTCCACGCCGCCCCGCTGGAGGAGACGGCCTTCCTCGTCGACGCCGCGGCGCGGGACCGCGGCGGCGTCCTCGGGCGCAGGGGCCAGACCGTGCTCGCCGCGCTGGCGCAGCTCGAGCATCAGGATCGGGCCCGCGGCCGCGGCCGCGCCAGCGCGCCCAGGGCCGTGCGGATGGAACAAAGGGGCGTCCGCGCTAGCTAGTCCCGAATGGACTGGTCCCTCTTCCTCGTGTTCCTCGGAGCGTGCTGCGCCGCAGCCGCCACCGGCTCGATGTTCCCGCCGGACGGGTGGTACCGCGCCCTGCCCAAGCCCGCCTGGACGCCGCCCGACTGGCTGTTCCCGCTGGCATGGACGGCGCTCTACATCTCGCTGGCCTTCGTCGGCGCGCGGGTCGCGCCGCTGCCGGGCTCCGAGCATGCCGTGGCCTTCTGGGCGCTGCAGATCGCGCTGAACACGCTCTGGTCGCCGGTCTTCTTCGGGCTCAATCGCCTCGGCGCGGCGCTCGTCATCATCGCCTTCCTCTGGGTCGCCGTGGCGGGCCTGCTGGCGAGCCTCTGGTCGCTCGACCGCCTCGCCTTCTGGATCACCGTGCCGTACCTCGTCTGGGTCAGCTACGCCGCCGCGCTGAACGCGGACATCTGGCGGCGGAGCCGGCTCGCCCAGCCGGCCGAGTAGCGCGGCGAACGGGCGCCGCGCCCCTGCGCGCTACCAGCTGCGGACGAGCACCGGCTGCGCGCCCATCTCCTCGACGATCTCGCGGGGCGGCCACAGGTCGCCCTCGCCCCGGAGCGGTTCGCCCGTGCGGCTGATGGTAAGGTGCACGCCGTCGCCCGGCCGTCCGCGCCCGAAGGCCAGCGTACCGTCGCCGTCTGCGGGGTCCGCCTCGGCGACGTATGTCCCCGCGAGGAACGTCTCTGGCCTCTTCCCCCGCAGCCGGAGGAGCGTCGCCGTGAGCGACATCTTCGCCCGGTCGAAGGGGCTCAGCCGGGCGGGGTTGCCCAGCGCCTCGGCCAGCCGCACAAAATCGGGCGGGCGGCGGTTGTCCGGATCGGTCAGCAGCCACGATCCGATCTCGGTGCCCTGGTAGATGTCGGGGATGCCTGGGGCGAGGAGCTTCAGCGCGCATTGCGCCAGCGCCAGCCGCTCGGCCCGCTCCGCCACCGGGGCGAGCGCCGGGGGCAGGGGCTCCACGGCCTCCGCCGCCGCCCGCGCGGCCGCCCGCACGCGCGCCTCGAACGCCTCGTCCGGCGCCGTCCAGTAGGTGTCGCGCTTCGCCTCCCGCATGGCCTTCTCGAGATGCGCCTCGAGCCGGGCGGGCAGGTCGCCCCCGGGCGCGGCCGCGAAGGCGGACTGGGCGACGTACCAGCGCCACTCGGCGGGGCAGTCCTCCGGCACGAGGGCGATCAGATCGTCCCACGCCCCGGGCGCATGGCTCAGCGCGGCGATCCGCATCCGCGCGTCCTCGGCGCGCTTCGTGTCGTGACTGCTGGTCAGCGTGAGCCCGTGGGGCATCGCCCGCGCCCGCCGCTCCATCGCCTCGTGGAAGGCGGCCGCGTCCATCGCCGGCTCGTCCGGCTCGGCGCCCACCTCGTTCGCCGACAGCAGCGCCACGTCGCGGAAGAAGGCGGTGTCCTCCTGGCTCTTGGCGATGGCCGCTCCGGTCACCTGCTGCATCCGCAGCCGCAGCGCCCGGCCCTCCGGCGCCAGGAGCAGCGCGCCGAGCCACGGCAGGGCGCCCGGATCCGGCAGGCCCTCCCCCGCGCGCGCCACGGCGCCCCGGATCAGCGCGGCGTCCTCCTCCGACACCTCCTCGCCCGCGTAGGAGCGGTAGCGCGGGAAGGCCATGAGGTAGCCGAGCACGGCCGCGCGCACGGCCTCGCGCCCCCACTCCCCGTCCCGCGCGTCGCAGGCGAGCGTGGTGAGCTGATCGAGCTCCGCGGCCAGCTCCCCGGTCACGACCTGCCGCTTGGCCTCGGCCAGCGTGGCGTGGAAGTCCTGCGGCCGCCCGGACAGCTCCGCCAGCCTCCGCCGGAGCGCCGTCGCGCCCGCCCCGTCGGTCAGCACCTGCGCGAAGCGCCGGGCGGCGACGTAGCCCGTGGTGCCCGCGACGGGCCACGCCTCCGGCGGGTACTCCTCGCCGGTCAGGATCTTCTCCACCCAGACGGGCGTCTCCGGCACGGCCGCGCGGAGCCGGGCGAGGTAGCCCCCCGGATCGGCGAGGCCGTCGACGTGATCGACGCGGAGCCCCTGCACGAGCCCCTCCCGCACCAGCGCGAAGGGGAGCGCGTGCATGTCGTCGAACACCGCCTCCTCCTCCACGCGCATCCCGACGAGGCCCGTCACCGTGAAGAAGCGCCGGTGGGTGATCGCCGCGGCCTCGGTGCGCCACCACGTCAGGCGCCAGGGCTGCCTGTCGTGCAGGGCGCGCAGGGCGTCCGCCTCGCCCCGCCCCGCCGCGGCGAGGAGGTCGGGCGGCGCCCCGTCGGCCACGGGCACGCGGAGGCCGCCGGCGTCGAGCACCGGGCCGTCCGCGTCCTCTGCCACGCGCAGGCCGCCGGCCCCGAGCGCCTCCTCGAAGGTCGTGCCCAGCCAGGGGAGGCGGAGGCGCCCCTGCTCCCAGAAGATGTCGAAATGGCCGGCGTAGCGGCTCGCGCGGCCGTGGCGGAGCACGTCGCGGAGCCAGGGGTTCTCGGCGGTGAAGGCGGTGTGGTTCGGCACGATGTCGAGGACGATGCCCAGCCCCGCCTCCCGGCACGCCGTGGCCAGCCCCTCGAACCCCGCCCGCCCTCCGAGCGCGGGCTCGATCTCCCCCGGGTCGGTGACGTCGTAGCCGTGGGTCGAGCCCGACGCGGCCGTGAAGATCGGGGACAGGTAGAGATGCGAGCACCCCAGCGAGGCGACGTAGGGGACGAGCGCGGCGGCGCGCTCGAAGGTCATGCCCTCGCGGAGCTGGAGGCGGTAGGTGGCGGTGGGGAGGGGGGTCATCGGGGGCGGTGCTCGCGCATCAGGGCGCAGATCGTACGAAACGGGGCATGTCCGGGAAGGCCCTCCACCGGAATGTGCATTTTGGGGCGCCAGTTGGGATAGGCGTCCTCGGACACGCCGGGAAGGTTCGTCGGCGCCTCGGGGCCCGCGAGGTCGGCCAGGCGCACGGCGGCGAGGCGGCAGGGCGTCGAGGCCACGAAGCGGTGCGCGGCCTCGAGCAGGCCCGGGGGCGGCTCGGCGGAGGCCGGGTCGGCGTCGAGGCCCGTCAGCGACAGCATCCAGGCCCGCTCCCTCTCGCGGTGGGCGCGGGCGGAGGCGCTGTCCTCGGGGGTGACGAGCCCGTGCTCCTCGCGGCGGGCCACGTCGTCGCCGCGCCACCAGTTCGCCAGCACCGGCAGGTCGTGCGTCGACAGGCAGGCCAGCGCGTCGCGCGGGTAGGCCTCGGCGGGGCGGAAGCCGCCCTCCTCCTGCTCGAACACGACGATGCGGTAGCTCAGCACCCGGGCGCGGTCCATCGCGTCGCGGAAGCCCTCGGGCACCCAGCCCAGATCCTCGCCGATCACGACCGCCTCGGCCTCGCGGCTCTCGCTGGCGAGGATCCGGAGCATCTGCGCCATCGGGTAGCGGAGATGGGCGCCGTCGACGGGCTCGGCGCCGTCGGGGATGAGGTAGAGCTGCCAGAGCGCCATCGCGTGGTCGATCCGGAGCGCGCCCGCGTCGCGGAGCTGGGCCGCGATCATCGCGCGGAAGGGCTCGAAGTCGCGGCGCTCGAGCTCGGCGGGCGAGGGCGCGGCGAGGCCCCAGCCCTGGCCCGTCTGCGAGAACATGTCGGGCGGGGCGCCGACGGTGACGCCCGGCAGCGCCGCCGCGGTGCCCGACCAGGTCGCGGAGCCGTCGGGCGCCTCGCCCACCGCGAGGTCGAGATAGAGGCCGAGCCGCATCCCGGCCTCGCGGGCCGCGCGCTGAGCCTCGGCGAGCTGCAGGCGGGCCACGTATTGCAGCCAGCGGTGGAACTCGACCTCCTCCCAGTTCTCCTCGAGGAAGGCGTCGACCTGCGGGGAGGAGGGATCGCGCAGCGGCTCGGGCCAGTCGAGCCACCCGGCGCCGTGGCCGGCCCGGGCCTGGGCGAGGCTGAGCGCCTCGAACCCGGCGTGCCGGAAGAGATCCGGGTCGGCGTCGATGAAAGCGAGGTAGGGCCGCTGCTCCTCGGGGTCGGCGCGCTCCATGAAGGAGTCGAACACCCTGCGCAGGGAGGGCAGCTTGGCGTCGCGCACGGCGCCGTAATCGACCGTGTCGCCGGCCCGCAACGCCTCCGCCCCGGCGGGCTCGGGGCAGCCCAGCAGGTCGGGGGCGATGTAGAGCGGGTTCAGGTAGCGCCGGTTGGACGGCGAGAAGGGCGAGACCTGCTCGGGCCGGCCGAGGAAGATGGCGTGGAGCGGGTTCACGCCGAGGAAGTCGGCCCCCTCCGCGCCGAGCGTGCGGGCCAGCGCGGCGAGATCGGCGAAGTCGCCGATGCCCCAGTTCCGGGCCGAGCGCAGCTCGTAGAGCTGGCAGAACACCCCCCAGGCGGGCCGGTCGAGCCATGCGGGCATGTGGCAGCGCGCGTCGCGCGGCACGGACATGTGCGTGGGTGCCCCACGGCCCTTCGGCTCGCCGTCCGGGTCGATGCCCAGGCCGCGCAGGATCGTCTCCAGCGTCGTCTCGGGGACGGGGCCGTGCTCGTACTCCGTGGAGATGCCGTGATGCCGGGCGAGGCGGCGGAGCCGGGTCAACGCGTCCTCCGTCACGGGCGGTCGTCGCGCGCCAGCGCGAAGAGGCAGGACTCGGGCGCGCCGGGTGCCGCGCCGGTCAGGTGGATCGTCTCGCCCCGCGTGGCGGGCAGCGTCCCGGGATCGGGGCCGAGGTTGGCCCGGCACTGGAGGAGGCCGCCGTTCAGCCGCCAGTCCACGGCGACGCAGCCGGCGGGCGCCTCGAGCCGCGTGCCGCACCCGGGGCCGGTGCCCGCGAGCAGGGGCACGACATGCGACCGCCGCAGGTCGGCGAGCGCGCGGAACCGCTCGAGCGCCTCGCGGTGCCCGGCCGCGTCGCGCCTCTCCCAGCGGAGCTTCGAGCGCTCGAAGGTCTCGGGGTCGATCGGGTCGGGGACGGCGCCCGCGAAGCCCATGAAGTGCGCGAACTCCTCGCGGCGGCCCTTCGACACGGCCTGTCCGAGCTCGCCCTCGAAATCCGCGAAGAAGAGGAACGGCCCCGTCTCGCCCCATTCGTCGCCCTGGAACGTCAGCGGGACGTGGGGCGACAGGAGGAGCATCGCCTGGAGCGCGAGGAGGCGGGGCCGGGGCGCGAGCTCGGTGAGCCGCTCGCCCAGCGCCCGGTTGCCGATCTGGTCGTGGTTCTGGAGGAAGTCGACGAAGGCGGCGGGCGGCAGGTGCCCCGAGGGGCGGCCGCGCGGGGCGTCTGAGGCGGGGCCCTGCTGGCCCTGGTAGGCGAAGCCCTCGGCCGCGGCGCGCGCGAGATGGCTCACGGGATCGTCGGCGAAGTCGGCGTAGTAGCCCTCGACCTCGCCGGTGGCGACGACATGGGCGGCGTTGTGCCAGTCGTCGTTCCACTCGCCCGACATCAGGACGGCGCGGCCATCCTCGCGCTCGTGGAGGTGGGTGACGTTGCGGTTGTCCTCGGTCATCAGCCACGCGCCCGGGTGCTCGACGCGGATGGCGCGGGCCATCTCCACGAGGATCTCCGGCTCGGACGGGTCGCGGACGTGGTCGATGGCGTCGAAGCGCAGCCCGTCGATGCGGAACTCCCGCAGCCAGTAGAGCGCGTTCTCGATGAAGAAGCGCCGGACGGGCGCCGCGTCGTAGCGGATCCCGGAGCCCCAGGGCGTGTGCCGCGTCTCGTCGAAGAAGCCGGGCGCGTAGGTGCCGAGGTAGTTCCCGTCGGGGCCGAAGTGATTGTAGACCACGTCCATCTGCACCATCAGACCGGCCCCATGCGCCGCGTCCACGAGGGCGCGGAGGTCGTCGGGCGTGCCGTAGGCCTCGTGCGGGGCGTAGAGCAGCACGCCGTCGTAGCCCCAGCCGCGCCGCCCGCCGAACTGCGCCACGGGCAGGATGTCGATGCCGGTGTAGCCGGCCTCGGCCAGCAGCGGCATCTTCTCGATGGCGGCGCGGAAGGTGCCCTCGGGGGTGAAGGTGCCGACGTGGATCTCGCAGATGACCGCCTCCTCCCAGGGGCGGCGGGGGCTCTCGTGGCGCCAGTCGTGGCGCGGCTCCACGAGGCGCGACGGGCCGTGGACGTCGCCCGCCTGCGCGCGCGCGGCCGGGTCGGGGACGGTGAGGCCGGAGGGCAGGCGGAAGGCGTAGGTCTTGCCCGGGGCCGCGGGCGCGTCCACCTGCCACCAGCCGTCGCCCGCCTCCTCCATCGGCCAGGCGCGGTCGGAGCAGAGCAGCTCCAAGGCCTCGACGCCGGGCGCCCAGAGGCGGAAGCGTGTGCCGTCGGCGCCGATGCGGGGCCCCCAGGCGTACTCAGCCATCGTCGGGCTCGAACGGCCGGAACACGTCGGCCCCCTCGAACAGGAGGAGCGTGCGCCCCTCGAGCGCCACCTCGCCCGTCTCCGGCGCGGCGGTGGCGTCCTGGTCGGCCAGCCCGCGCCCGGTGTCCACGAGGCGCACCCAGCGGCCGTGCGGCAGCTTGAGCCGCCGCGCGTCGGCGCCCGCGTTGGCGGCCAGCAGCAGCGGCCTGTCGGCGGCGCCCTGCATCACCAGCACCACGGCGCGGCGCTCCGGGTCCTCCCAGTCGTGCGGCTCCATCGGCGCCCCGGCGGGCCGCAGCCAGGCGACGCTGCGGTGCTCCGGGTTGTCGTCGTGGGAATGGAGGAAGCGGTTGTAGGTCAGCAGGGGCCGGCTCGCGCGGATCTGGGCGAGGCCGCGGCAGAAGGCCTCGAACGGGTCGACGCGGCTCTCCCAGTCGAGCCAGTTGATCGGGCCCTCCTGGCAGTAGGCGTTGTTGTTGCCGCCCTGCGAGCGGCCCCGCTCGTCGCCCATCAGCGCCATCGGCGTGCCCTGCGAGAGCAGCATCGTGGCGAAGAGGTTGCGGCGCTGGCGGTCGCGCAGGTCGCGGATGCGGGGGTCCTCGGTGGGGCCCTCGACGCCGTGGTTCCAGGAGAGGTTGTGCGAATGGCCGTCGCGGTTGTCCTCGCCGTTCGCCTCGTTGTGCTTGTCGTTGTAGGAGACGAGGTCCATCAGAGTGAACCCGTCATGGGCGGTCACGAAGTTGACGCTGGCCCAGGGGCGGCGGCCGTCGTGGTCGTAGAGGCTGGCGGAGGCGAGCAGGCGGTCGCCGAGCTCGCGCGCCTGGCCCGGATCGCCCCGCCAGAAGGCGCGCACGGTGTCGCGGTACTTGTCGTTCCACTCGGCCCAGCCAGGAGGGTAGTTGCCGACCTGGTAGCCGTTGGGGCCGGTGTCCCAGGGCTCGGCGATGAGCTTGACCTGCTGCAGCACGGGATCCTGCGCCACCGCCTCGAGGAAGGGGGCGTGGGGGTCGAACTCGTCGCGGTCGCGTCCCAGCGTGGAGGCGAGGTCGAAGCGGAAGCCGTCGACGTGGCACTCCTCCACCCAGTACCTCAGCGAGTCCATCACCATCTGCAGGACGCGCCGGTTGCGCATGTTGAGCGAGTTGCCGGTGCCCGTGGTGTCGAACGTGTAGCGCCTGTCCTCGCCCAGCACGTAGTAGGAGGCGTTGTCGATGCCGCGGAAGCTGAGCGTCGGGCCCATCTGGTTGCCCTCGGCGGTGTGGTTGTAGACCACGTCGAGCAGCACCTCGAGGCCGGCGTCGTGGAGGCGCCGCACGAGCAGCTTGAACCCCTCGATGTCGCCGTCGCGGGCGAGGTAGCGCGAGGCGGGCGCGAAGAAGCCCAGCGTGTTGTAGCCCCACCAGTTGACGAGGCCCTTCTCGAACAGCATCCGGTCGTCGTGGAAGGCGTGGATCGGCAGCAGCTCCACCGCCGTCACGCCGCGCTCCTTGAGGCGGGCGACGACCTTCTCGTCGGCCATGCCCTCGAAGGTGCCGCGCAGGGGCTCCTCGATCCCGCCGTAGCCCTTCGTCATGCCGCCGACATGGGCCTCGTACACGAAGGTCTCGTTCCAGGGCGTGCGCGGGTTTCGGTCGTCTCCCCAGGTATAGGCGGGATCGACCACGACGCATTTGGGCATCGAGCGCGCGCTGTCGCGGCGGTCGAAGGAGAGGTCTCCGTTGCGGTGGCCGACGCGGTAGCCGAACAGCGAATCGTGCCAGCGCAGCGGGCCGCGATGGGCCCGGGCGTAGGGGTCGAGCAGAAGCTTGTTCGGGTTGAAGCGGTGCCCCTCCTGCGGCGCGTAGGGGCCGTGCACGCGGTAGCCGTAGAGCTGCCCCGGCCGGACCCCGGGCAGGTAGCCGTGCCAGACCTGGTGGGTGAACTCCGGCAGCGGGATGCGCGCCACCTCGCGCTGCCCCGAGTCGTTGAAGAGACAGAGCTCAACCTTGGTGGCGTGGGCGGAGAACAGGGCGAAGTTCGTGCCCGATCCGTCCCAGGTCGCGCCGAGGGGAGCATCCGAGCCCGCCTCGACGCGGAAGTAGGTCTGGGTCATGCGCGCTCTCAGGCGTCGGGGGTGAAGACGACGGCGCCCAGAGGCGGCAGGGTCAGCGACGCGGAGGCCGGCTGCCCGTGCGTCCCCTCGGCGCCGGCCTCGACATAACCGCCCGAGCCCGTCCCGGTTCCGCCGTAGTCGCGCGCGTCGGAGTTGAACGCCTCGCGCCAGCGGCCCGTGTGCGGCAACCCGATCCGGTAGCCCTCCCGCGGGACGGGGGTGAAGTTCGCCACCACGGCGACGGGCGGCGTCCCCTCCTGCCCGAGGCGGAGGTAGGAGAACACGCTGTTCTCGACGTCGCCCCCCTCGATCCAGCGGAAGCCCTCGGGCGCGCAGTCGAGCTCGTGCAGCGCGGGCAGGTCCCGGTAGAGGCGGTTGAGGTCGCGCACCAGCGCCTGGATCCCGGCATGGGCGCCGTCCTCGAGGAGGTGCCAGTCGAGCGAGCGGTCGAAGTTCCACTCCCGCTCCTGCGCGAACTCCGAGCCCATGAAGAGCAGCTTCTTGCCCGGGTGCGTCCACATGAAGGACAGGTACGTGCGGAGGTTGGCGAAGCGCTGCCAGCGGTCGCCCGGCATCCGGCCGAGCAGAGAGCCCTTCCCGTGCACCACCTCGTCGTGGCTGATGGGCAGCACGAAGTTCTCGCTGAAGGCGTAGTGGAGGCCGAAGGTCATCAGGTGGTGATGGTACTTCCGGTTGATCGGGTCCTCCTGGATGTACTTCAGCGTGTCGTGCATCCAGCCCATGTTCCACTTGAAGTCGAAGCCCAGCCCGCCCTCGTCGGTCGGCCGCGAGACGCCGGGGAAGGCCGTCGACTCCTCGGCGATGGTGTAGCCGGAAGTGTTGACCTCCACCGAGGCGTTGGTGCCGCGCAGGAAGTCGATCGCGTCGAGGTTCTCGCGGCCGCCGTAGCGGTTGGGCACCCACTCGCCGTCGTCGCGGGAGTAGTCGAGGTAGAGCATCGAGGCGACCGCATCGACGCGCAGCGCGTCCACGTGCAGGTCGTCGAGCCAGTAGAGCGCCGAGGCCCGCAGGAAGTTCGCCACCTCGGTCCGGCCGAAGTTGTAGATCAGGGTGTTCCAGTCCTTGTGGAAGCCCTGCCGCGGATCCTCGTGCTCGTAGAGGGCGGTGCCGTCGAACCGCGCGAGCCCGTGCTCGTCCGAGGGGAAGTGCGCGGGCACCCAGTCCATGATGACGCCGATGCCGCGGCCGTGGAGGTGATCCACCATGGCGGCGAAGTCCTCCGGCCCGCCGAAGCGCGAGGTCGGCGCGAAGAGGCCGATGGGCTGGTAGCCCCAGGAGGGCGTGTAGGGGTGCTCCGAGAGGGGGAGGAACTCGACATGGGTGAAGCCCATCTCCTCCACGTACTCGGCCAGCATGGGCGCCACGTCCCGGTAGCTCAGCACGGTGTCGCCGTCGCCGCGGCGCCAGGAGCCCAGATGCACCTCGTAGATGCTGACCGGCTTGCCGCGCAGATCCTCGCGCCCGCGGTCACGCCACTCGCCGTCCTGCCAGTCATGGGCGACGCGGCCCGAGACGAGGGAGCCCGTGCCCGGCGGCGTCTCCATCGCGAAGGCGACGGGGTCGGCCTTGAGCGGCAGCAGCTCGCCATAGGCTCCGACGATCTCGAACTTGTAGAGCTCGCCGCGCCCGATGCCGGGCACGAACAGCTCCCACAGGCCGCCGCCCAGACGGCGGCGCAACGGGTTGCGGCGGCCGTCCCAGGCGTTGAAGTGCCCCACCACCGAGACCCGCCGGGCGTTGGGCGCCCAGACGGCGAAGCTCACGCCCTCCACGCCCTCGTGGGTGACGGGATGGGCGCCGAGCCGCTTCCAGAGCTGCTCGTGGCGGCCCTCGGCGATCAGGTGCTCGTCGAGCTCGCCCAGGAAGGGCGGGAAGCCGTAGGGGTCGTGCCTCTCCCATTCGTGCTCGCCCGCGCGGCACTTCAGGCGGTAGGCGAAGGGCTTGCGCTTCCGGGGCGTGACCCCGTGGAAGAAGCCCTCCGGGTGGACGCGCTCGAGCGAGAGGGCGGGCTTGCCCTTCTCGTCGATCACCTCGACCTGCGCCGCGTCGGGGGCGAAGACGTTGAACGCCATTCGGCCGTCGGCCTCGTGCGCGCCGAGCACCGAGAAGGGGTCGCCGTGGCGGCCGCGCACGATGGCCTCGACCGTGGCCGCGTCGGGCGTCACCGGGTCGGGCCCGGCGGGCGCCGCGACGGGGTTGGCCGAGCGCGGCGTCCGG
>CAZWWR010000063.1:0-14919 GCA_964637265.1 uncultured Jannaschia sp.
CGCGCCCGAGACCGGCCGTTCCGGCACGCGGACGGGCAGCGAGGCGCAGCCGTCGCAGCGGGGCCGGGGCGGACGCGCGTCGGGCCGGGGCGGCAGCCGCATCGTGGGCCTCGGCGACCACGTGCCGTCCTTCATCGAGATGAGTTTCGAGGAGCGGCGCACGGCGTCGTGAAGGGCTCTCACGCGGTGCCGTCGGCCGCTTGAACGGCTCAGAAAGGCGGGGGCGCGGTCAGCCCCGCCAGGCGAGGCGCACGGCGGCCTCGGCGGCGGAGACGGCGGCCGAGACGTCCATCTCCGACGTGTCGAGCACGGTCGCGTCCGAGGCGGCGCGCAGCGGCGAGTCGGCCCGGCCCATATCGCGGGCGTCCCGCGCCAGCACGTCCTCGAGGACGCCCTGCCGCGTCGCCTCCGGATCCCGCGCGCTCAGTTCGAGGTAGCGCCGCTCCGCCCGGACCTCGGGGCTGGCGGTGACGTAGAGCTTCACCTCGGCCTCCGGGCAGATCACCGTCCCGATGTCGCGCCCGTCGAGCACCGCGCCGCCCTCGCGTCGCGCGAAGCGGCGCTGGTACTCCCGCAGGGCGGCCCGGACCTCCGGCTGGGCCGCCACCCGGCTCGCCGCGGCGGCGGCCTCCGCGCCGCGCAGGTCGGGGCGGGCGAGATCCGCCTCCGTGAGCGCTCCGGCGGCGCCCACCGCCTCCTCGCCCGCGAGCGTGCGGACCCCCACGGCGCGGTAGAGGAGCCCGGTGTCGAGATGCGCGAGCCCGAAGCGCTCGGCCAGCGCTCGGCTGACGGTGCCCTTGCCGGCCGCGGCCGGGCCGTCGACGGCGACGGTGAAGATCATGCGGGCCTCCCTCCTTCTCTCACGTGCGCGCACCGCACATCTCGATCCCGGCGCCGAGCCGCTCCATGAGGGGAACGAAATCCGGGAAGGACGTGGCGATGGGCGCCGCGTCGTCGACCGTCACGGGCGCCCGCGCGGCCATCCCGCAGATTAGCAGCGACATCGCGATGCGGTGGTCTAGACGCGCGGCGACCTCCGCCCCCCCGGCCACGCCGCCGGGACCGCGACCGTGGACGATCCACCAGTCCTCGCCCTCCTCGACCTCGACCCCGCAGGCCCGCAGCCCGGCGGCCATCGCGTCGATCCGGTCGCTCTCCTTCACGCGCAGCTCGCCGACCCCGCGCATCGTGGTGGCGTCCTCCGCGTGGGCGGCGACCACTGCGAGGATCGGGTACTCGTCGATCATCGAGGCGGCCCGCTCGGGCGGCACCTCGACGCCGCGCATCTCGGGGGAGTGGCGGGCGCGGAGGTCGGCCACGGGTTCGCCGCCTTCCTCGCGCCGGTTCTCGAATGACAAGTCGGCGCCCATCTCCCGTAGCGTCTCGAAGAGGCCGGCGCGGGTGGGGTTCAGCCCGATCCCGGGCACCAGCACGTCGGAGCCCGGCACGACCAGGGCCGCGCAGACCGGGAAGGCGGCCGAGGACGGATCCCGCGGCACGGCGATGGTCTGGGGCCGCAGCTCGGGCCGGCCGGTCACGGCGATCTCGCGCCCCTCCGGGCCATCGGCGACGCGGACCTCGGCGCCGAAGCCCCGGAGCATCCGCTCCGTATGGTCGCGCGTGGGCTCGCGCTCGATCACCACGGTCTCGCCCGGCGCGTTGAGCCCGGCCAGCAGGAGGGCCGACTTGACCTGAGCGGACGGCACCTCGAGCGCGTGACGGACGGGCACGGGCTCGGCGGCGCCGATCACCGTCATCGGCAACCGCCCGCCCCGGCGGCCGTGGGCGCGCGTGCCGAACCCCGCCAACGGGCCGGTCACGCGGCCCATCGGCCGAGACCGGAGCGAGGCGTCGCCCGTGAACGTTACCGTCATGTCATGGGTTGCCATCGCCCCCATCAGAAGCCGCACGCCCGTCCCCGCGTTGCCGCAGTCGATCACGTCCGAAGGCTCCAGCAGCCCCCCCACGCCGACGCCGTGGACCGACCAGACGTCCCCGTCCCGCTCGATCTGGGCGCCGAAGGCCCGCATGGCCGCCGCGGTCGCCAGCACGTCCTCGCCCTCCAGGAGGCCCGTGATCCGCGTCTCGCCGACGGCCATCGCGCCGAGGATCAGCGACCGGTGGCTGACCGACTTGTCGCCGGGCACCTCGGCCGCGCCCCGGAGCGGCCGGTCGGGTCGGGCCGTGATCGGCCGGGGGGTGCCATGTGACATGCGGGGCCTCCTCGTCTCGGGAGGCGCTTACCCCGCCGCGCCGCGGGCTTCCACCGCGAGCGGAACGTGGGGGGCCGCGTCTTCGGGCAGGAGACCGGCGAGGCGGGGGTCGCGGAGGATCTCGACCTCCTGCCGTGTGACGGTGAAGCCGCTGCGGCGGTAGAAGCCCAGAGCCGCCGGATGGTCGAGCGTGCAGGTGTGCACCCATAGGCGGGTGATCGGCCGCGACCAGGCCCGTTCGAGGGCGCGCCCCATCAGCCAGCGCCCCGCGCCGGTGCCCTGCGCCTCCGCGACGAGGCCCAGGAACGCGAGCTCGCACTCGCCCGCTTTGCGGAAGTCGAGCTCGAGCATGCCGACCACGGCGTCGTCCCCGCGCACCTCGAATACCTCGACCCGCGGATCGGACAGGATGGGCGCGAGCGCGTCGTCCTCCATCGCGAGGCGCGACTGCCAGAGCCACGCCGCGCCGACCCTGCGGAAGAGCGCACGGTAGGTCTCCGTATCCGGTGCTTCGAGGTGGCGGAGCGCGAGCGGAAGGTCCGGCACCGGGCGGGGGTCGGGCCGGGCGGTCATCTCGAGATGCGTCACGACCGTCGCCAGATGGCCGGGCGGGACGGCATGCAGCCCCGGCGCGAGGGCGCCCATCGCGGCGCCGTCCTCAATGCTCGGGCGGCTTGGGCGGGGGCGGCTGCCAGAGGCCCGGGAGGTCCTTGGGCGGGCGCATCGGCGGGCGGACGCGGGACAGCAACATGTTCGGCCCCGCCATCAGCCGGGAGAGGAACGGCGAGCGGTTCACCGCCGCCTTGACCTTCTCGATGCGCATCACGTCCTCGATGCGGCGGTCGAGGAAGCCCCAGGTCTCCCGGCTCCCCTCGGACTCGTCGCCGAGCCAGTAGAGCACCGTCGAGGAGTAGACGCCGGAGAGCGTCATCCGCTTGGTGTACCAGTTCACGTCGTCGGACCGGTCCCCCAGCGCCGTCCAGATGGCGTCGGCGGTGCCCCACAGCGCCTTCGTCCCGTCGGCCGCGTGCATCGGGAGCGAGAACAGCGCCATCCCGCGGCGCACGGCTTCCTTGTTGGGGGAGGCGATCTCGATGCGGGTCCTGACGGCTTGGGCCACCCGGTCGCGGAAGCGCATCTCCGACAGGTCCGCCTCGGCGAGCCGGCGGCGCATCTCCTCGTCGCCCCTCTGGTGGAAGTGCACCGCGAGGTCGACGGCCCCGCGGGGAAAGGCGGCGCGGGCCTCGGCCGGCGTCGTGCCGGATTCGCCCACGGCCGCGCGGAACGTCGCCTCCGACCAGCCGTCGAAGGGCACGTGGGGCAGGGCGGCATCGAGGATGCGGTCCTTGACGTGGGTCATGGGCGGCTCCGGGGCAGGTGTGGTCGCTGGACAAGCTAGGGACGCGGGGCTATGAGGCCACCTCCTGCACGACATGCAACTCGAACCAGGAAGGTGGTGACACCCACGATGCAGGTCAGCGTACGCGACAACAACGTCGATCAGGCGCTCCGCGCCCTGAAGAAGAAGCTTCAGCGCGAAGGCGTCTTCCGCGAGATGAAGCTGCGCCAGCACTTCGAGAAGCCCTCGGAGAAGCGCGCGCGGCAGAAGGCGGAGGCGATCCGCCGCGCCCGGAAGCTCGCCCGGAAGAAGGCCCAGCGCGAAGGTCTGCTCTGAGCCGGACCCGGACGGGCTTCGTGCCTCGCCGACGATGCGAACGCGGACCCCTGGCCTGTCGGCCGGGGGTCTTCTTTTTTCCGGACGGGGCGCGATCCCGTCCCGGTCCGGGCATCGGGCCTGTCCCGCCTCGCAGGCCTGGCCTCGCCAAGTGCGTTCCATGCCTCGGGGAACGGCATCCGGACCCCCGTCGTGGTTTCTAGAGATCAAGGCTGGCTCGCGATCCGCCGTTCTCCAGCATCCCCACCGGATTCGGCTGCCGGAGGGGGTGACAGTGCATAGGTATGCTGGACGTGCGTGCCGGAATCGGTCATCGTGACGTTACGGCCGTCCCGGGCGGGGCGGGGGGAGGATCGTTTTGCGCGTCACGTGGTTCGGGCACGCCGCCTTCAAGCTGGAGGCTGCGGAGGGTTCGGTCATCACCGACCCCTACACCCCCGAGGGCGTGGGCTACGCGCCGATCGAGGAGACGGCGGACGTCGTGATCGTCTCGTCCGACGACGACGATGCCCATTGCCGGGCCGACCTGATCGCGGGCGACCCCATCGTGGTGAATGCGCTGGACGTGGCGCTCGACGGCGGACGCCTGGAGGCGGGTCCGTTCACGGTCGAGGCGGTCGAGGCGGCGGAATGGGTCGACCATCCCCGCGGCGTTCCAGGCCAGAACGGAATGTACAAATGGGGGCATGGCGGCCTGACGATCGCCCACATGGGTGACGTCGGCAATCCGCTCACCGACGAGCAGATCGCCTTCTTCGAGGACGTCGACGTGCTCCTGGCCCTCGCCGGCGGCTACCTGACCATCGAGCTTCCGGACCTGATGGAGATGATCCACCGCGCCCGGCCGCGCCTCGTGATCCCGATGCACTTCCGCACGCTGGCCTACCGCCCGAACAACACCATGTGGATCGACGGCTTCCTGCGCGGTTTCCGCGAGGATGCCGTCCGCTTCGCCAACGCGCCGCGGATCGAGATCGGCCCCGGGGACCTTCCCGAGACGGGCACGCGCGTGCTCGTCCTGGACTATCTGAGATGACCACGCACCGAGCGGGGCGAGAGACTCCGCCGGGCTTCCCAAGGGAGACTAGGATGACGAGACGACTTCTGGGCCTGACCTCCGCACTGGCGCTGACCGCCGGCATGGCCGCGGCGCAGGACGTGGCGCGCGAGGACACGGTGGTGTTCGACCTCGACCGCACGATCACCGACCCGGAGAACTTCAACTGGTTCACGGACGGCACCGGCGTGCGGCGGATGCATGGCGGCCACCAGGCCATGTGGGAGCCCCTGTTCATCCTGAACTACAACACGGGCGACCTCGATCCGTGGCTGGCCACCGGCTTCGAGCAGAACGAGGACGCGAGCCAGTTCACCATGACGATTCGCGAGGGCGTCACCTGGTCGGACGGCGAGGCGTTCGACGCAAACGACGTGGTGTTCACGGTGAACATGGCGCTCGAGAACGAGGAGATCACGGCGCGCGAGGCCGCCCAGCTCCGGGCGCAGGTCGAGAGCATCGAGAAGGTCGACGACCTCACCGTGCGCTTCACGCTGACCGAGCCCAACCCCCGCTTCATGGTCGAGAACTTCGGCATCCGCATCTTCGGCTCGTTCCTGATCATGCCCGAGCACGTCTGGGCGGAGGAGGATCCGGCGACCTTCACCTTCCCCGAGCCCATCGGCACGGGCCCGTACACATTCAGCTCGGCCGCCTCGAACCGGGCCATCTGGGATCGGAACGACGACTGGTGGGGCGCGGCGACGGGCTTCATGGAGCTCCCCGAGCCACAGCGCGTCATCTTCCTCGAGACGGGCGGCGAGGAGAGCCGCGCGCAGCTCCTCGTGACGAACCAGCTCGACGCGGCGCAGAACGTGAGCGTCGGCACGTTCGAGGCGATGCGGGCGCAGAACCCCAACGTCATCGCATGGTACGACGACTACCCCTACGCCGCCTCCGACCCCTGCGCGCGGCAGCTCGAGATCAACACCACCGTCGCGCCCTGGGACGACCCCAACATGCGCAAGGCGGTGGCCAGCATCATCGACCGGACGCAGATCGTGAACGTCGCCGTCGAGGGCGCGACCACCCCGTCGCGCACGATGTTCGCCGAGTACGGTTCGATGGAGCCGTTCGTGAGCGCGGTGGTCGATGCGGGCTACGGCCTGCCCGAGCGCGCCGACGTGGAGGCGGGCCAGGCGCTGATCGAGGAGGCCGGCTGGACGCGCAACGGCGACTACTACGAAAAGGACGGCGAGACGCTCTCGGTCGAGATCCACGTGAACTCGGCCTCGCTCGAGTACACGCGCACCATCGACGTGATCGTGGAGCAGCTCCAACGCGCGGGCATCGACGCCCGTTCGGTGCCGGTCGAGAACGGCGTCTTCTGGGGCGAGGTGCTGCCCTTCGGCTCCTACGAGATGACCTACTCGTGGCTCTCCTGCGGCTCGGTGAACGAACCCTGGGCCTCGATGGGCCGCTACACGACCGACGACGTGGTGCC
The DNA here is from genome assembly GCA_964637265.1 of uncultured Jannaschia sp. Taxonomy (GTDB): domain Bacteria; phylum Pseudomonadota; class Alphaproteobacteria; order Rhodobacterales; family Rhodobacteraceae; genus Jannaschia. The sequence goes on from CAZWWR010000063.1 coordinate 6,390, forward strand.
GGTGGGCGAACGCTCGCCCGGATTCAACAACACGTCGCGGTGGGATTCGGAGGCCGCGCAGGCCTACACCGAGATCATGGCCGATATCGAGGCGCGACCCCTGGGAGATCCGGAGATCCCCGGGCTGGTGGCGGAGGCCTACCAGTATCTCGACGCCGAGATGCCGTTCATCCCGCTCGTGCAGTCGGCCAAGCTGATCCCGTTCAACACGACCTACTGGACGGGCTGGCCAACCAACGAGAACTACTACAACCACCCGTTCTTCTGGTGGAACACGGCCCACCAGATCATCCACAACCTCGAGAAGGCCGAGTAGCCCGAACGCATCGGGCGCCGGCCTTCGGGCCCGGGCCCATCGGAGACGGCCGTGCCGCCTCCGGCAAACGCCCGGCCCCCGAGCCGGGCCATTCGGGCGGCGGCGCTCGCGCCGCCGCCCATCCGCCCACACCGCGAGGTCCCGGCCCGAGGCCGGGACGGGCGGGGCAGGGGACACGCGATCACCGGCGGGACCCGGGGCCCCGTCACCCAACCGGCAAGCACGAAGGCCACCCCCCAGATGTCCTCCATCAGAGAGTCCTTCCGAGAACACGGCTACTACCACGCGCGCGGCGTGTTCGACCCCACGGCGCTGGCCCCGATGGCGCGCGATTTCGACCGCATCGTCGCGCAGCTCACCGCCTCTGGCGATCAGGTGGACGCCACCTGGGACGGCAGCGAGACCGGCAAGATCGCCCGCGCGGGCGACCGGATCCTGCACACGCACAACGTCCAGAAGTACTCGCGAACCTGGCTCAACGCCTTCCTCAGCCCGCCCTTCCTCGACGTCGCGCGCGAGATCCTGGGCGACGACATCGTGCTGCACCACTCGAAGCTCTTCCAGAAGCCCGCCGAGGCCGGCTCGCCCTTCCCGATGCACCAGGACTGGCCCTACTTCCCTACCGTGAACGACAGCATGATCGCGGGAATCGTCCATGTCTCGGATGCCACCGACGAGATGGGATGCCTGAGGGTCTATCCGGGGTCGCACCGGCTGGGGCGCGTCGAGGGCGCGGACGGGCGGAGGCAGAACGACGTGCTCGACCAGTATCCGATCGAGGGCGCGACGGTCGTGGAGGCGGAGGCCGGGGACGTGGTCTTCTTCCACTATTTCACGCTGCACGGCTCGATGCCCAACCGGTCGGACCGGATGCGCAAGACGGTGCTCGTGCAGAAGTACGACGGCAAGGACCGGATCGAGCCCGGCAACGCCCATCCCGACGAACGGCTCGTGCTGTCGGGCTGGAACCACGCGATCAGCCGCGGGAGCGCGGGCCAGGCGGCCTGACGCGGCGGCCCACCTGCCGGAGGGCGGCGGGATCGCCCCCCGGTCCGGCCCCCGGTGACAGGGGGCGGAGCAGAGGAAGGGGGAGGACGCCATGGCCGGTATCCCGAGGGATTACATACTGAACCGCCTGTTGACGCTGGTGCTCACGGTCCTGATCGCTTCGACGCTGATCTGGATCATCCCGCGGCTCAGCCCTGTCGACCCGGCCGAGATCGCGTTGGGCCGGATGGCGGCGGGGGCAGGCTCCATCGCAAACTCCGACGAGATCCTGGCGCAGCTCCGCAGCTCGATGGGCATCGACGGGCCTCTGATCCAACAGTACCTGAGCTACCTCTGGAACACGCTGACCTTCGATTTCGGCCTCTCAACCGCCTCATTCCCGACCCCCGTCGCGACGCTGATCGCCCAAGCGCTGCCCTGGACGCTGGGGCTGATGATCCTGAGCCTCGTCATCACCTTCGTCATCGGCAACCTGCTCGGGGCCCTGATGGTCTGGGAGGAGAGCCCGCGGCTGCTGAAGCTGGCGATCCCGGCGGCGATGGTCTTCACCGCCATCCCGCCGATCCTGTCGGGACTCCTGCTGATGTGGGTCTTCGCAGCGCAGCTCCAGTGGTTCCCGATCACCGGCGCCTACGGCCTGACTGTCGAGCCGGGCTGGACCTGGAGCTTCGTCCGGTCGGTCATCCACCACGGCACGCTGCCGGCGCTCGCCATCGTCATCGTGACCTTCGGCTTCTGGGCGCTGGGGATGCGGGGGCTCATGATCTCGGTCCAGGGCGAGGACTACGTCATGCTCGCCAAGGCGAAGGGGCTGCGGCCGCGCTACATCCTGTACCGCTACATGATCCGCAACGCGATCCTGCCGCAGGTGACGGCCTTCGCGCTGAAGGTCGGCACGCTGATCGCGGGCCAGGTGCTGGTGGAACGCATCTTCGCCTACAACGGGATGGGGAAGCTCCTCTACGACGCGATCCTCAACCAGGATTTCCCCGTCATCCAGGGGGTCAGCTACGTCATCATCCTGATGACGGCGCTCAGCGTGTTCCTGGTGGATCTGATCTACCCGTTCATCGACCCGCGCATCCGCCACGGCGCGACGTGAGGAGGACGCCATGACCAGCTACTCCACCGACGACGACGCGGCCCCCGCCGAGAGCCCGGCCGTCCCGCTCACCAAGGAGGAGCGCCGCCAGCGGAAGCGGATGCGGCGCTTCGACAATCCCTGGTTCAACCCCAAGCTCATGTGGGGCGCCGGAATCCTTCTCGGGATCGTGGCACTGGGCCTGCTCGGCCGGCTGTTCTGGGACCCGGACCTCGTCTTCGTGGGATCCGGCCTGCCCCGCGTGCCGCCGATCGGCTTCGAGAACCTGCGCGGGCAGGAGGGCACGCTGGCGCACCCGCTGGGCACGGACGGCTCGGGGCGCGACATGCTGGCGGCCATCGTGATCGGGGCGCCGAACTCGCTCTTCGTGGGGCTCCTCGCGTCGCTGATCGGGATGACGACGGGCATCATCCTCGGCTTCACCGCGGGCTTCGTCGGCGGGCGGACGGACGACATCATCCGCGTGCTCTCGGACGTGATGATCACGATCCCGCCGCTGCTGATCCTCGTGGTGTTCCAGTCCTCCTTCGGGGACGTGTCGCTGACGATGATGGCGTTCCTGATCGCGGGCTTCGTCTGGCAGTCTCCGACGAGGCTCATCCGGGCTCAGGTCCTCTCGATGAAGCAGTCGGGCTACGTCCAGATGGCGCGCCTTTCGGGCGCCTCGACGCCGCACATCATGTTCCGCGAGATGATGCCGAACCTCGTGCCCTATCTCTTCGGCTCCTTCATCGCGAACGTGACGACCTCCATCGTCACGGCCGTGGGGCTCGAGGTGCTGGGCCTCGGCCCGCAGCGGGTGCCGACGCTCGGCCGGACCATCTACGAGGCGATCAACGCGGGCGCCCTGATCCAGAACCTCTGGTGGTGGTGGGGCCTGCCGACGATCCTGCTCGGGGTCATGTTCATCGGGTTGCTGCTGATCAACCTCGGCCTGGACGAGGTCAGCAACCCGCGGCTGAGGCGGCTGTGAGCGGTCTCGCACGCGGCACCCGCCGGGCATGCGGGGCCGCGGCCGGACGGTCGAGGCGGCCCCGGCCGGCATGGGTGGCACGAGGCCCCGGGTCGAGCCCGGGGCGGGCGAGGAGAGGAGCGATCCGATGCTAGACGAACCCCGGGACACCGCCGTCCGCATCGAGAACCTCTCGATCGAGTTCCCGACCACGAAGGGCGTTGTCCACGCCGTCTCGGACCTTTCGCTCTCGGTCGCGCGCGGGCGGCGCGTCGGGTTCATCGGCGAGAGCGGCTCGGGCAAGACCACCACCGCGCTCGCCGTGATGCGGATGCTGGCCCCGCCGGGCAGGGTCTCGCAGGGGACGATCGACCTCGCGGGCACGGACGTGCTGGAGCTCGACGACGAGGGGATGCGCCGCGCCCGCCTCTCCCGCGTGGCCTACATCCCGCAGGGGGCGATGAACTCGCTCAACCCGGTCATGCGGATCGAGGATCAGCTCTGGGACGCGGTGCGCACGCATGAGGGCGTGAGCGATCAGAAGGAGCTCAAGCGGCGCTCCGAGGAGGCGCTGACTTCGGTGGGTCTCGGGACGCATGTGGGCCGCCTCTTCCCGCACGAGCTGTCGGGAGGCATGAAGCAGCGCGCCTGCATCGCGCTGGGCGTGATCCTGTCGCCCGACCTCATCATCGCCGACGAGCCCACCTCCGCGCTCGACGTCATCACGCAGCGGCAGGTCATGCAGACGCTCCGCGACGTGCAAGAGCGGATCGGCTCGGGCCTCATCCTGATCGGCCACGACATGGGGCTGATGGCGCAGTCGGTGGACGAGCTGGCCGTGCTGAAGGACGGGGAGCTGGTCGAGCACGGGCTCGTGCGCCAGATCATCGAGGCCCCGAAGCACCCCTACACCCGCGAGCTGATCTCCTCCGTCCCGCTGGTCGGCGGGGAGAGCTTCCTGGATCCCTCCGGCGCGGCGCCGAAGGGCCGCGGCACGGCCGGGGTGCCGCTGCTGGAGTTCCGGAACGTGACCAAGACCTACGGCGAGGTCACGGCGCTCCATCCGATGTCGTTCTCGCTCGACGGGGAGGTGCCCAAGATCATCTCGATCGTCGGGCAGTCCGGTTCGGGCAAGTCGACGATGGGCTCCATCATGCTCGGGTTCAATCCTCCCTCGACGGGGGAGGTGCTCTTCGAGGGCAAGGACATCGCGCGCATGTCGCAGGCGGAGTCGCTGGACTTCCGCAAGCAGGTCCAGGCCGTGTTCCAGGACCCCTACGCCTGCTTCAACCCGTTCTACCGGGTCGACCACGCGCTGCGCTTCCCCTTCAAGCGCTTCGGCTACGCCACCTCCGACGCGCAGGTGCAGGAGAAGATGGAGGAGGCCTGCACGGCCGTCGGGCTGGACCCGAGCCTCGTGCTGCGCCGCTATCCGCACCAGCTCTCGGGCGGGCAACGGCAGCGGCTGATCGTGGCGCGCGCGCTGATGCTGAGCCCGAAGCTCCTCATCGCCGACGAGCCCGTCTCGATGGTGGACGCCTCGCTCCGGGCGTCGATCCTGAAGAACATCTACGACCTCAAGGACCAGTACGGGATCTCGATCCTCTACATCACGCACGATCTCGCGACGGCCTACCACGTGTCGGACTACGTGATCGTCCTCTTCAAGGGCCGCGTGGCCGAGGCCGGCCCGCCGGGCGAGGTGATCGGCGACCCGCAGCACCCGTATACCCGGCTCCTGATCGACGCGATCCCGTGGCCCGACCTCGACCGCCCCTGGGGCGCTCCGGAAAGAGCGGCCCAGCTCGAGGCAGAGGCGGAACGGACGCCCACCGTCTTCCGGGGGCAGGTGCCAGGCTTCACGCTCGACACGGCGGGCTGAGGGCCGGTCTGATGCGGCTTCGCCTCCCTAGGGGGGCGGTCGCCCGCGGCGGGCTTCCCTGCGGAGGGGGGAGGGGTAATCTGGGGGAAATCAGGCCCGGTTCCGCATGTCCCACGAAGCCCGCTTCACCGCCGAGAAGATCGCCAAGCGCGTCGAGCTGATCCGCAACCTCGTCTTCCGGGAGGCCGCGCCCCTTCCGCCGTTCCGGATCCGCGAACTGCCTGACGCGGCGGCGGAGCCCCCGATCCACGCCGATCCGTCGGACTGGGAGGTGATCCCGCATCGCTCCTACTGGGGCCGCCCCAGCCTGAACTTCCTGCTCCGCAGCCACTTCACCGTCCCGACCGACTGGGAGGGCAACCTCGCATTGCACCTGCCGATGGGCGTGGCCGGAGACATCTTCACCCATCCGGAGGCGCTCGTGTATGTCGACGGGCGTCCCATCGCCTCGGCCGACCGCTACCACCACACCGTCCCGCTGCCTCAGCACCTCCAGGACGGGCAGCGCCACCAGCTCGCCCTCCACGGCTGGACGGGCCTCTCTGGTTGGCCGCCCGACCCGAACAGCAACGCCAAGCTCTACATGGAGACCTGCCGGCTGGTCATGCGCGACAAGCCCACGCAACAGTTCCTCTGGCTCGCGAACGCGGCGCTCAAGACGGCGCAGACGCTCCTCGACCGCCGCTCCGAGCGGCACGCGTTGCTGACGGCGCTCGACCGCGCATTCCTCATACTGGACACGCGCGACCCTGTGGGCGGGCCCGCCTTCTACGCCTCCGTCCCGGCCGCACTCGCGCAGCTCCGCGCGGACATCGCCGGGGCCGGGCAGCCGCAGGACGTGATGCTCCACGCCGTCGGCCACGCCCACATGGACATCGCCTATCTCTGGCCCGTCTCGCAGATGCGCAGGAAGATCGCCCGCACCACCTCCAACGCCCTGCGGCTGATGCAGGAATATGCGGGCTTCCGGTTCTCGAACTCCCAGGCGATCCTCTACCAGTTCCTCGAGGAGGACTACCCGGAGATCTTCGACGGCGTGCGCGCGGCCGTTGCCCGCGGCCAGTGGGAGGTCATGGGGGGGATGTGGGTCGAGCCCGACGTGAACCTGCCCGGCCCCGAGAGCCTCGTGCGTCAGATCACGCTGGCGCGGCACTGGTTCCGGATGCGCTTCGGCGAAGCGGAGAGCCCCGTCCTGTGGCTCCCCGACACGTTCGGCTTCCCCTGGTGCCTGCCTCAGCTCATGGCCCAGTCCGGGCTTCGCTGGTTCTCGACGAACAAGCTGAACTGGAACCAGCACAACCGGATGCCGTCGACCTTCTGGTGGCAGGGGATCGACGGGACGAAGGTGCTCACCCACGTGCTGACCACGCCGCGGCCCGTGCAGTACCTTCCCTTCGCCACGAACTACAAGTCGGACCTCGCCGCCGACGAGGTTCTGGGCACCTGGGAACACTCGACCCAGAAGCAGCGCATCCGCGACCTGCCGATCTGCTACGGCTACGGCGATGGCGGCGGGGGACCGACCGAGGGGCTGATCCAGACGGCCTTCGCCTACCGCGAGATGCCGGGCATGCCAAGGATGCGGATGTCCACGGTGCGCGAGGCCTTCGAGGAGATCGAGGCCTCCGCCGAGGGGCTGCCCGTCTGGCACGACGAGCTCTACATGGAGGGGCATCGTGGCGTGCTTACCTCGAACGGCGCCATCAAGCGCGCCAACCGCCGCGCCGAGGCCGCCCTCCACGAGGCGGAGGCGCTGCTCGCCATGTCGGGCCGGCGGCACGACCTGACCCGCGCATGGGAGCGGCTCTGCCTCAACCAGTTCCACGACATCATCACCGGGACCTCGATCTCCGAGGTGTTCGAGGATGCCGCGCACGACTACGCCACCGTCCATCAGATCACCGAGGAGGCCGTCGCTCCGCTCGACGGGGACGCCGCCGTCGCCCACGTCGCTCCCGCCCGTGCGGCGCCGCTGGTGCTGCTCGCCGGCGAGGGCGAGGGCCAGCCGGTCGAGGGTGGCCGCCTCGTGCAGATGCCCGAGATGGAGCCCTACTCGGCGCGCCCCGTCGCCGACGCCGTGCCGCCCCGCCCGGGGCTCGCCGTCCGCCTCGAGGGGGGCGGAGCGGTGCTGGAGAACGCGCTCCTGAGGGTGGAGCTGAACGCGCTGGGCCAGATCACTGCCGTTCGGGATCTGCAGGAAGGCCGCGAGGTGCTCATCCCGGGGCAGCTGGGCAACGTGCTGCAGGTCTTCGAGGATCGCCCCGTCGGCTGGGACGCGTGGGACATCGATCCCTTCTTCGAGGACCGTATGGAGGTGGTCGACACGCCCTGCGAGATCACGGTGCTGGAGGACGGCCCGCTCCGCGCCACGGTCCGCATCGTCCGCGACTTCCGCGACAGCCGCATCGCGCAGGACGTGTCGCTGCGGCACGACTCCCGCGCCCTGCGGTTCGACACCGAGGTCGACTGGCACCAGACGCACATGCTCGCCAAGGTCGCCTTCCCGGTCGACGTGATGTCGCCGCGCGCGACCTACGGGATCCAGTGGGGCCGGATCGAACGGCCCACCCACCGGAACACCTCGTGGGACGCCTCGCGCTACGAGGTCTGCGCACATGGGTGGGCGGATCTCAGCGACTGGGGCTACGGCGTCGCGCTGCTGGCCGACTGCAAGTACGGGTTCGACGTGCGCGATCAGGTGCTGCGGCTGTCCCTCCTCAAGTCGGCGACGATGCCCGACGCGACGGCGGATCAGGGGCGGCACCGCTTCGCCTACGCGCTGCTGCCGCATCCCGGCGGGTGGCGCGGAGGCGGAGTGGAGGCGGAGGCCGCCCTGATGGCCCACCCGCCCCGGCTCGTGCGCGAGGCACTGGAACCGCCAGCCACCTGCACCGCACCCAACGTCGTCCTCCAGACGCTCAAGCCGGCGGAGGACGCGGATGGCGTCGTGCTGCGCCTCTTCGAGGCTCACCGCCGGCAGGGGCGCGTTCGCGTCTCGCTCGCAAGTTGGATCGCCCGCGTCTCCGTCTGCGACCTGCTGGAGCGGGAGGAGGGCGAGATCGAGATCGTGGATGGCTGCGTCTCCCTGCACCTCAGACCGTTCCAGATCGTCTCGCTCCGGCTCCGGGCCGCTGCGTCACGCCCGGCGCCGGCGCCCGCGTGAGCATCCTCGTGTTCGGCGAGCTGCGCTGGGACGTCATCGCGCGCGGCCCGCTCCCCGCTCCCGGCCGCCCCGCATCGGCGGAGGCGCTCGGGGGGCGGCCGGGAGGT
>CAZWWR010000064.1:0-14605 GCA_964637265.1 uncultured Jannaschia sp.
GGCGGTGGCGACGGCGTCCAGGCACCGCCCGTGCAGGTCGCGCCACTCGTCGGCGACGTCGGCGGGGTCCGATGCGGCCGCGGGCGCGGCGGCGGGCGCGGCCAGGACGGCGAGGAGCATGGCGAGCCTCACTCCGCGGCTTCCATCACCGCCTCGAGGCTCTTCGCCTCCACCGGCACGGTGCGGGCGTCCTGCAGCTTGAGGGTGGCGCGGATGCTCCCCTTGCGGCCGTCCTCGTAGGTGACCTCGGTCTCGGTGTAGACCTCGTCGCGCCCGTCGTAGAGCGCGGCGATCAGCTCCGCGTACTTGGACTCGATGATCCGGCGGCGGACCTTCTGGGTGCGGGTCAGCTCGTCGTCGTCGGCGTCGAGCTGCTTGTGGAGCACGAGGAACCGCGAGACCTGGCAGCCCGAGAGCATCTCGTCCTCGGCCACGGAGGCGTTCACCGCCTCGACGTGGCGGCGCATCGTCTCGAGCACCTGCGGGTGGGAGGCGAGCTCCTGGTACGAGGAGTAGGCGATGTTGTTGCGCTCGGCCCAGTTGCCGACGGCGGTGAGGTCGATGTTGAGGAAGGCCACGCAGGAGTCGCGCCCGGCGCCGAACACCACGGCCTCGTAGACCTCGGGGAAGAACTTGAGCTTGTTCTCCACGTATTTGGGGGCGAACAGGGCGCCGGAGGCGAGCTTGCCCACGTCCTTCGCCCGGTCGATGATCCGCAGGTGGCCGGTGTCGGGCTCCACGAAGCCCGCGTCCCCGGTGGCGACCCAGCCCTCGGCGTCCTTCGTGGAGGCCGTGCTCTCGGGGTTCTTGAAGTACTCCTGGAACACGCCGGGCGAGCGGTAGAACACCTCGCCGGACTCCGCGATCCTGAGCTCGACGCCCGGCGTGGGCGTGCCCACCGTGTCGGCGCGGACCTCGTCGTCCTTCTGCTGGGTGATGAAGACGCTCGCCTCGGTCTGGCCGTAGAGCTGCTTCAGGTTGATGCCCAGCGAGCGGTAGAAGTCGAAGATCTCGGGGCCGATCGCCTCGCCCGCGGTGTAGCCCACCCGCACGCGGCTGAACCCCAGCGTGTTCTTCAGCGGCCCGTAGACCAGCGTCTCGCCGAGGCGGTACCTGGCGCGGTCCGCGGCCGAGACCGGCTCGCCGTCGAGGATCCGGGGGCCGACCTTGCGGGCGTGGTCCATGAAGTGGTGGAACATCCGGCGCTTGAGGGGCGAGGCGTCCTCCATGCGGATCATGACGCTGGTCAGCTGGCCCTCGAACACGCGCGGCGGCGCGAAGTAGTAGGTCGGCCCGATCTCGCGAAGGTCGTGCATCACGGTGTCGGCGCTCTCGGGGCAGTTCACGCAGAAGCCCGTGACCATCGCCTGGCCGATCGAGAAGATGAAGTCGCCCACCCAGGCCATCGGCAGGTAGGCCAGCACGTCGTCCGTCCGGCGCAGGCCGTCGAACTCGGCGGAGTTGCGCGAGGTGACCACGATGTTGTCGTGCGAGAGCACCACGCCCTTGGGCTTGCCGGTGGTGCCCGAGGTGTAGAGCATCACGCAGGTGGTGGCGCCCGTCTGCTGGGCGAGGCGACGGTCGAGCTCGGCGCCGAGGTCGGGCCCGTCGGTGGCGCGGCCCCGCTCCCGCAGCGTCTCGAAGGAGGACATGGCGGAGTGGTCGTATTTCCGCAGGCCCCGCCCGTCGAGGTAGATGACGTGGCGCAGGCCCTCGAGCCGGTCCTGCACCTCCAGCACCTTGTCGACCTGCTCTTGGTCGCCCGCGATCACGAACTTGGCGCCGCAATGGCCGAGCACGTAGGCGATCTCCTCGCCCACCGCGTCCTGGTAGAGGGGCACGGGGATGCCGCCGGCGCACTGGGCGGCGACCATCGACATGTAGAGCTCGGGCCGGTTGCGGCCGATCACCGCGACGTGCTCGCCGATCTCGAGGCCGAGCGCGACGAGCCCGCGCGCCATCTCGTGGATCTCGACCCGGGCCTCGGCCCAGGTCCATTCCTGCCAGATGCCGAACGCCTTCTCGCGATAGGCCGGCGCGTCGCCGAACGCCCGCGCGTTGCGGTCGAGATGCTCCGGAACGGTCCGAAGGGGCTCGGTCATCTGGCGGTCCTCCCTGGCGCGGGCCGCCTCTGCCGGTCCGCTCCGCATGCGGCGGGATGACGCGCGAACCTCTCAGGGGTCTTGCGGGATCCTAACGAATTGTAACGGCCCGTCGGAGCCGCCCGGGTTCGGGGCGCGACCGTCCGGGCGGGAGGGCCGGAACCGGGGCCGTGCGGGTCGCACGGGGTAAGGGCCTGGGCGGACAGGCGATGCGCTTCGGGAGCCGCGCATCGGGCCGGCGGCGGGCCTGTCGGATGCGGGCCCGGCCGTCGGGTCCAGCGACATGACGGGCGCCCGATCATTAGGGGGGGGCGCGGTCGCTCGCACGGCACGGGACGAGCCGCGCGGGAACCGGACCGGGGGCGACGGGCCGGGGCGCCGCGGCCGCCTCCGCCCCGGATCGCCCGCGCCCGCCCCGCATTCCATCCCCACGCGGGATCGCCTAGCCTGCCGCCGGGAGGAACGGCATGGCGCGGACCGCGGACCGGCAGGCGTTGACGCGGGCGGGGCTGAACCTGATCGGGCAGGCCCTGTCGATCTACGACGCCGACCTGCGGCTCGCGGTGTCGAACCGCACCTATCAGCGCATGTTCGACCTGCCCGACCGGCTGACGCGGCCCGGGGTCACCTTCGAGGAGACGGTGCGGTTCCTCGCCGTGCGGGGCGAGTACGGAGAGCTCGACGACCCCGAGGCGATGGTGGCCGAGCGCGTCGCGCAGGCCCGCGCCTTCGAGCCGCACTACCTCGAGCGGACCCGCCCGGACGGCACGGTGATCTCGGTCGAGGGGGCGCCGCTGCCGCAGGGCGGATGGGTCACCGTCTACACCGACATCACGGCGATCCGGGCGCAGGAGCGGCTGCTGCGGGCCCGGTCGGAGGTGCTGTCGGAGGCGCTGCTGGCGCGCGCGGAGGAGCTGGGGCAGGCCAACCGCCGCCTCGCCGCAGCCAACGCGGCCCTGGAGGAGGCCCGCGCCGACGCCACGGCGATGGCGGCGCGCATCCGGCTCACCACCGAGATGCTGCCGGCCCACATCGCGCGGGTCGACACGGCCGGGCGCTACACCTTCTCGAACCGCCGCCTGGGCTCGGTGATGCCCGGCGCGCCGGCCGAGATCGTCGGCCTGTCCATGGCCGAGGCGCTGGGCGCCGCGACCTGGCCCCGCGCCCGCCCCTTCCTCGAGCGCGCGCTGGCCGGGCACGCGGAGACCTTCGAGATCACCCACGAGCCGTCGGGCCGCCGCGTGCGCGTCAGCCTCACCCCCGAGGAGGAGGGCGGCGCGGTGGTGGGCGCCTACGTGCTCTCGGTCGACATCACCGCGGAGGCGCAGGCGCGCGCGGCGGTGAGCCAGGCCTCGGGGCGGCAGATCGCGGCGCAGCTCACCTCCGGCATGGCCCACGATTTCGGCAACCTCCTGACGGTGATCCTCGGCCAGCAGGACCGCCTCGCCGCGATGGACCTGCCGGGGGAGGCGCGCGAGGCGGTGGAGGCCGTGGGCGTGGCCGCGGCGCGCGGCGGCGCGCTGCTCGACCAGATCGGCCGCCTCTCGGGGGAGCGCAGCCTGCAGCCGCGCGCCACCGACATGGGCGAGCTCCTCGCGGAGCTGCGCACGCTCGCCTCGGGGCTGCCCGCGACGGTCCGGCTGGACACGCGGACGTCGGGGCTGGAGGCGCCGGTGCTGCTCGACCCGGACGCGCTGCGCGACGCGCTCCTCAACCTCGTGCTCAACTCCCGCGACGCCCTGATGGAGCGCGGCGGCGGGCGCATCCGGGTGATGGCCCGCGCGGCCGGGGCGTGGCTCGAGATCGCGGTGGAGGACGACGGGCCCGGCTTCTCGGGGCAGGCCCTGGAACGGGGGCTCGCGCCCTTCTTCACGACGAAGGGCGAGGACGGCACCGGGCTCGGCCTGTCGATGGTCTACGACACCGTGAAGCTCTCGGGCGGCCGGGTGCGGCTCGCCAACCGCGCCGAGGGCGGCGCGCGGGTGCAGATCCGCCTCCCCCTGCGGCAGCCGCCTCCGGGCCTGCCGCCCTGCCTCGTGCTGCTGGTGGAGGATGCGGGTCACATCCGCGAGGCGGTGCGCGACCGGCTCCTCGACGCGGGCCATCAGGTGCTGGAGGCGGCGACGGCCGAGGAGGCGCTGGCGCTGCTCGACATGCCGGAGGTTGGCGGAGGGATCGGCCTCGTGCTGACGGACGTGATGCTGAAGTCCGACCTCACCGGCCTCGACGTGGCCGAGGCGGCCGAGGCGCGGGGCCGGCGCGCCGCGCTGATGACGTCGCTGCCGCCAGACGCGCCGCTCTACCGGCAGGGCGCGGCCCGCTGGCCGATGGTGCCCAAGCCGTTCTCGCCGGAGAAGCTGGCCGCGGCGATGGAGGGGCGGTGATGGCGCGGGTGGCGGTGCTGGAGGACGACGCGGGGCTGCGCGACGTGATGCGGCGCGCCCTCGAGCGGGCGGGGCTTGACGTGGAGACGTTCGGCCGGGCCGACGCCTTCGAGGCCTCGCTGCGGCGGGGGATGCCGGACGTGGCGCTCGTCGATCTGGGCCTGCCCGACCGCGACGGGCTCGCCGTGGTGTCGCGACTGGCGCTCGAGGGGGGAGCGGCCATCGTGATCGTCTCGGGTCGCGGGCAGCTGCAGGACCGGGTGACGGGGCTGGAGCTGGGCGCCGACGACTACGTGGTGAAGCCGTTCGAGCCGGCCGAGCTTGTCGCGCGGGTCCGGGCCCGGCTCCGCCGCCCCGCCGCGCCGGCGCGGAGCCGGGCGCGCTTCGCCGGCTGGGAGGCCGACTTCGACCGGTTCGCGCTGCGCCCCTGCGGCTCGGAGGACGGCGGGGAGGAGGTGAGCTTCAGCCAGGCGGAGGGCGAGGTGCTCCGCCTGTTCCTCGAGAACCCCCGCCGCCTGCTCTCGCGGGCGCAGATCCAGGAGGCGCTCGGCGGCGCGGCGGGCGAGAGCTTCGACCGGGCCATCGACGTGCGCGTCTCGCGGCTGCGGGCGAAGCTGGGCGACGATCCGAAGGAGCCGCGGCTCGTCAAGACGATCTACGGCGCGGGTTACCTGTTCCTCGGGGAGGTGGAATGGGCCTGAGCGGTTGAGGCCCGCGCCCGGCCGCTGCATCCTCCCCGCGACTCGCACCAGAGGGAGGATGCGCGATGAGGGCATTGGGAAGCGGCGCCGCGGTGGCGGCCCTGCTGGCGGCGGCGCCGGGATGGGCGCAGGACGCGGCCGGCTGCGAGGCGCTGGCGAACCTTGCGCTCGACGGCGGGCACGTGACCTCGGCCAACGTCGTGGAGGCGGTCGATGACGGCCCCTACGGCGCCCTGCCCTCCTATTGCGAGGTGCGCGCCACGGCGCGGCCGGCCATCTCCATCGAGGTGCGGCTGCCGATGCCGGGCGGCGGGACGGAATGGAACGGCGGGCTCTACCAGACGGGCTGCGGGGGGTTCTGCGGCATCCTCGGCCGGGCCGACGCGGGCGGCGGGTTCATCAACGCGATGGGGCCGGGGCTGGCGAAGGGCTACGCGACGGCCACGAGCGACTCGGGCCATCACGGGCTCTCGGTGGTCGACGCGGCCTGGGCCCATGCCGACCCGCAGGCCGAGCGCGACTGGGGCTGGCGCTCCGTGCCCGAGACGAACCGCGTGGCGCTGGCGCTGATCGACGCCTTCTACGGCGAAGCGCCCGGGCGGGCGATCTTCCAGGGCTGCTCGACGGGCGGGCGCATGGCGATGCGCGCGGCGCTCGACGGCCCGGAGATGTTCGACGGCATCATCGCGGGCGCCCCGGCGATGGACTACCCGGGCCTCGTCGGCACCAAGATGGCCTTCCTCATGCAGGCGAACGCCGCACCCGACGGCGGGCGCGTCCTGGGGCCAGACGACGCCGCGCTGATCCAGGAGGCCGTGCTCGAGCAGTGCGACGCGGCGGACGGGGCCGAGGACGGCGCCGTCGCGGACCCGGCCTCCTGCTCGCCCGACCTCTCCGCGCTGGCCTGCGAGGGCGCCGACGACGGCTGCCTCACGGAGGCCGAGGTGGGCGTTCTGGCCGCGTGGCGGGCGGGCCCCCGCGACGCCTCCGGCGCGCAGCTCTACCCGGGCGGCGTGCCCGCGGGGTCGGAGCCGTTCTGGCCGCTCTGGCTCACCGGGCCCGAGGGCGGCGCGCCGCTGCTCGACGCCTTCGCCACGAGCTTCCTGCGGAACATGGCGTTCGAGGAGGAGCCCGCGTCCGACTACTCGCCGCTCGAGTTCGACCTCGACGCCGATCCGGAGCGCATGGCGGCCGCCGCGGCCATGTACAACGCCGACGATCCCGACATCGGCGCCTTCGCCGAGGCCGGGGGGCGGATGATCGTGTGGCACGGCTGGGCCGACCCGCTGGTGACGCCCGACAAGACGGTGGCCTGGCACGAGGCGGTGGGCGAGGCGATCGGGGCCGAGGCCCGCGACGCGGCCGTCTCGCTCCACATGATCCCGGGGCTCGACCATTGCGGCATCCTCGAGGGCCCGGCCGGCGTGACGCAGGCCGATCTCGACCCGCTCGGCGCGCTGGAGGCGTGGCTCGACGACGGCACGGCGCCCGAGACGCTCCGCGCCTCGCCCTGAGGCGGCGTCGTCGTGCCGGGTTGACACGAATCAAGGCGTCCCCCGTCCGCCCGGCTAGGGTGGGCGGGCACAAGATGGGAGGGACAGGCATGTCCACCATGCGCAGCCCGTTGCCCGGCGGGGCCTTTCCGGCCGCCGCTCTCGCCCCCGCCCTCGCCCCCTGGGCGATGCTTCCGGGCATCCAGACGGAGGTCTCGGACTTCGCCATGCGCCGCCTCACGGCCGCGATGCGCTTCGGCGACCAGATCGCGCAGGGGTCCGGGCCGGGCGATCTCGGCGCGGCGCAGGCGACCTACCTCACGGGCATGGCCCGCGACTACGGCGACCTGTGCATGCGGATCGCCGGCCACGCCTCGCGCCACGGCCTGATGCCCTCGATGCGCCACACGGGCACCCCGATCTGACCGGCGCGTCCGGCCGGCCCTGACCCCGGCAGCCTTACGGCGCGCACTCCGGGTGCGGTCGGGGCGGCGTCCGCGTTCCCTGCCTCGGGACCGGCCGGGGACATGCCCGGCGCCCGGCCGCGACGCCCCGGACCGGCCCGGGGCGATGGACACCCCCCGCGCCCGCGGCTACGGCTGCGCGCGTGCTGGCGATCTTCCTCAAGACCCTTCCGTTCTTCGCGCTGATCGCCCTCGGCTACTGGGCCGGGCGCACGCGCTTCTTCACCGAGGAGGCGACGGCCTACCTCACGAAGTTCGTCTTCTACTTCGCGCTCTCGGCCATGCTGTTCGGCTTCGCCGCGAACCTCAGCCTCGCGGACGTCTTCGACGCCCGGTTCCTGCTCGCCTATCTCTGGGGCACCTGCACGGTGTACCTGCTCGCCACGGTGGTGGGCTTCCTGCGCGGGCTCTCGGTCGCCGAGTCCGCCGTGGAGGCGCAGTGCGCGGTGATCGGCAACGTGGGCTTCCTCGGCATCCCGATGTTCGTGCTGCTGCTCGGCGAGCAATCGGCGGGGCCGATGCTGATGGTGCTGGCGGCGGACCTGATCGTGTTCTCCTCGCTCATCGTGATCCTCGTCACCGGCTCGCGCGAGGGGCGCATCGGGCTCGCCACGCTGGGCACGGTCGGCATGGGGCTGCTGAAGAACCCGATGATCGTGGCGATCACCGCCGGCCTCGCCTGGTCGGCCACCGGGCTCGACCTGCCGATGCCGGTAGCCGAGTTCCTCGCGATCCTCGGCGCGGCGGCCACGCCCGGCGCGCTCTTCGCGATCGGCGCCTCGCTCGCCTCCAAGACCGCGGAGCGCCTCACCACGGCGGCCTGGCTCACCTTCTGCAAGCTGGTGCTCCACCCCGCGGCGGTGGCGCTCTCCGCGCTCGTGCTGTTCCCGGTCGCCGATCCCTACGCGGCGACGGTGATGATCGCCGCCGCGGCCTTGCCCGTCGCGGGCAACGTGTACATGCTGGCGCAGCATTACGGCGTCGCCCCGGCCCGCGTCTCCGCCGCGATCCTGGCATCGACCGCCGTGAGCATCGTCACCGTCTCGGCGGTGATCGGGGTGCTGACCGCCGGGTGAGGGGCGGGCGCGGACGAAGGCTCGGACGATGGGAGCGGGCATGGACGTGGGTGGAGGGCGCGCCGCGCCGGAGGCCGTGGTGTTCGACATCGGCAACGTTCTCGTCGAGTGGCACCCCGAGCGGTTCTACGACCGCGAGATCGGGGCGGAGCGGCGCCGGGCGCTGTTCCGGGAGGTCGATCTCGACGGCATGAACGCCGCCGTGGATCTCGGCGCGCCCTTCGTCGAGACCGTCGAGGCCTGCGCCCGCGCCCATCCGCGCTGGAGCGAGGAGATCCTCATGTGGCGCGACCGCTGGATCGAGATCTGCGCGCCCGCCATCCCGCGCTCCGTCCGGCTGCTGCGGGCCCTGCGCGCCCGGGGCCTGCCGGTGCTGGCGCTCAGCAACTTCGGCATCGAGACCTTCGCCCGCGCGCAGGAGGCGTATCCGGTGCTGACGGAGTTCGACGGCGCCTTCGTCTCCGGGCACATGGAGGTGATGAAGCCGGAGCCCGAGATCTACGCCCGGCTGGAGCTCGACGCGGGCCTCGCCCCCGGCGCCATCCTGTTCACCGACGACCGGCCCGACAACGTCGAGGCGGCACGCGCGCGCGGCTGGCGGACGCATCTCTTCGAGGGGCCCGAAGGCTGGGCGGCGCGGCTGGTCGCCGAGGGCCTCCTGAGCGAGGCGGAGGCGTCGTGAGCGGGGGCGCGTCACGCCTTCTCGGCCCGGAGGTCGAGGCGCGGCTAGACTGGCTGTCGCTGACCGACGCGCTCGCCGAGGGCCACGCCCGCGCGCCGGAGGGCCTGGAGGACGTGGTGCTCCGCCGGGGCGAGGACACGCTCCTGTCGCGCGCGGCCTGGATCACGGGGCTGGGCAGCCTGGTCAAGACGGCCACCGTCTTCCCGGGGTCGACGCCCGCCGTGAACGGGGCCGCATGCCTGTTCTCGGATGCGGACGGCCGGCTCGAGGCGCTGGTCGACTTCCACCTGCTGACCCGCTGGAAGACGGCGGGCGACAGTCTGCTCGCCGCGCGCCGCCTCGCGCCGCCCGAGGTGGCGACGGTGCTGCTCGTGGGCGCGGGAACCGTGGCCGGCTCGCTCCGGTCCGCCTATGCCGCGGCCTTCCCCGGCGCCCGCTTCGCCGTCTGGGCGCGCGACGCGGGCCGGGCGCGGGCCTTCGGGGAGGCGCACGACGCGGAGCCGGCCGCGGATCTCGCCGCCGCGGTCGAGGCCGCGGACGTGATCGCCTGCGCCACGATGGCGACGGAGCCGCTGATCCGGGGCGACTGGCTTCGGCCCGGGCAGCATCTGGACCTGATCGGCGCCTACCGGGCGGACATGCGCGAGGCGGACGACGAGGCCCTGCGCCGGGCGCGGATCTTCGTCGACGCGCGGGCCACGACGCTCGATCACATCGGCGAGCTGAAGGACCCGCTCGCCCGCGGGGTGATCTCGCCCTCGGACGTGGTGGCCGACTTCTTCGAGCTCGGGCGATTCGCCCGCGCCCCCGGGGACATCACCCTCTTCAAGAACGGCGGCGGCGCGCATCTCGACCTGATTACAGCACGTTGGATGCTCGACCGGGCCGGTTGAGCGGCCGGATTTGACTCTCGCACAATAAGAACAAGAATAGAACGATGGTGCCGGGCCTGGGACGGATGGGCTATTCCCCGCGACGGGCCCGCGGCCCTATGTGGTCGGAACGTTTCGTGAACGAGGAGAGGAGCGCAGTGATGGCAGACCCCTCAGCCCCCGCCGGGACCGGCCGCCGCGCGCCGGGGGAGGCGCCGCTCGACCTTCTGTTCTGGCTCATGGTGCTCTCCTCCTCCGCCCCCGCCCCCGCCGATCCCGGGGGACCGGCGGCGCGGCTCACGGCGCGCGAGCGGCAGATCGCGCTCCTCGTGTGCCGCGGTCTGACCAACAAGGAGATCGGGCGCGACCTCGCGATCAGCCCCTCGACTGTGAAGAACCACATGCACGCGATCCACTCGAAGCTGGGGATCGACCGCCGGACGAAGCTCCCCGACGCGCTGCGCGGCGCGGCTCTGGAGGTGGGCTGAGGCTCAGCCGATCAGGGCGAGGAGCGCCCGCTCGCCGCGCCGCAGCCCGCTTGGCCCGTCGGGGACGCGCGGAGCCGACGCGCCGCCGGCGAGGTCGAGCACGGCGGGGTGGACGTAGGAGGCGCGGGCCACCGCCGGCGTGTTGTGCAGGGTCTCGGCCGCCGGCTCGGTGAGCGCGCGGATGGTGCGGGCCCCGTCGAGCGCCGCCTCCATCGCCGCGACCGAGCCGTTCCAGGTGCGGAACGTCTTGGCCGTGGCGCCCTCCAGCCCCGTCGCCTCGTGGAGCCAGGCATTCACGTGCTGGGCCTCCAGCGTCCGCGACTCCCCGTCCTCGATCCACTCGAAGACCGGGGCGCCGGGCAGGTCGCTCAGCGCGTGGAGCGCGCGCGCCAGCGTCCGGTCGCCCAGCCGGCGGCGCACCCGCCGCCCGCCCTTGGCCCGGAAGTCGAGCCGCACCCCCTCCCGCGAGAGCGAGACGTTGCCGCGCCTGAGCGTGACGGCGCCCTGCGTCCCGTTCTCCCGCCGGGCCGTCTCGGAGCCGATCCGCAGCGACGCCCGGTCGATCAGGCGCAGCACGGCCGCGATGGCGAAATCCCGGTCGCCGGCCTCGCCGCGGAGGGCCTGCGCGATCCTCCGCCGCAGCGCGGGGAGGCTCGCTCCGAAGCCGGGCAGCGCGTCGAACTTCGCCGCCGCGCGCCATTCCGACCATAGCGCGTGGTAGCGGTACTGCTTGCGCGACCGGCCGTCGAAGCCCGTCGCCTGCAGGTGCCCGCGGCGCCGGGGGCTGATCCAGACGCGTACGTAGGCAGGCGGCACGGCGAGCGCCTCGATCCGGGCGCGCTCGCCGCGGTCGTCGATGGTGGTGCCGTCGGGCGCGCGGTAGCTCCAGCCCCGGCCCGCGCGGCGGCGGGAGATGCCGGGGCGGTCGTCCGGATAGTAGAGGAGGTCCGGTGCGCCCATGCCATCGAACCGCTCGCGCGGGCCGCGGGTTCCCGGGCGGGCGCCCCTTGCGGCGCGCGGGCCCGCTCCTGTAGGTGCGCCGCTCCATCACCTTTCGCCGGACCATGCAGCGCCCCCACCGCAACTTCTACGGCCGCACCCGCGGCAAGCACCTCAAGGAGAGCCACCGCCGCTACCTCGCGGAGGATCTGGCCCGCCTGTCCCCCGGACCGGTCTCCTGGGAGGAGAACCCCGAGCGCCGCCCGCTGGATCTCGCGGCGGCGTTCGGCGGGCGGCCCGTCTGGCTGGAGGTGGGCTTCGGCGGGGGCGAGCATCTCGAGGCGCAGGCGCGGGCCAACCCGGTTGTCGGGCTGATCGGGGCGGAGCCCTATCTCGACGGGGTCGGCAAGCTGCTCGGGCGGCTGCGCGAGGCGCCGGCGGAGAACCTGCGCCTCCATGCGGGCGACGCGCGGGATCTGCTCGACGTGCTGCCGCCCGCCTCGCTCGCCCGCGCGTTCCTGCTCTACCCGGATCCCTGGCCCAAGGCGCGCCATCACCGCCGCCGCTTCGTCACGCCCGAGCATCTCGGCCCGCTGGCCCGCGCGATGGCGCCGGGCGCGGAACTGCGGATCGCCACCGACATCCCGGACTACGTGCGCCAGGCGCTCTCGGAGGTGCCCCGGGCCGGCTTCGCGTGGACGGCGCGGAGCCCCCGGGACTGGCGCGAGCCGTGGGACGACTGGGTGCGGACGCGCTACGAGGCGAAGGCCCTCCGGGAGGGACGCACGCCGCACTACCTCACCTTCGAGCGCGGCGCGGGGGCGGCCGGGAACGCCTGATACGCCGTCCGGCGGGGTTGACCCGGCCCGGAGCCGCGAGGCGGCGGCCCCCGGCGCCCCCACCCGAGGTCGCGGGTCGTCGTTCGAGCGGACGGGGGCCGGAGAAGTCCCCCCTCCCCCGGAGCGCTTCCGCCGGTCGGTCGGGCGCTTCAGGAGGGGGGCACGTCCCACCCCTCGCCCGGCAGGAGCGCGCGGAACCGCTCCCGCGGGACGGTTGCCGCGTCGAGAGCGGCGGCGAGGCGGGCCGGGGGCTCCTCCCGGGGCTCGTCGGTCATCTGGAAGCAGCCCCAGTGGTGGGCGACGGCGTGGACCGCGCCGGACCGCGCCATGCCCTCGACGGCCTCCTCCGGGGTCTGGTGCTCGGGGTGGAGGTAGAAGCGGGGCGTGTAGGCCCCGATCGGGTAGGCGGCGAAGCGGATCGGGCCGAGCCGCGCCGCCGCGTCGTAGGGGCGCCCGCGGTCGAACGCGGTGTCGCCCACGAGGTGGAGCCGCCCTGCCGGCGTCTCGAGGAGGAACGCGCACCAGAGCGCCATCCACTTGTCCCAGCCCTTGCGGGAGGACCAGTGGTGGCAGGACAGCACGTGGAGCGCCACGTCCTCCCTCAGCGCGACGCGGGCGCCCCAGTCATGCGCCTCGACCCGGATGCCGGGCACCTCCCGCCGGAGGATCGCGTCGTTGCCGAGGGTCGTGACGACGCGGGGCGCATGGGCCGAATGGAGGCGGACGAGCGTCGGCCGGTCCATGTGGTCGAAATGGTTGTGGGTGACGAGCACGACGTCCACCGGCGGGAGATCCTCGAAGCGGATGCCGGGCGGCGTGCGGCGGCGCGGCCCGACCGCCTGCGTCGGCGAGGCGCGCTCCGACCAGATCGGATCGAGCAGCAGGTTGAGCCCGGAGACCTGCACGAGCAGCGTCGCGTGCCCCACCATCGTCACGCGCAGGTCGTCCACGCGGGGCACCGGGCGGGCGGGGGCGTGGGGGCTCTCGACTCGCCGGGGCCAGCGGGCGCGCCGGTGGAGGAGCATCCAGCGGGCGAGCTCGACGGGGCCGGCATGGGGGATGCCGTCGGGGTTGCGGAAGCGGCGCCCGTCGAAATGGGGCGTGACGGGGCCCTGATACCACGGGTTCCGGGGCCCGCGCCCGCCGGGAGGCCCGTTCACCGCGGTCCCCCGGCGCGGGCGCGGCCGGGTCGGCTCGGCGGGATCGGCGTCACGGGGCCGTCCTCACGCGGGCACGTCCCAGCTCTCCCCGGGGCGGAGCGTCCGGAACCGGCCCGGGTCGACGCCAGCCGACCGCAGCGCCTCGGCGAGCCGGGCGGGCGGATCGCCCCGGGCCTCGTCGGTGAGCTGGAACGTCCCCCAGTGGTGGCCCAGCGCATGGGCGGCGCCCGAGATCCGGAACCCTTCGACCGCCTGGGCCGGATCCTGATGCTGGCGCTCCATGAACCAGCGGGGCGCGTAGGCCCCGATCGGGGTCAACTGCAGCCGGACGGGACCGAAGGCCCGCGCGGCCTCGTAGGGGCGGCCTCGGTCGAAGCCGGTATCGCCGATCGCGTGAATCCGGCCCCGCGGGGTCTCGATCACGAAGGCGGCCCAGAGGGCCATCGACCTGTCCCGCGTGCCGCGGGCCGACCAATGGTGGCACGGCACGAGCGTCACCCGGGCGGGGCCGACCATCTGCGCGTCGCCCCAGTCGCCGGGGCGCGCGTCGATCCCGTCGATGGCCTCGCGCAGGATGGTGTCGTTGCCGAGCGGCGTGATCACGGGGCAGCCATGCGCGGCGTGGAGGCGACGCAGCGTCTCGACGTCGAGATGGTCGTAGTGGTTGTGGCTAAGCAGCACGGCGTCGATGGGCGGCAGCGCCTCGAACGGAATGCCGGGCGCCGTGACCCGCGCGGGCCCGGCGAAGGAGACCGGGGAGACGCGCCGGGACCAGACTGGATCGGTCAGGACGTTGAGCCCGGCGACCTGGATGAGCATGGTCGCGTGGCCCACCATCGTCACGCGCAGGTCGCTCACCCGCTGGTCGGGCCGCGACTGCACGATCGGGACGGCGTCGGGCCACTGCGCCTTGTCGCGGGTGCGCTGCCAGCGGAGGAAAGCGCCGAACCCGTTGAGCGGCGTGCCGCCCGGGTTGAAGAACCGGGTTCCGTCGAAATGGTCCGAGACCGGACCGCTGTAGTAGGGGTTCGCCCCGCCGGGCCGCGCCGCGCAGGCGCCCGCCCCGGCCATGCCGGCGAGCCCTAGGGCGGCGAGGACTCGGCGGCGCGACGGCATGGGCGGGCAGATAGGCGCCCGCCGCGGCCGCTCAAGGCCTGACGGGGACCATGGTGCCCAGCGCCGTCGCCACGTGCGCGCCGTCCTCGCCCCACACGTCGGCCGCGACCGCGAGGAGGCGCCGCCCCGGACGCAGCACGCGGCCCTCGGCCCGGAGCGTTCCGGTGCCGGGAGCGAGGAGCGAGATGCGCATCTCGCTCGTCACCACCTCGGCGTCCTCGGGCAGGAGCGTGAGCGCGGCGTAGCCGGCGGCCGAGTCGGCGATGGCGAAGGTGAGCCCGGCATGGGC
>CAZWWR010000065.1:0-14579 GCA_964637265.1 uncultured Jannaschia sp.
GCGCGGCGGCGATCGGCAGGGCGGCGCGGGTGGGGCCAGGGCTCGTCGGGTCGGAGCCTGTCGGGTCGGGGCTCATCGGGGAGGCCCCATCGGAGGGGGCCTCATCGGGCCGCCCCCTCGCGGGCGTCGATCAGCGCCTCGGCCAGGGCGCGCAGCGCGCCGCGCCCGCCGGGGCGGGGCAGCACCCAATGCGCCGTGGCCAGCAGCGAGGGATGCGCATCCGACGGGCAGGCCGAGATCCCGGCCCGCGCCATGGCGCCCGCGTCGTTCACGTCGTTGCCGACGTAGAGCGCGGCCTCCCAGGGGATGCCTTTCCGGTCCAGCCAGGCGTCGAGCGCGGCCACCTTGTCGTCAATGGCGGTCAGGGCCTCGATCCGAAGCTTGGCGGCGCGCGCGCCCACCACCGGGTTGCGCTCCTTGGACAGGATCAGCAGCGCCAGCCCGGCCTTCCCGAGCATGGCGAGGCCCAGCCCGTCGCCGCGCGAGGCGGCCACGCTCTCGCGCCCGTCCTGGTCGGTGATCACCCGGTCATCGGTATGCACGCCGTCGAAATCCGTGATCACGGCCCGGATCGCCGCGAGATCCGCGGGCGCGGGCGCGTCGCCGCCGCGGGCCTGCAGGAGCCGGCCGCAAAGCTCCAGGTCGGCGAGGCTGTCGATCTCCACGGCCGGATGATCCACCGGGCACAGCGCCACCGCGCCGCAGAACCGGCTCTCCGCGCGGGCGAAAGCCTCGGCGCGAGCGCAGTAGATCGCCCCGTTCTCCGCCCATTGCGGGGCCAGATCCTGGCGCCGCAGCCGGGGCGCCGCCGCGTCGTGGTTCACGCCCCGGCCCCGCCCATCCGCGTCCTCCCCCCAGAGGAAGACGTGCGAGGGCACCACCGACAGCGCGCAATCGGCGCCCTTGGCGTCCATCGCCTCGAGGCAGGCGTCGATGTCGGGGCCCGTCGTGAAGGGCGAGGTGCATTGGAGGAAGACAAGCCTGGACAGGCCGGGGAGATCCGCCCGAAGCCGGGGAAGCGCGTGAAGCCAGCCGGATTCGGAGGAGGCCGCGTCGGAGGCGAGCGCGTCGGGCCGCTCGATCACCCGCGCCCCGTAGCGCCGCGCCTCGGTCGCGATGGCCGCGTCGTCGGTCGACACGTAGACCCTCGCTACGCCCCGCGCCGCGCGCCCGGCGCGCACCGCCCGGGCCACGAGGGAGAGCCCCCCCAACCGTCGGAGGTTCTTGCCGGGCACCCCCTTGGATCCGCCGCGGGCCAGGATCACGCAGGCGGTCGGGGGGGGGCGGTCCGTCACGGCGGATACGGTGTCGGTCAACGGAGGGAGCCTCTAATCGGGATCGGGTCGTCATGCGGTCATACGGGCGGCGGTCATGGGCCGCCAAGGGACGATCCGGGAGGGCCGGGCCCGCTCGGATCCGCGGGCGGCGCGCTGGTGCGGGGCACGGGCCTGCGCGGCTCACCCCCCGCGCGCGAAGCGCAGGAGCGCGGCGGCGGCCCCGATGCGGCGACGGTGGCGCAGGGCGTAGGCGAGGGCCGCCGGCCCCGCCCATCTGCCGAAGGCCCGCGAGAGCACCCGGCGCCGGGCGCGCAGCAGCGCCGGGTCGGACCAGCTATCCCCCGTCGAGGGACCCTCGTGCCGACCCATGACCACGGGCAGGCCGCGCCCCTCGAGCCCGGCGGCCAGCAGATCCGCGACGAAGATGTAATCCTCCCCCGTGGGCGTCTCGGAGCCTATGCCAAAGCGCGGGTCGAACCGGATGCCCGAGGCGCGCAGGGGGGCCGTCCGCACCACGATCTCGGGCGCGCAGGCATGGCCCGCGCCGAGGCGGGTCAGCCGGTGGACGCCCTTGCGCCTGCCGGACTCGGGCCGGCGCCCCTCGCGCCAGCCGAGCGCGAGGTCGAGCGACGGATCGGCGGCGAAGGCCGCGCGCATGGCGCCGAGCCCGTCGTCGTCGAGCCGGATGTCGTCGTCGCTGAACAGGATCAGGTCGCCCGTGGCGGCGGCCAGCCCCGCGTTGCGGTTGTTCGACAGCCCGCTTCCCGGGACCGCGAGGAGGCGGACGTCGCTGCGCGCGCGCGCCGGCCCCTCGGGCAGGGAAGCGTCCCCCGCCCCCTGCACGGTGACGAGCACGTCGAGCCCCGGCGCCGGCTCGGGCAGGGCGCTCGGGCCCAGGCGCGACAGGCGCGGCAGCGTGGTGGCGAGCGCGACGGTGAGGCTGGGCAGCACGTGCTGGATGGGGGCGCGCGCCCCGCCTCTACTCGGCGGCCTGCGACGTGTCCTGCCACTTGAGCTTGTCGCGCTGGACTTGCTCGACGGGCAGGATCTCCTGACGCTTCCGGTCGAGCGCGAGGTCGACGTTGCGCAGGTCGCGGCACAGCCGGCGCAGGCCGTCGGGCTCGAGCGAGGCGGCGTGGTCGGTGCCCTTCCAGGTGCGGTCGAGGGTGAAGTGCCGCTCGATATGGGTGAACCGCCCGTGGCCGGCATCCTCCATCATCCGCCCCACCGCGAGCGCGGCCACGTCGGTGGCGATGCCCAGATGGTGCCCCGAGAAGCCGATCCCCTTCACCTGGGGGCCGTAGCGCTCCATCAACTCGCGGATCTCGAACAGGCAGACGTCCTCGAAGGCCACCGGGTAGCCCGAGGTGCAGGCGTAGACCACCAGATCCGACGCCCGCCCCCGCTCCTGGTAGAAGGCCACCAGGTCGGCGATCTCGCGCCCCGTGGACATCCCCGTCGAGACGTGGATCTCGCCGCCGTAGTTCTCGCACAGCCAGCCCTGCAGCGCCCAGTGCTGGTTGGTGGCCGAGGGGATCTTGAGCAGCGGCGGGTCGAGCGGGGCCATCTCCTTGGCGGAGGTCAGGTCCCATACGCTGGTCGAGTATTGGATCCCGTTCTCCCGGCAGCAGGCGATCAACTCGCGATGCTGCTCGGCGTCGAGTTCCAGGAACTCGCGATGCGCCCCGTAGGTGTCGCCGTAGGCATTGGCCGCCACCGGATGGGGCGCGTCATACTGCGCAGGGCTCAGCAGCTCGCGGTTGTGGCGCTTCTGGAACTTGGCGATGTCGGCCTTGCAGACATGCGCCGCCACCCGGATCAGCTCCTTCGCCGTCTCCAGGTCGCCCCGGTGGTTGCAGCCGATCTCAGCGATCACTTGGAGGGGAGGGCGATCGGACGTCGAGGACGAAAGGACGGGGGCGGGATCAATCTTCGACATGGGCGGAAGAACCTTCGTTGCTCGGGGGAGGCGGACCTGGGGAGCCGCACAGGTCCGCTTGTTTGACAAAACGAAGAACCTGACGAAAAAATCTTGTCAAGTCCCGCTCCGATCCTGAAGTGGTCGGGTGGAGGCGTTTTGGCCACCATGCGTTCCATGGCGACGCGGAGGGGGGCGCAGGTCGGCGAAGCGGCCCTTGGGCAGGGGCAAGCGGCCCTCGAGCGTGTAGTCCACGAAGCCGCCACCGAGATCGGCGAGGTACGCCTGGGCGCGCTCGTAGGCGAAGAGGCCAGGGCCGTCCTCGGCCCAAACGGCCGTCAGGCTCTCCACCGCGGTCTCGCGGCTGACATGCAGCGCGGGGTCGTAGAAGTAGTTGCCCTTGCGCCCGCCGCTTGAGGCGCCCGGCAGGTTGTAGTTGCTGTCGCAGCCGACCAGCCCGATCCGTCGGAAGCCCATCCGTAGCGCTACCGGCAGCGCCACGCTGAGCACGCCCGTTCGACCGTCGCCGAGTTGGCCGTCGACATCGAGCGGCGCGTGGCCGGCGACGTCGAAGAAGACCTTATGGGGCTTCTCGAAGAGCACGTAGCGAATGTCGAATGCCTCGGTCAGGCCCAACTCCTGGAGGTGCTCGCGGAAGTAGAAACTGGTCCAGATCACCGGCCGCCAGGACCAGCCCTTGAGCGCGTCGACGAACGCCTCGGGCAGCTTCGGCCGACGCGTCTGCCAGCCACCGAAGAGCATGTGCGAGCCGAGCACTAGATGGTCGGGACGCACCTGGTCGTAGTCGGGGTGAAGCACGAACCAGTTGAAGGCGAAGGTCTCGATCCCGGCCAGCTCGCCGAGGTCGGTCCGGGCCAGAGAGGGGCCGTTACCGATCATCATGCAGTCGGGCCGGGCGTCCCCGGGCGGGGGCTCGGGTCGGGCCTGCTGCGGAGCGAAGTAGCCAGGCTGGGCGATCTCTTGCTGGTAGCGGCGCTGGCGCAGTCGGCCGAGCGCGCCGTGGGCGATGCCACGCCAGATCGCCGCGCGCGGCGCCCTCTCACCGCCGCCGGGGGGTATCAGCGCGGGATCCATGTAGTCGCGGTGGAACCAGGGCTTGTCGCCGGTGAAGTGCACGAGCCGCACGAAGCTGGTGTCGCCGCCGCGACTACGGTCGAGGAAGCGGATGTTGCAGTTGAAGTTGACGGGCAACTGTTCGGGCCCTAGCGGCCAGAGGAAACGGTTCCAGGCCTTCTGGTCCGCGAAGCGGTCGAGGAGCGGGCAGAAGGGCTCATGGTTGCGCCTGGCCAGGTCCTGGAGGGCGGCGAGGTTCGCATCCGTCAGCATTCGGCCCGGCAGGGAAATCATGCCGCTATTGAGGACGGGGCGGTCGAGCGCGGGCGAGCGTCCCGCCCAGGGCCGGGCGCCGTGGTCGCGGCAGACGAGAAGCGCGTCCGGGTCCGGCTCGGGCAGCGGGCGCACGCTGCCTAGCGGATGGTCCCGCCCGGTCCACAGCGCGCTGATGTCGTCGATCACGGCCGTGTCGGAATCGAGGACCACGACCCGTGAGTAGCCCCTCAGCCCAAGGGCCATGATGCTCATATAGCCCAGCACGCCGATGCGGCGGCGGTTACTGCTGTCCGTCGGCAGCCGGTCGAGCCAGGACATATCGGGCTCGACGAAGCGGATCCACTCATAGAGGCCTTGCAGGCGGCGTTGCGAGAAGCGGTCGATGGTCCCGTCGTGGAACACCACCACCTCGCAGGCGAGCTGGGGGTAGACGTCGAGCAGGGAGGCGACGAGCACCTCCAAGGCGGGCAGGTAGAGGTCGTTGCAGACGGTGGCGAACGCCATGTCCCTGGGCGGTAGGATACGCGTCGGCCAGACTTGCGAGAAGTCGGGCGGAACGGTCCCGTGCTCCAACTCCAGCATGGCGGAGTGGCTCTCGGCGCTCAGGGGGCCAGCGGCATGGTGTTCACCCGAGGCCTGGCGCATAAGGGCCTGGCGCATGCGCAGGTAGTTCGTCCGCTGCCCGGATCCGTCCTCCGGGAGCGGTCCCGCCCCGGGCACCAGCCGCCTGTAGAGGCTACGGGCGCTGCGCTCGATCTGGATCGCCCGGTGGGGAGGGGCGAGCCAGACAACCCGCCGCGTTGCCTCCACCCCCCGCCGCGCCAGCCCGGGGCGGTTCGTGGCCGACTTCGTCGCGACCGCGCCCCGGTCCGGCCGGCGCCGGACTCTCCGCATCCGAAGTCGACCCAGGGCGGGGCGCAGCGTCCCGTCCCAGTAGCCGTGCACCGCCCGTCCGGCCGTGCTGCTCATGGCGAGGTGGTAGATCCTCACCCGGAGCCGTCTTCGAATGCCGTCCGGATCCGGCAACGGTTCCTCTTCGGCCTTTTTCGCCGCGGAGTGGGGCGGTTCGAAATACATGGGCGCGCCGGCCGAGGGCGGCGGCACCACGAGGAGAGGGGAGATCGACGCGGCGTTCCGCTCGGCGTCGGGCGCCGGCTCGGCCTCCCCATCCGCCGGGGCCGCGTCCGCTGCGATCGCGTCCCCCCCGGCCGCCCTGGCCGGGGGCGCCTCGGCTCGCGGCGCCTCGCGGCGCCCGCGGGAGAGGCCCACGAGGAGGGGCTCGTCCTTGAGCGGGTCCCGCGCGCTCAGACGGATCTCTACTTCGCCGGGCGGGACAGCCGCCAGGACCAGGCCGTTCGCCGTTAGGCGCCCCCCGTCGAGCGCGAGCGTCACCATGGAGGCCTCGCTCATGTCCCCGAAGGTGCCGGGCGCCGGCAGGGGCAGGCGCCGCGCGCCGTCGAGGACCCCGCCCACGAACGAGGCAAGCATGGCGTCGCCCTCCGGGTCGCCGAGGGCGGGGCCGCCGGGATCGAGGAGCAGGAGGCGGCGGTCCCCGCTCGCCCGCAGGCGCAGGACCGCGAGCCTTCCGCCCGCCAGGTCGAGATGCAGCACCGCCGCATCGTTCCCCGGGCCGTTCCCCGAGCTTCGAAGCGTCAGGATCTCCTCGGGATTCGCCTCCGCGGGCGTCTCGGCCCCCTGGGGAATCGGCAGGAGGGAAAAGCCGAAGATAGGGTCGCGGACCTCGCCCGCCCTCGCCCGTTCCGCCTCGCCGAGGCGCAGGAAAAGGCGTGGCCGGCCCACCCGATCGGGGCGTTCGCCCGCGTCCTGCCCTCCCTCCCAATCCGCGCCCCCGGGCGTCAGGAGCAGCAGCACGGTCGCCACCCTGTCCCATGAGACCGACACGGTGACGGCGAGCCGCCCCCAGGGCCCGTCCACGATCGAGGTGGAAGGCTCGTTCGCGTCGAAGGCGATCTCCTGCTTCGACGCCTCCGCTCCCCCTGAGGCGAGGCTGACGCGGAAGGTCGAGCGTCCCTCGGGGCGGATTCGGACGGCCGCGGCAAAGCCCCCGCGCCCGGCCGCGATTGGGCCGAAATCCAGGAACGAGGCTTCCGGGGCGTCCGTCTCCCGCAGGCGTAAGGCCCCGTCCGGCAGGGTCTCGCATCTCAGGCCCATTGTCGCCAGAGGCTGGGCCAGGGGTCGGGCCGGGGGAACCCGGGCGGCACCCCTCTGCGCGTCCTCCTGGCCCTCTGCCCAGCGGACCGCATGGGGGACGACGTGCCCTCCGCCCTTCAGCCAGCCGGTGCCGAGCCGGTCTCCGCGCAGGGCCGCAACGCCGGGATTGCCGCACAGGTTGTCCCAGATCACCCCGCGCACGTGCGTGGCCCGCGGGTTGTCGGTGAAATAGCCCTCGGGCGGCACGGCCAGGACGACGGGCACCCCCGCGCCCCGGTATAGGCGCGACAGCGTGTCGATCACGGTGGAGCCGAAGGCGATGACGCTTCGTGGGCACAGCCCCCTGCGCAGCAGCTGACGCTCGATGCCCGTGAGGTCGTCGCGCAGCACGAGGCCCGCGTCCTCGACGATCCGGGCGAGCTTGGCGGGGTCCTCGCGCCGATGCGGGACGTAGGCGATGCGCGCGTCGGGCAACCAGTCGCGCACCGTGCGGCACAGCGCGAGGTAGGCGTCCGGATCGGCGAGGCCCGCCTCGACATGGTTCGCCCCGAACAGCCAGTGCTCGTCCACCGGCTCCAACGCGGCGCCCTGCTCGGCGAGCGGCCGGTAGAAGGGGTTCGCCAGCAGCGCGTCGCCCTCGGGCAGCGCCTCGTCATCGTAGAGGGTAAAGTGGGTCACGGAGCGTGGCTCGGCCACCTCGAACGGATCGCCCTGGGGCCAGATCCGCGCGTCGAGCCGCTTCAGGGGCCTGGGAAGGGCGCGCAGGATCTCGTGCGGCGTCTTGGCCCCGCTGCGGGCGCGCATGCTGTGGCGCGCCGCGGCGCCGTCGTCGAGCAGTACCACCTCGGCTTCGTCCATCTCGATCTGGGCCATGACCTGTCGGAACGAGGCTGGTCGATAGTCGCCCAGGACGACGGCCCGTGGGCTCGCGCCCCGCGCCTCATGGGCAGCCGCTCGGGATGCCCCGTCCTCCGGCGCCCCGCCCGGATCCTCGGTCCCGGCGCGCAGCCGCAACCCGAGGGTCCGCAGCGTCGCGCGTAGCGTGCGGATGTAGGACTCGCGCTGCGCCGCCTCGCCGGCGTCCTTGTTCTTCGCGGCGCGGCGCGGGAAGGGCACGTAGGCTGGGAGGAACGCGCTTCGCCCCCAGGGCGCCTCGGCGGCCACCGGATCGGCCGTGCGGTCGTCGGCCTCGCTCCGTGCCTGCACCCTGAGAAGGATGCAGTCCGCGAACGCCGTCCCCGTGGCGTGGACCCATTGCGCGGCGTGCATGATCTGCGTGGGCGAGGTGGCCACCACCAGGACCGGCGCGGCCGCCTCGCCCGCGGAGCCTGGCCGGGGGGTCGAGCGGGCATGCCCGCCCCTGTCGCGCATGCCGTCCATTATGCCGCCGCGTCCCTGCCCTTGGCGGTCGCGCGGGCCGTGCCCTGCTCCGCGCCCGCCCCGACGACCTGCTCGTAGACGGCCTCGTAGCGGCGCGCGATGGCCTCGACGGAGTAGGAGTCCGAGCGTGCCACGGCGGCGCGCGACATCGCCGCATAGGTTTCGGGCGGCATCGCGACGGCCTCCTCTAGAAGGGCCGCGAGCGCGGGCACGTCGTCCGGGTCGAAGAGGCGGCCGGTCTCGGGCGTCAGGACCTCGGCGCCTCCGCCTCGCATCGAGCCGAGCACCGGGACGCCGTAGTAGAGCGCCTCGACGAAGATCCGCCCGAAGGGCTCGTACCACAGCGAGGGGACAACGCAGATCCGGGTCGAGGCGAAGAAGTCGGCCGGATCGCCGTAGCCCGTGAAGACGATCCGCTCGGATTCGTAGCGCGCCCGAAGCATGCGGACGTAGTCGGGGTTGCCCGTCCCCGTCACGACCACCTTCAAGGCGCGCGTGCCGCTCATGCGCTCGGCCGCCTGCAAGAAGGCCGCCACCCCCTTGGACGGGTGGAGCCGGCCGATGTAGCCTACGTCGAACGGCTTGTCCTGGGGGTCGATCGCAAGGACCCGGTCGCGGGCCTCGCTCTCGTAGCTGTTTCCGATGACGTCGGCATGGGCGCCGGGGAACCAGCCCGCATCTCGATAGATCCCGAGGATGTGCGCGCTGATGCCCACGACCGCAGCGACCTGCGCCGAGGCGGCCTGGGCGCCCCCGCGGAGGGTCGACCGCATGCAGTCGCGGCACTGACGCAAGCAGGGCCGGTCTCGACGCATCATCCGCCGCGTGCACAGTGCACTGTAGCTGCGCAGCGTGTGCACGGCCGGGACGCCCATCTGCCGGGCGAGGCCCCAGAGTTGCGGGAGGCGCCCGACGACAGCCGTATGCATCACGTCGGGATCGAACGCCTTGAGCGCCGGGGCCACGCGCGCCTCGAGCGGGGGGGGGCTCGGGTTTCTCATCCTCTCGTGGAGGCGGCCGAGGCGCGGCTCGTCGTAGACGTTGGGCCCATAGCCGGCAACCGTCGGCAGGCGCAGGATCTCGACTCCTCCGCGCACCTCACGCAGCGGCTCGTCAGTCATGTTCTCGCTGATTACCAAGATGGAATGCCCCCGCACGGCCAGCCCCTCGGCCAAGAACCGGGTCGATGCCTCGGAGCCCCCGATTCCTAGCGGGGGGTAAAGCATGTTGAGAAGGGCCACTCGCATTGGAACCTCGCGGCTGGGACGTCCTGCTTGCGGCCCGTCTTAGCCCCCTGCGCGACCAGATCCCACCGCGCGGCGCGCATTCGACCCGGCACCGCGCCGGCAGCGGAAGCGGAAGCGGGCTATGGCCGTCCTCGAGGACTCTCCAAGATCCTCAGCTCCTGCGCGTCCATCCCCTCGCCTGCGGCCAGGATAGGTAAAAACGCGGTACAGGAAGGACACGGTGGACCGGCCGTGGCAGTTAGCCCTGGCGCGCGGGGCGTCGGATGCGATAAATGAGGACTCATTATCTTCCCAAGGGGCCCAGCGGCCGCAATCCGTCGCGGGCAGGACCCGCTATGATCTGAGGCATTTCCCCCCCGTCCAGCCATGCCAGTCCGCAGACCCATCGCAATCGTCGGCAACGGGCCGAGCGCAGCACGGCACGGCCTGACGGATTTGCCCAAGGGTTGCGCCGTCGTGCGGATGAACTTCTTCTTCCTAGAGGACGAGCCACGCTACGGCCGCCGGGTGGACCACTATTTCTGGTCCCTCAACAACCCCGTCCTGCAGGATCGCCTCGCCGAGCTCCTATCCCAGGGCCACTACGAGGTCGACGCGTTGCACTGCCCCGTCCCGGCACTCGACCTGACGTTCGGGGATGACGGGAAGTGCAGGCCCGTCCTGCTAGAACGGGCCATCTACGACCATTGGAAGGTCCTGGGCTCGGTCCCCGAGATCGCGCGCCACATGATGTCGCGCCCGCTACCGACGACGGGGCTCCAGGCGCTCGCCTTCGTCGCGATCAGAGGCTACCGCGACGTATCGATTGTGGGGATGGACTTCTACCAGACGCGCGAGCGCTATGCCTACGTCGTCCCGAGCAGCGTGGCGGCGAGGATGGATCCCAAACATCTCAAGCCGGGCTATGAGGCCGGGGCGCATTCGCTCCAGGCAGACATAGGCTTCCTGGCGACAATCCTGCGCTGCTTCCCGCGCCTGAGGATCCACAACGTCGCGAAGAGCCCTCTTCTCGCCTCCGTCTTAGATGGGACGGCCCGCATTGAGGTCATGTATGACAACCCATCCTTCTAATCTCACCGCCGCGCCGCACCCCTACGCGGATGCCCGCCAGCCCACCGGCAGCGCCGACCCCGTGGACGCCCTCGTGGCCCGGTTCCCCCGGATCCTGGCCATAGGCCACGATCTGGGCGGCGGCCCCCGAAGCACCGGCAGCGGCATCCCGCTCGCCCAGATGACCATCCACGTGAACGCGCGCCATCCCGGAGCCATGAGCCTTCTCGGCATCAGCGAAGCGGCGCATGTCCGTAAGGCCGCCGCACAAATCGCCGAGGCCGATCTCGTCATTCTCAACAGCCTCGGCCTGTTCGCCACCACGGCCGCCGCGCCGCTGCTCCGCTTGCTGCAGGGAAAGCCCGTCTTCCTCTACTTGCACGAAACCGAGTACGCCGCTGAGGCGGCGCGCGTCCGCCGCCCCCGCCGCATGGCGCAGTTCTGGCGGACCCTGCCGCAGATACCCCTTCTGCTCTGCACGCAGCGCCAGGGCGATTGGTTCACCTCCATCGCGCCCTGCCGGGGAACGGTGGTCGGAAACGCGATCCGCACCGCTGACCTGCCGCCCCCCTTCCAGGGCGGCCGCCCCGTGCACAGGCAGCTGCGGGTCATCAACGTGGCGACCATCCAGGATCGCAAGGATCCGCAGCTCTTCGATGCGGTCGCGCGCCTCGCCGAGCAGCGCGGCCTCGACATGCGCTTCACCTGGATCGGCCGCAGGACGGGTTGGATCAGCAAGAACTTCCGCTTCTCAAAGGCGGTCGAATGGATGGGCGAGGCGTCACATGCCGAGGTGCTGATGCGGCTCTCGGAGAGCGACGTCTTCTTCCTGTCCAGCATCGACGACCCGCTGCCCCTGTCGGTGACCGAAGCGGCCTGGTGCGGGCTGCGGATCGTCTCGCACAAGGTGCCGGGATGCCATGAGGTGCTGGCCAAGCGGCCGGGCTACGAATCCTTCTCGAGTCGCACACCTAAGGCCGCGCTCGACGCGATCCAAAGAGCCGCCGACACTCTGACCGAGCGGATCGACCACGCGCCTGTCGCCGCCCGGTTCACCGCCTCGGCCTTTGCGGACCGGGTCGCGGAGGCAGTGCTCGCGCAGGCCGAGGTGGCGATCTATCCCGGCCTGGAGCTGGCCGACGCGGCCCTGGGCAGGCGCATCAAGAAAGCCCGGCGCTCTCTGTCCAAGAAGTCGCCGCAGCGCCAGATCGAGGAGATCGAGCGCTTTGAACGCTTCGTCAGCCATGGCGAGGCCTCCTTTCTCGTCCCGCTCGCCGAGTGGGCCTTCGCCCTGGGAGAGACCGAGCGCGCACTCCACTACGTCCACACCCTGGCGGAGAGCCGCCCCGGCGAGACCGAGCATCTCGCTCGCTACGCGCGACGCCTTCAAAAGGACGGTCGGCATTTCGAAGCGATCGATCTCCTCGACCGGGCGGCTTGCGGCCTGACATCCGACCTGGCCGAAGACACCGAGCCCGACGCCGAAGATGTGGCCCTGATCGTCACGCGCCGCGAGATCTCGGCAAGGGCCCTCCTTGCCGAGGCGCGCGAGGCCATTGCCGGGCTCGGTCCGGACACGGAGCCGGACGCGCGCGCCGAGGCCGTCACCTTTCTCGATCGGGTCTTCGCCGTGAGCGGCTGTGCGCCCGCGACCGCCGAGCTCCGCCTCGACCTGGCCCGCCGGCTCGGCCGGCGCGAGGAGGCGCTCATCCAGGCGCGCCGCGCGGCGCTGACCTTCCCCCGCTGGAAGCGCTTCGCCAAGGCGTTCCTCGAGGAGCTGATCGCGACGCGACGCTGGGTCGAGTTGTGGCGCAACCGATCGCTGTTCTTGAGGGCCGGCGGTGCGATCCTGCTGAAGCGCCGATCGTCCGATCGGGAGGGCCACCCCGGCGGACCCGTGGCGGTCGCGGCGGCCCGGTGAGGCGCCTGCCCCGCAAGCCCCCGACGTTCCGCCTTTCTGCTCCCGAAGGAGGGGCTTCAGCGATCGGTGTCGAGACGGGAGCCGCGAGCGACGCCGCGCCGTTCGACATCGCTCGCTTGAAGAGGGCGTCGATCCGCGCGGGCGCCCAGCACGGAGCGTCCGAGCTCCTGCGAATAGCGGTCACGGGGCGCGACACGCCCGAACGGCACCAGATCTTCGCGGCCCTCCTGGGCCTGTCGCGGGAACTCTCGGGCATGTCCGAAGCCCTGCGCGAAGCGGCCGCCGACCAGGCTGTCGCGCTGCTGGCGTCGTTTTGGGGAGAGAAGCCGAACATTCGCTTCCCTGACATCGTGATCGCGGGCTTCGGCAAGTGTGGCACCTCGAGCCTGCACGAGATGCTGATCGCCGACGATCGGCTGACGGCGGGGCTCGTCAAGGAGCCGACCTACTTCACCGAGCTCTCGGGCCTTCCGCCGCGTGTCTACGCGGCGATGTTCCCCAATGCGCCTGCTCGCCTGCTCATCGATTCGAGCCCGAGCTACGCCGTCATGCAGGACCGCCAGCTCGCCGCGCTTGCGGGGCTGTGCGGCAAGGCGTGCATCCTCGTTGCGATGCGGGATCCGGTGGAGCGGTCTGTCTCCTCCTATTACTCCCCAGGACGGGCCAGCATGCGCGCGCGCGCCGAGGCCGGGCGCGGCCCGGAGCTGCCCACGGCGGACGCGTCGCTCGGCCGCGAGATGGAGATTCTCGATCGGGAGTTGCCGCGCCTGGCCCAGGGGGAGATCTCCACCGATGATCTGCTGCGGTCGCTGCCTACGAAGCACGTGATAGCGGGTCTGTACGGCCTCTTCGTGCGGCGGCTGCGCGCGGCACTGCCCGAGGCCCGCCTCGTCCTGCTACAGGCCGAGCGCGACATCTACGCACCTGACGCGCCCGAGCGGCTCCGCGCACGCCTGGCGTCCGAGGCAGGGCTTCGTCTCTCCCCCAAGGCGCGCCCGGCCGCGAACGTGGCGACCTCCTCCAAGACGGTATCCCCCGAGACGCGTCGGGCGCTTGCGGCGTTCTACGACCGGCATATGAGCCTCGCGGAGGAGTCCGATCCGCTTCGCATATGATCTGCCCGCCCGCCGGGAGATACGCGATCTCCTGCCAGCATACGGCCTCTTCACCAGTGAGACTGGCAGATCGGAAGAAACGGTGTAATTACAGGGGCAAGAGCAGCGCATCGCAGGCTCTGACGCAAGCCCTGACATCAAGTCCCCAAACCGAGGAGCGGACCGACCGTGAGACACATCGACGGCACCTCCCTAGTCTTTGTCCACATTCCGAAGACGGCGGGCCAGGCCGTGGTGCGGTCCCTGGGGCTCGCGCACGAATCGCTGGATCATTCCGTGAGCAGCGAGAGGGACCAGCGCTACCTAGAGGACAGGTTCGTCCGCTTCTGCGTGGTACGGCACCCGATCGAACGCTTCGTGTCCGCGTATCGCTACCACCTCCACATGCTGGGAGTTCGTGGTGAGGTGAAGATCCGCATGGTGATCGCGGAGCATAGGCTTGACAATGACATCAATGCCTTCATCGCCTATCTGCGCGAGACGGGCTACGACCTTCAATCCGACCTTCACTTCCGGCGCCAACTGTATTTCCTGCGCCACACCCATCCGCAGATTGTCCTACGGCAGGAGAACCTAGCGAATGACATGCGCATCATCGCAGCCATGGCCCCCGACCGTTATGTCGGGCTGCCCCGGGTCAATGTCTCTGCCGAGCGCGCGCGGTCGAACGCGGCGGCGCTGGATCTGACCCAGGAGAGCCTGTCGTTTCTTCGCCGCTTCTACGCTCCGGATTTTTCCGCCCTGGGCTACGGTCCCCATCAGGTCGCCACGTCGAAACAGATCCCGGAGACGGCCGGCTGATCGGGCATCTCGATGCGCGACGCCGCCGTGGATGGGCAGAGATGTGAGGGCGGCGCGGCCCCAAGCGGAGCTATGCGGGAATCTAGGTAACGGCGGCCTAATCAGGCGGCGCGGTTTGTAGTATTGCTGATGGCGATGCCGTCGATGACCTTGATACCTTCGACGACGAGAGGCAACTGGTTGATGATCATCCCCCGCTTTTGTGGAGGCGGTTAGGCCGCCATGTGAACCAGATCGAGTTTACCGGAGAGGTTCGAGTTTTTACTAAGCGGCGATTTTCGCCGCGAGTGAACCGCCCCGGGTTTCCCGGAGGCTGGTTGGTTTGAGTTACTCGGCTCGCGGCTGCAT
>CAZWWR010000066.1:0-14525 GCA_964637265.1 uncultured Jannaschia sp.
CCGCAACGGCAACCCCGGACGCAGCTCACCCCGCGCAAACGCTAGAAACCACGCCCAAAGCTTGATTGGAGCCGATGATTGCGTAGGCCAGCGCAGGTGCGACAAAGCCGCCGCGGTATCGACGCGTGAGTTTCGCCTTGTTCCCCTAGATTTCACCCCGTAGGACCGTTGTTGGAGACGTGGCCGAGTGGTCGAAGGCGCTCCCCTGCTAAGGGAGTAGGCGGGAAACCGTCTCGAGGGTTCGAATCCCTTCGTCTCCGCCACTTGACCTGTAAACAACCGGTCATCTACAGTTTTCTAAGAGCGAACTTGGCAAATCCGGCTCCTGCTTCAGAACACTACCACGGTAAGGGCGCCAAAGATGGGCATTGCTCCGCATCTCGTGCTTCGCGGCACGACATACTATTCTCGCGTGGCCGTGCCCCGCCACCTCGTCAAGAAGGTTGGGCGGACCGAGGTCTCGACATCTTTACGAACTGTTAACCGAGCAAACGCCACGATCAGGTGTCGCGGTGGCTTTGTTGCATGAAGCATGCCTGGGATTCCTATCGGGAGTCCTGCGGCATAGCTGGGCGGGATGTCCAAGCTTGCGCCCATCCGCTACGGCACCCTCGACTGGTCGAGCTACAACGCCGCGCTGTGTAGGCGCGGATCGCTGACGGTCTGGTTCGATCCGTCGACGCCGTGGCATGCGGCGCCCTCGGGCAAGCGCGGCGCGCAGCCGGTCTACAGCGCGATGCCGCGATCCAGGCATGTTTGACGGTGAAGGTACTGTTCGGCCTGCCACTTCGGCAGACGACGGGCTTCGTGGCGAGCCTGCTGAAGCTCGCGGGCCTGGACTGGCCGGTGCCCTTCGTCGGGCGATCCTTGCACTGGAAGGCTCGCTGATCCTCCTCGGTCTCGACGCTTTGCCGTAGGCGGAAGACGCTCGCCGTGCAGCTGCCCTACCGGGGCTCGGGGGGACCGCTGCACCTGCTGATCGACAGCACGGGCATCGAGGTCCGCGGGGAGGGGTGAGGAGGATCGGGGCGCGGTCCGGTGGACCGGGACCCCGACGAACATGGAGGTCCGGACCGTCGAGTTCACCGACAGCACCGTGGGCGACGCGCCAATGCTGCCCGGCCTGCTGTCGCAAATCCTCAAGGGCGAGCAGATCGCGTCCGTGATCGCCGACGGCGCCTATGACGGGCGCGCCTGCCGCGACGCCATCGCGACGAGGGGAGCCCAGGCGATCATTCCGCCGCGCCGGAACGCCAAACCGTGGAAGAGGGACAGTCCAGGCGCCCGAGGGCGCAACGACGATCTGCGCGCCATGAAGCGCTTCGGTCGGACGCTCTGGCGGAAGTGGTCCGGCCATCACCGCCGCAGCCGCGTCGAGACCGAGATGAATTGCATGAAACTCCCGGGGCAGAGGCTGATGACTCGCGACTTCGACCGCCAGACCGCCGAGCTCCAGGTCCGCATCGCAATCCTCAAACGCTTCACCGCCCTCGGCATTCCGGTCACCAAACCCATTGGCTGACGTCAGCGGGAAAAGGGGAGTGCCGTCCTCACGCCGCTCCACGCAACAGTGCCCAACACGGGGCCGCACAGCTAGCGCACCGGGTTCGTCATGGTCTCGTAGGGCCTCCAGTCCTCGATGTCGGGATAGTGCCGGGCGCGCCATCGGGCGACGCGCGGGTCCATGATCCGGCGCCAGAGCGGTGGCAGGAGCGCGGCGACGGTCACCACCGGGTAGCCGTAGGGCATTTGCGGCGCCTCCTCGGGCGCGTAGGTCTGCAGCAGCGGGAACCGCCGGTCGGGCTTGTAGTGGTGGTCCGAATGCCGCTGGAGGTTGATCAGCAGCCAGTTCGACGCCCTGTGTGCGGCGTTCCAGGAATGGTGCGGCCGCGTGGGCTCGTAGCGTCCCCCGCCCAGGTGCCGGCGCACGAGGCCGTAGTGCTCGATGTAGTTCACCAGCTCGAGCTGGAACACGGCCACCGCGGCCTGCACGCCGAACAGGGCCAGCCCCCACCACCCGCCGATCAGGGCAGCGAGGAGGAGAGCGGCCGCCTGCAGCGCCGCGTAGCGCCAGAACGGGTTGCTCGGGTGACTCGCGGGCAGGCCTTTCCGCGCCAGCATCGCGGCCTCGGCCACCCAGGCGGAGACGAGGCTCTGCCACAGGACGCGCGGGAGGAAGTGCCAGAGCGTCTCGCCGAACCGCGCCGTGGCCGGGTCCTTCGGCGTGCCGACATGCCGGTGGTGGACGAGCAGATGCTCGGAGCGGAAATGCGAGTAGAGCACGGTCGCCAGCAGCAGATCGGCCAGCCGGCGCTCGAGCCTGGGCTTCTGGTGCATGAGCTCGTGGGCGTAGGTGATCCCGATCCCGCCCGTCGCGACGCCCACCCCGGCGAACAGGGCCAGCTCCTCCCAGGCCGCGAGGTGGGACGTCGCCGTGACGTAGGCGAGCGTGCCGTAGATCAGGACGAGCTGCACCGCCGGCCAGACCAGCGTCACGCGGCGGTACCAGGCCAGATCTCCGTCCGGCGTGGACGGATCGAGGTTGCGCTCGTCGAGGCCGAGGGCGGCGTCCATCAGCGAGAACGCGACCCAGCCGTAGATCGCGGGGAGGAAGACCGTCCAGCTGCCGACGTGAGCCGCGAGCGCGACGAGCGGCAGGTTCACCAGCGAGAGCCAGAACGGCAGAGCACGGACGAGGCCGCCCGCGCGCGGGGCCGGATCGGTGGCGGTCGTCGTCATGCGCGTCCCCTCCCTCGGTGCGGCCGCGAGATGGTACACCGTTTAGGATGCTTCGGGAGCATGACGCTACGTTCGGAACTGCGCCGAAACCCTCGAGCGGGCTGCGAACGAAGACACCGGGTGGACGGACGAGAAATCGGCGCGGACCGCGACTCCCCGCGTGTGCCACTCTGTTTATGGGTCTCCCGGAGCCGGATGAGCTCCAGGGCAGGGTATCCCCCACTCGGCGGCGTGCCGTGTTCTACAACCTGTCGGATTCGATCGTGTCCATGGGCCGCGCGGTGGGCGGGACGTCCCCTTTGCCATGCAAACCAATAGATCCTCGGATCGGCGCCGGCTCGCCTCAGGGCGAGCGCGGCGCGCTCACGAGAAGGGCGCGCGGCACGGGTACTCGACGTTACGTGAGAACAGGAAACCCATCTCCAAGTCCTCAGTGCGCCGGCGTAGGGTTGGATGGGCGATATCCAACATGCGACGACACAGGGCGGTGACAACTGGGGACGCCGCAGGAGGCTTAACGCGATGCGACCGGGCGAGCCGAAGGGCGATGGTCGGATGCGCATTACGCACCACGCCCACAAGAAATCGGTGCTGCGCCGGCCTTCCAGAGGGGTGGTCGGCGAACTATCCGATGACCACCGGCGTGGTGGACGGGAGCGCTCCAACGTGACGGCACATATGCTCGATGGGACGCCATGCTTGGACGCATCGCGGCCGAAATAGGAAACCACTGCACGGGAGGTCAGATTGAGATCCGCACACGCCATGCTGATCGCGGCGGCGATCTTCGCCTCCTCGCCGGCCCACGCCCAGACCAGCGTTCCGGTGAGCTTCCCCGCCGGCGCGAGCGGAACGATGGTGAGCGGCACGATCACGGGGGACGAGTATGTCGACTACGTCCTCCGCGCCCGCGCGGGTCAGACGCTGATCGCTGCGCTGCGGGTGACGGGAACGAACGGGAACGGCTCGGCGATGTTCAACGTCATCCCGGCGGGCGCCGACTTCCCGGCGATCTACAACGGCAGCACCGACGACGACACTCGCGCTGCAGTCGTCCTTCCGGAGGACGGCGACTGGGCGATCCGGGTCTACCTCATGGGCAACGACCGCGACGCCGGCCGGACGGTCGGCTACTCGATCGACGTCTCGATACCCGTGATAGGAGCGTCCTACGACCCCGGCGCGACCTCCGAGGAGCTGGTGCGCTTCGCGGCCGGAGCGACGGGCGCCGAGTACGCCGACAGCCTGCTGCCGGGCAATTCGAAGCGCTACGTGCTGGGCGCGCGCGCGGGGCAGGACCTCCACGTCCGCGTCTCCGCGAACGGGCCGGGGATATCCTATCAGGTCTTCAATCCCGACGGGACGTTCCTGCTCGAGCAGACCGATGCGGATCGGGCGTATCGCGGCGAGCTCCGGTAGTCGGGCGATCACGTGGTCGAAGTAATCAACCGTGCCGACGGGCAGCGATCGTTCGACATGATCGTCGCCATCGAGTAGGGCGATCGGACCCGGACGCGAGGGAGGGATCGCCGTGAAGAAGTCCATGACGATGCTGGGCGGGGTCGCCGTCCTCCTGCTCGCGGGATGCGTCGAGGAAGAGACGTCCACCACGGAGGCCGACATCTCCGAGGCGAACCGTGCCACCGAGTGCCCCGTCGACGTGACGGAGGCCGACCGCGCCGACTACCCGGGCTGCGACTGACGCCGCCGACGCCGCGAGCATGAGGTCTCGAGGGGGCGGCCGGGGCGGGGCGCTACGCCCCGACCCGTCGCACCCCAGTGACTGATAACGCTGGCAGCTTGGGGCCGGACTGCAGCCCCGGACAGGACAGACAGGGACGACAGCATGAAGAACCGCTTCGCGCTCATCGGAGGACTCTCGGCCCTCGCCCTCGCCAACTGCGTCGAGGAGACCGAGACCGCCGGCCCGCCCGTGGTCGGCAGCCCGAGCGATCTCTCGAGCTTCGAGGGGGCGCGGGTCGGGCAGGCCGAAATCGGCATCCGCAACCTCGGCTACGAGATCGTCCGGCAGGACGGCCTGACCAGCTACTGGTTCAACCGCGAGACCGGCGCCTGCGCGGCGATCACGACAGCCGACGGCCGGTATTCCGACGTGACGATGCTGCCGGCGGGAGACTGTTGAGCGCAAGGCCGGAGGGCAGGCGGTGGGACGTGTCTGCAGGTGGACGATCGGCCTCTATGCCGCGCTCTACGCGGTCGCGCTCCTCCTGCTGCTCGTCGGCACCCTCGGCTGGTTCGGT
Source organism: uncultured Jannaschia sp. (assembly GCA_964637265.1). Taxonomy (GTDB): domain Bacteria; phylum Pseudomonadota; class Alphaproteobacteria; order Rhodobacterales; family Rhodobacteraceae; genus Jannaschia. The sequence continues at coordinate 5,001 of CAZWWR010000066.1, forward strand.
CAGGAGCGCGACCCGCTCGCCGGGGTGTTCCTGATCCCCCTCGGGCTGCCGTGGGTGCTCTGGGCGGAGGGTCTCGCCGAGGCCCTGCGCCCCGCCGCGGCCGCGCTCGCCCCGCTGCTCAACATCTTGATCCTCGGCCTCGCCTGCCGCGCAGCGGCGGGGCGGCGCGGCTGACCGGAAGGAGACGTACTTCATGCACCTCGATCTCGCCCACGCCCTCGTATCCGGCGTCCTCGTCCTCGGGGTCGTTCTGCTCCTGCAGAAGACCGGCCACTACGTCCCCCGCAGGGAGGGCGGCCCGCGGTGGAGCTGGCCGCTCTTCGCCGCGATCTTCGTCGTCGTGCTCATTCTCAACCTCGTCTGGCCCTACGGACCGTGAGAGCGGATCGGATGGATCGTGAGGCGGCGAGGGTATCGTCCCCCGGGGCGTGATCGGCACGCCCCTGCCGCCCGCCGACTCGGGACGCTCCGTGCGACGGCGCCCGCCGGAGCCTAGTCGGCGACCGCCCTGCGGATGGCGACCCCCGGCGAGACGTCCTGCACTTCGGAGCCGTCGACGACCACCACACCGTTGACCACCACGTAGGGGATCCCCGTGGACGGGAGCGTGTTCTCCCCCTCCTCCCAGGACGCGTTGTCGGTCACGGTCTCGGGGTCGAACACGGTGATGTCCGCCACCATGCCTTCCTGCATGCGACCGCGCGTGCGGAACTGCGGCACGGTCTCCTCGAGGAAATCGGCCAGCTCGAAGCTGAGCTTCGAGAGCGCCTCCATCAGCGTCACGGGCTGATCTTCGCGCACCATCCGCAGGAAGCGGGCGTGCGCGCCGGCCCCGCGCGGGTGGCCGCGGCCCTCGCCGTAGGCCGTGTCGCGCCCCGGCTCCGCGCCGTCGTCCATGATGAACGGCATCCCGTCCGAGCCGAAGACGATGCCGGGCCGGGTCATCGCCGCCAGCACGTCCTCGTCCTTCATGGAGTACATCAGCAGGAACGTCGTCGGATCGGTCTCGCGCACCTCATCGAACCGCTCGTCGGTCAGCCGCTCGCCCGTCGCGATCACGACCAGGTCCTCGCCGGTGATGCCGAGCTGCTGCTGGTATCCCGGCCCGAGATAGTCGGCGTTCGCATAGGTCGACGCGAAGTTGTACGGGTAGAACTCGCCGATCACGTCGACGCCCGAGGCGAGCGCCGCGTCGATCAGGTCGAGGCACTGCTCCGTCAGCCCGACGCAGTTGCTGGGGATGTGGTGGAGCAGAAGCGGCACGTCCTGCACCTGGGCGACGTTGATCATCTCCTGCATGCCGAGGAAGCCGCTGGGCGGGACCTGCGAGAGGTAGCGCACGTGGCTGGTGATGAAGGCGCCGTACGCCTTGGCCAGCCCGGCGGTGGCCATGATCTCGGGGCTGCCGACGGCGGTGTAGTAGCCGATGGCGAAGCCGACGCCGAGGCCGCCCTCCTTCAGGCCCTGCTCGACGGCGCCGAGGATGTCCGGCTCGTCGAGCGGGTCGTAGGTCTTCGTCTGCCACTTCGCGCCGTCGGTGAGCGAGTCCGCCAGGGCCCTCCCGTAGAAGCCGCGGCCCGCGGAATCCACGCCGTCGAGCACGGCCATGCGCGCCCATGGATGCCCGACGGAGACACCGTAGTTAAGCTGCGCCCTGCCGTCCCAGTGGTCGTAGTAGTCCGCGACCGGGAACGCCCCCAGCTCCAGATCCATCGCGGTGGTCACGCCGTCGCGCAGGTAGAGCTTGTGCCCGAAGGCGTCCTGCCCGTGCGAATGCCCGTCGATGAAGCCGGGGGCCACCACGTGGCCGGTCGCGTCGATGGTGCGCGCGCCCTCGATCGCGTCGTTCGTGATCGCGGTGATGAAGCCGTTGTCGATGCCGACGTTCGCCACCGCGTCGAATCCCGTCTCCGGGTCCATCACCCGGCCGTTCGCGATCACGAGGTCGTAGGATTGGGCGGAGGCCGCCGGGGCCAGCAGCAGGCCGAGCCCGGCGGCGAGGAGGTGTCTGGGAGCCGTCATGGTCGAGTGTCTCCTTCGATCGGATGTCCGGTGACGGCCCGCCGCCTCACTCGAAGAGGCCCGAGGTCGCGATCGGGCGCAGGTAGCGGTGGAAGGAGTCGTCGGGCACGTTCGTCGAGAAGAACGCGATCACGAGGTCCTTGCCCGGCGAGACGTAGAGCGCCTGCGTCATCAGCCCCGCCTTCCACATGTCGCCGTCGGGCCAGATCGCGTCCCACTGGCGCGCGTTGGAGATGATCGTGTCGTCGTTCAGTCGCTCCACGAAGACCGGCCCGTCGAAACCCTCGCGGTAGAACTCGCGGCTCCGCACGCCGTCCTGGATCCGCTCGATGTTCTCGGGCGTGACCACCTGCTCGGTCGCCGTCTTGTCCCAGCTCGGCGTGTAGAGCATGCCGTAGCGCGCCAGCACCCGGAGGCGGCTGGAGACGACGCCGTGGGCCGCCGCGGTGCCGAAGGGCGACAGGTGGATCATCAGCGGCCCCTCGGCGCCGACCTTGGACCAGACGTACTTGTTCAGAAGCTGCGCCCAGGGTTCGCCACCGACCGCCTCGGCGATCAGCACCAGCATCTCGGTCGTGGGCGAGCCGTATTCGAACTTCTCGCCCGGGGGCGCGACCGACTCCGCGTCCATCAGCACCCCGGCCACGGTTTCGGTGCGCCGGTTGTACTCGAAGCCGAACTCCACGTTGAACGTGCGGATGGCGATGGAATGCGGGTCGGCCCGGGTCTCGTCGTTCTCCTCCGAGTTCATGCCCGGCGTCATGTCGAGGATGTCGATGACCTTGATGTCGGCCCATTCGGTCAGCGCCCATTCGGGCATCAGCTTGGCCACCGTCTGCTGATCCGTCATCAGCCCGTCGTCGATCAGCTTGTCGATCACGAGGCTCGTCAATGGCTTGGCCGTCGACATCCACAGATGCGATTCCCACGGATTCAGCGCGGGATACTCCTCGTACACCACCTTGCCTTCGTGGATGACGATGATCGCCTTGGCGTAGCTCTCGGGATGCACGAGCCAGTCGTTCAGGCTGATCTCGCCGAGGTTCTTGGTGTCGGCGGTGATCTCGCCGATCTCGGGCATGATGTCGACTTCGAGCGGCATGACCGGCACCTGCACGGGCAGATGCGCGGTGTAGTGCATCTCGGACGTGCGCTGCGACCAGTACACCGACACGTCCCCGCCCTTCAGCAGCTCCGGGATGTTGAAGCGCGAGCGGTAGTCCTCGACCTGCTCGAGGGTGAAGCCGTCCTTGAACTCGGCGACCGGCGTGCGATCGGTGCCCTCCTGCGCGGACGCACCTGCCGCGAAGATCGCGCAGGACGCGAGACCTGCGAGGGTCGGCTTCGATCGAATGCGCATGTTGATCTCTCCTTCGTGAGTCGTCTGTCGAGGCCGCGGGCCCGGAAGGCCGGGCCGCCCCGTGCGATGGTGGTTCAGAACGTCGCCCGTACCCGAAGGCCGACCTGCACGAGGTCCTCGGCCGCCGGGTCGCCGGGCCGGACGTACATGGCGTTCGCGCCGATCCGGAACGTCTCGGTCACCGCGGCCTCGTAGAACGTCTCGACGCCCCACTCGTCCTGCAGGTCGCCGCCATCGGCCTGCCGCTGCAGGACGTAGCCGTCCGACCAGTTGAACCGGGACCAGGCGAGGCCCCAGCGATCGTCGCCGCGGCCGGCGATCGGTGGGTTGCCGCCGATCCCGAGGAGGAACTGGTTATCCAACGGGTTGCTGTCCCCTCCGAAACCGACCTGGCGGAAGATGCCCCATCCCTGTTCCGCGTCCCGCGGGTTCTGGAAGAGGTACTGCTGGAACTTCAGGGCGGCGAACCCCCGTCCGGCATGGGCGGCGAAGAGCGAGCCGTCCTCGACATCGTCGTTCAGCTCGGTGAAGTCCGTCGCGTCCTCGGTGGAGTAGACGAGGTTCACGCTGTAGAAGCCCGGCAGGCCGCCGAATTGCGCCTTGTAGGTGGCGGTGCCGTTGACGGTGATGCCGTCGCTGAACGGATCGTCCCAGTAGCCCTCGCCGGAGGCGTTCTGGGCATCGTAGACCAGGAGCGAGTAGTTCACCCGCTCCGTGGACTGGGCGTAGTTCACCCCCAGGACGTATGGCGGGAAGACGAAGCTGGGCGGCGCGGCGATGCCGGTGTAGAGGAAGCCGCCCTTGCCGCGCCCGCCGACGAGCGGCGTCCCGTCGGCGAGTTCGACCACGTTGAACTTGCCGAAGGTCAGGCTCTGGCTCTCGCTGAACCGATGCGTGAAGGTCAGCGACAGGCCCGCATTGTTGACGCTGACGCGGCGGGGCACCGCTGAATGGACGTTCGTCGGCCAGAACACGCCCGCCGAGCCGAGGCCGATGAACGGATCGCCGTCCACGTATTCGAGCTGGGCGTTCAGGCTGCCGCCCGGCCAGATGTTCCGCACGGCGAGGAACGCGTCGAGCCGGCCGCTGAAGCGCGTGTCGTCGTCCGTGCTCCCCTCCAGCGCGGTGTCCGCGTAGCCCGTGAAGCGGAAGCTCGGAGAGAACTCGAGCCCCTGCGCCGCGGCGCCGGCGGGCTCGAACAGCATCCACGCCGCCGCGCAGCTTGCCAGAAGCCGGCCCGCCCGTCGGCGCTCGTCCATGGCGCATTTCCCCGCCCGGTGCCGGTGGACGGGCGGGAGCGCTCGAGGCCCCCGCCCGGCGGTCACGGGGGCGCCGGGCGCCACGGCGGGGCGCGTCCCCGATCGCGGGCCCGGGCCGATCCCGGCCTCACTCCCCATCGAGGAACTTCGCGGCTTCCCGCAGGTATCCGGGCATCAGGTCGGGCGCGAGATTGACCGGAGAGGTCGCGAAGACCAGGCCCACGGTGTCGCGGGCGGGATCGGTATAGATGCTCTGGTAGAGGTTGCCGTGCTTGTAGAGCGCGCCGTCCTCCCACACCGCGTCCCACTGGTGCGAGTTGAAGATCGGCATGTCCTGCCCGAAATTGGCGTTCACCCAGGAGTGGTCGGTGAAGTCGCCGGCCAGATAGGCTTCTGCGCTGCCGGCCGTCTGCATCTTGCGCAGGACCTCGGGTGACACGATCCGCTCGTCCGAGACGACGTCCCAGCTCGGCGTGAAGATCAGGGCATAGCGCGCCAGGTCGTCGAGCCTCGAGTTCAGCAGGCCGTAGCCGATCGCCAGCCCCTCGGGCGACATGTTGATGGCCAGCGGCGCGCGCGCGCCGATCTTCGACCAGATCCGGTCCTCCAGATAGGAGGTGTAGGTCTGCCCGGTGACGTTCTCGACGACGGCGACGAGCACCTTGGTGATGACGGAGCTGTAGCGTGCGACGTCGCCCGCGGCCTCGTCCTCGATCTGCTCGGCGTCGCGGAGCACGTCGAACTCGTCCTCGATCACCCCGTCGGCGTTCGGCACGTTGAAATCCGCCGCCAGGATGCGCTGGAACATCGAGCGGGGGTTCATCGTGGCCGCGGCGTCCTCGGAGATGTCGAGCCCCGAGGCCATGTTCATCGCTTCGATCAGGGGCACGGTGTCCCATTCCGAGCCCTGCAGCTCGGGCACGAAGTCGGTGATCGGGCGGGAGGTGTCGACCGCGCCCTCCGCCTCCAGCATGGTCAGGAGCGTGCCCACGGCCGACTTGGCGACGGAGGCCCAGACATGCATCTGCTCGGGCCGCATCCCCGGGAACGCCTCGTAGACGACGACGCCCTCGTGCAGGATCATGACGCCCTGCACCCGCGAGGTCTCGTCGTGGATGTGGACGTCGAGGGGCTGGGATTCGGTGCCGTCCCCCATCGTGTAGGTGAGCGCGCCCAGCTCGGGCATGGGGCGCCGCTCCAGCTCGCTCACGGGCCCGCTCGGCAGGGCGAGGGCCGCCGGCACGAGCTCGGACATGTGGGTGGTGTAGTAGAGCGCGTGGTCCCCGCCCATCTGCATGTGGAAGTTGCTGAACGCCTCGTGGGCCTCGTTCACGAACTCGAGGTCGAAGCCCTCGCGCACCACGGTGACGGGCATCGTGATCGTGGCGCCGGGCGCGTTCCTCGCCGCCTCGAGCGCCGCGTCGTCTTCCTGCGGGATCGCCGCCGTGGCCATCCCCGCCGCGGCGACACCCACGACGAGCCCCATCCGCCGTCTCGCACTCTCATGGTTGCGGAACAATTGCTGTCTCCCGATCGCTGTTGTTCGCCGCACCCCCGCCCCATCGGCGCCGGTGGCGACCATCCGGTTCGCCCCGTCGAACGATGCAGGCCCGCGGCTGTGACACATCGGAAGATTGCCCCCGCGAAGCTGTCCGATGTAAGTGTTGCAACATGTTCCAAGCCTCAGGTCTCGGACTTTTCAGAAACAGATCAGTGACTTGCGGGTCTGACGCGTGAGCGTCATGCGGTCGGGGTATCGAATGCACGATGGTGGTAGCCGGGAAACGGGTGCGGAAGAGCGGCCCTCCGCCCTCGTTCTCGAAGGCCTGTCCGAACTCCTGGGGGACACGCGGTTCGAGGCGAACGACAAGCGGCGCGCCCTACTCCGGTTCTTGGTTCTCGAGAGCCTCGCCGGGCGGGGCAAGCTGCTGAAGGGATCCTACGTCGCCCGGCACGTCTTCGGACGGGGGGAGGACTTCGATCCGAGCGAGGACGCCATCGTCCGGGTCGAGGCGCGCCGCCTGCGCGCCAATCTCGACAGCTACTACCTGGGCCCCGGGCGGGATGCGCCGATCCGCTTCTCGATCCCCGAGGGAGGGTACCGCCCGAAGATCGAGGTCGTGGAGCCGGAGGTCGTGCCCGACGCGCCGGCAACCGTCGAACCGGGCGGCCGCGCGCGCCCCTCGCGGGCCATGCTGGCGCGGCTCGCCCTCGCCTGCGCGGTCGTCATGGCCCTGCTCTACGGGGTCCGGAGCGGACCGGGCGAGCCGGCCGCGACGGTGCAGGTCGCGCGGTCGATCGAGGCGCCGCGCGTCATGATCCGGCCGTTCGTGAGCCTCGCGCCCGCCGGATCGTCCGGGGCCTACGCGACGGGCATGACCTATCAGCTCGCGCACGACCTGCAGCAGTTCTCTGAGTTCCGCGTGCACCTCCAGGATCACGCCGCCGACGGACTCCCCGCTTCCGACATCGCGGACGGCCTCATCCCCACCTTCTTCGCGGAGGGCAGCCTCGACGTCGTCGATGACAGGCTCCTCGCCCAGGCGCAGCTCTTCGACGCCGAGGAGCAGCTGATCTGGAGCGGCAGCTACGAGCGCGACGTCTCGCCCGAGAGCATGCTGAGCGTGCAGAAGGAGATCGCGGGACAGATCGCGGAGCATCTCGGACAGCCCTACGGCGCCGTCCGCCGGGCCCTGACGCAGGACTTGCGGAACGTGTCGGGCGTCGCGCTGCCGAGCTACGGGTGCGTCCTCCGGGGATACGAGTACCGCCGCACCCTCAAGCCCGAGCTCTATCGCGACGTGCGCGCGTGCCTCGAGCGGGCGGTCGTGGAGGATCCCGGCTACGCGGAGGCCTGGGGGCTCCTCGCGATGCTGAGGCAGGACGGGGCGCTCTACGGCTACGAGCCGGACGTCGCACCCGCCGAAGCCAAACGCCTCGTCCGTGCGGCGGGCGAGACCGCGGTCGCGCTCGATCCCTCGAACGTTCCCGGCCTGAAGGCCCTGTCGACCCATGCCCATTACGAGGGCAGGTTCGGGGAGGCCCAGGATCTCGCGCGCCGGCTGCTCTCGGTCCGGCCGCACGATCCCGACGCCCTGATCCAGGTCGGCTGGTTGCTCGCGCTGCGCGGCAACTTCGAGGAGGGCATGCCCCACGTCCACGAGGCGGTGCGCCGGTCCGTCGACGTGCCGCCGCGCTACTTCCACGTGATCGCGATCGACCACCTGGTCCGCGGCGAGTACCGCGAGATGCTGATCGCCGCGCAACGGGACGCCGACGACGATTCCAGCGTCAGCCATTCCCTCGTCGCGATCGCCCAGGGGGGCCTCGGCCTGGAGGACGCCGCCCGCGCCTCGCTCGAACGGATGGCCGAACGCTGGTCGCTGATGGCGACCGACCCGGCGACGGCCTACGGCATCCACCAGGTCCATCCGGAGATCGTCGAGCGCATCGTCGATGGCCTCGTGCAGGCGGGCTGGGGGGCGACCTGAGGGTCTGAGCCGCCTAGCTCATGTCCTCCGACCGAATGGACGGGGCTGCAATCCTCCCCCTCGGTACGCGGTCTACGCGGTCAGGATCACCCTTGGCCCGCGATCCCCGATCAGCCGCCCCTCGGGTAGGTGCCCGCCACGGCAGCCAGGATCGCAGGTCTCCGGTCCGCGGTCGGGGCCGACGTGCCGACCGGCTCTCCGCGTCGGCACCACGATACCAAGGGACCGAGCCGGGCGCTTGGACCCCGCCCTACGACCCGCCACGGCGCCCGGCGCCCAGCGCCCGGCTCCCGGCGCGCAGCGAGCACCGATACGTCGACCGTCCGGCCCGACCACCCGACGGGCGCCAGTCGGCATCAGACCCATCGAAGGAGGGAAAGGAACGAGAATTCCCCGACGAATGTTGGAACCCCCGTCCCCCCGGCGCGTCGAGCTCAGTCCGCAACGCCATCAAACGTGACCCATGATCCTGAACATCGACGTCTCGCTCGACTACGACCTCTCCGCCCCGACCGACCTCCTCCTGATGACGGAGGTGGCCCGCGACATCGCCGGCCAGCGCGTGATCGAGGACGAACTCCTGACGCCGCCGAACCTCGCCGCCGAGGACGGCGCCGCGCGCCGCATCCCCGGGCCGACCGGGCTCGGCACCCGGATCTGGATGCGCGCGGACGACCGCTTCAAGGCGTCCTACCGCGCCCGCGTCGAGATCACCCGGCCCGACCCGGACCTGCCCTCCTTCACGGCAACCGCGCCGCACGACCTCCCCGGCGAGACGACGGACTGCCTAATGCCGTCGCGCTACTGCCCGTCGGACCAGTTCGAGCCCTTCGTGCGCGCGCAATTCCCCAACCTCGTCGGCGGGGAGCTGGCGCAGGCGATCCAGGACTGGCTGAGCGAGCACCTGACCTACACGCCCGGCTCCTCCGGCCCCTCGACCACGGCGGTGGACACCTTCCTGACGCGCCAGGGCATCTGCCGCGACTACGCGCATTGCACGATCGCGATGGCCCGGGCGGGGGGCATCCCGGCGCGGATGGCGGCCGTCTACGCGCCGGACGTGGAGCCGCCCGACTTCCACGCGGTGGCCGAGCTGTGGCTGGGCGACCAGTGGCACCTCGTGGACGCGACGGGCATGGCGCGGCCGTCGGACATCGCGGTGATCGGGGTGGGCAAGGACGCGGCCGAGATCGCCTTCCTCACGAGCTACGGCGCCATGACGCTGGAGAACCAGACGGTGACCGTCAGCCGCGACTGAGGCGGATGGGGCGGCGCCCGGCCCCGGAGGCCCGGCGCCGCCCGCTCAGAGAGCGACCAGCAGGTCCCGCGTCGGGAAGCCGTCGGCGCGCAGGCCGAGGCGGCGCTGCTCGGCGCGCACGGCGGCGCGGGTGCG
>CAZWWR010000067.1:0-14289 GCA_964637265.1 uncultured Jannaschia sp.
CCTACGTCGCCCGCGACCTCGACCACTACGTCACCCGCCGGGGACAGCCCGCCCGCCCCGCAGGACAAGACGCCGACCACCGCGGGCTCCAGCCGGATGTGAGCGCGGGCGGGCCCGCCGGGCCCGCCCCCCCGCCCGGTCAGGGCACCTCGTCGATGCCCGAGCCGCCCCATGGATGGCACCGGCAGATCCGCCGCGCCGCGAGCCAGCCGCCCCGCACCGCCCCGTGACGCTCCAGCGCCTCGAGCGCGTAGGCCGAGCAGGTCGGCTGGAACCGGCAGTGGAACCCCATCCAGGGCGACAGCACGAGGCGGTAGCCCTGCACGGCCCAGCGCAGCACCCGCGCCGCCGGGCTCATCGATGGGCCCGGCGCAGGGCGTCGCGCAGATCCGCGAGCAGCAGCGCGAAGGGCCGCTCCGCCGTGGCGTCCCGGTAGCCGATCAGCGCGTAGTCCCAGCCCGGCCGCGCCGCCTCCGGCAGCACGCGGCGCGCGGCCTCCCTCAGGCGCCGCTTCGCCCGGTTGCGGGCCACCGCGTTGCCGACCTTCTTCGAGCAGGTGAAGCCCACGCCGACACCGGGGTCGCCGTCGCCCCGGTCGCGGGCCTGCAGGGCGAACGCCCCTGTCTTGGCCCGCCTCGCCCGGTTCAGCGCCAGGAACTCGCGCCGCTTCCGCAGGCCGCGCAGCCGGACGGGGGCCGCCGGGGTCCCTCCCGGCGGCGCCCCGCTCCCCGTGGGCGTCTGATCAGGCGCTGAGCTTCTTGCGGCCGCGGGCACGGCGGGCGTTCAGGATCTGGCGCCCCGCCTTGGTCGACATGCGCGCGCGGAAGCCGTGGCGCCGCTTGCGGACCAGGTTGGACGGCTGAAAGGTGCGCTTCATGGCTCTGGCTCCGGTCGGGCGCGCCCGGCCCCGGACGGGCGTGGCGCGCGGCATTCTGGTGAGAGGGCGCACATATCGGCCGCCTCCGCGCCTGTCAACGCCGCCGATCCTGCAACAAACGCCGTTTCAGCCGGCCTCCCCGGCCGCCGTCCCGGAGGGCCCCGGCTGTAACAATCGGCCCCGCCGGGCGGCCGGGCAGTCGCGCTCGCTCACCCCGCGTCACCCGCCCGTGAGATGGCCATCAAGGGGGCGTGAGGCGGGTATCCCGGCGCCGTCCCCCGCCGCATGTTCCCCCCATCGCAACGACAAGGGCCAGTTCGGGCCCCACGGCTTGAAAGGGTCACACCATGCGAGATACCACGATGCCCATGCCTGACGGGGCGGCGCCAAAGGGCGGACGGACCGGGTTCGCCCGCTACGCGCCGCTGATCGGGATCGGCACCGCCGCCATCCTCGGCGCCGTCTTCCTGCGCGACCACCTCTCCTTCGCGGCGCTGGCCGAGAACCGGGAGGCGCTGCTCGCGTTCCGGGACGCCAACTTCCTGCTCACCGCCGCCGGCTTCGTCGCGGCCTACGCCCTGATCGTCGGGCTGAGCCTTCCGGGCGCGGCCATCGCCACCCTGACCGGCGGCTTCCTGTTCGGGCTGTTCCCGGGCGTCCTCTTCAACGTCACCGGCGCGACGATCGGCGCCACGGCGATCTTCCTCGCCGCCCGCCTCGGCTTCGGCGAGGCGCTGTCCGCGAAGCTCGACGCCTCCGGCGGCGCGGTCGCCCGGATCAAGGGCGCCCTGCGCGAGAACGAGACCTCCGCGCTGCTGGTGATGCGGCTGGTGCCCGCGGTGCCCTTCTTCGTCGCCAACCTGATCCCCGCCGTGATGGGCGTGGGCCTCGGCAAGTACGTCGCCACGACCTTCTTCGGCATCCTGCCGGGCGCGGCCGTCTACACCTGGGTCGGCGCCGGGCTGGGCGAGGTCTTCTCGCGCGGCGAGACGCCGGATCTCGGCATCATCTTCCAACCCCACGTGCTGGGCCCGCTCCTCGGGCTGGCGGCGCTCTCGCTGCTGCCCGTGGTCATCAAGCGCCTCCGGAAGGGGTGAGGACAATGGACGGATCGAACATGAACACCCGCGACATCGCCCGCGACGTCACGACCAACGTCACGACCCCGGTCACGACACAGGTCACGACGCCCGTCACCACGCCGGAGGGCGGCGAGATCAAGACCGACCTGCTGATCATCGGCGCAGGCTCGGGCGGCCTCTCGGCGGCGGCCGGGGCGGTCCAGATGGGCGCCGACGTGACGCTCCTCGAGGCCGGCGAGATGGGCGGCGACTGCCTCAACTACGGCTGCGTCCCCTCCAAGGCGCTGCTCTCGGCGGCCAAGCATGCCCACGCCATGACCACCGGCGCCGAGTTCGGCATCACCCCCGTTGCGCCCCAGGTCGACTACAAGCGCGCGAAGGACTACGTCCGCGAGGTCATCCGCGGCATCGCCCCGGTCGACAGCCAGGAGCGCTTCGAGGGCCTGGGCGTCCGCGTCATCCGCGAGTTCGGCCGCTTCGTCGACGAGCGGACCGTGGAGGCCGGCCCCTACCGGATCCGCGCCCGCCGCATCATCATCGCCACCGGCTCCCGCGCCGTCGTGCCGCCCATCCCGGGCCTCGGCGACGTGCCCTACCTGACCAACGAGACGATCTTCGACCTCGACGAGCGCCCCGCGCACCTCGTGATCCTGGGCGGCGGCCCGATCGGGATGGAGATGGCGCAGGCCCACATCCGCCTCGGCTCCCGCGTCACGGTGGTTGACGGAGGCCGTGCTCTGGGGAAGGACGACCCCGAGCTGACCGCGATCGTCCTCAAGCGGCTCCGGGCCGAGGGCGTCGAGATCATCGAGGGCGCCAAGGCCGAGCGCATCACCGCTGTCGACGGGGTGACGCTGCACCTGGACGACGGCGAGACGGTCACGGGCTCCCACCTGCTGCTGGCGGTCGGGCGCAAGGCCAACGTCGAGAACCTCAACCTCGAGATCGCGGGCATCGAGTACGACCGAGCCGTGAAGGTGGGCCTCGACCTGCGGACCACGAACCGCCGCGTCTACGCCGTGGGCGACGCCGCAGGGCGGCTCCAGTTCACCCATGTCGCGGGCTACCACGCCTCCACGGTGATCCGGCCGATCCTCTTCGGCCTGCCCGCCAGGACGCGCGAGGACCATATCCCCTGGGTCACCTACACCGACCCGGAGCTGGCCCAGGTGGGCCTCACCGAGGCGCAGGCGAAGGAGACGCACGGCGACGCCGTCGAGGTGCTGCGTTTCGAGTTCGAGGAGAACGACCGCGCGCGCGCCACCGGCGACCATGCGGGCCTGATCAAGGTCATGGTGGTGAAGGGCCGCCCCGTAGGCGCCTCCATCGCCGGCCCGAACGCGGGCGAGCTGATCGGGGTCTGGGCACTGGCGCTGTCGAAGAAGCTGAAGATCGCCGACATCGCCTCGATGGTGATGCCGTATCCGACGCTCTCCGAGGTCTCGAAGCGCGCGGCCGGCCAGTACTTCGTGCCCCGGCTCTTCACCGACCGCGTCCGCCGCGTCGTCCGGCTGGTGCAGCGCTGGGTGCCGTGAGGCGCCGCCGGCGTGACCCGCGCTTGCCGAGCGCGGGCCGTCCGCGTAAGGCGGCGCGCGAGGTTCACCCATGCTGAAGTCGCTCTCAGGCCGCTTCCTGCTGCTCACGGTCATCTTCGTGATGCTCGCCGAGGTGCTGATCTTCGTCCCGTCGATCGCGCGCTACCGGCAGGACTACCTCCTCGACCGGCTCGAGCGGGCCCAGATCGCCGCCCTCACGCTCCTGGCGACCGACGGCGCGCTCGACGACGAGGTGGAGGCCGAGCTGCTCGAGAACGCGGGCGTGCTGAACGTCGTGCTGCGCCGGGACGCGCTCAGGCAGCTCGTGCTCTCCTCCGACCTCCCCGGCCCGGTCGCCCGCACCGTCGACCTGCGCGATCCGATGCCAACCACGCTGATCTACGACGCGCTGCGCCTCTACGTCGATCCCGAGCCCGAGGTCATCCGCGTGATCGCGGCGCCCGTCCGCGGCGGCGGCCTGCAGATCGAGGCGGCGATGAGCACCGCGAGCCTGCGCGCCGCGATGCTCGACTACGGGCTCAACATCCTCATCCTCTCCGCGGTGATCTCCGCGATCACCGCGGCGTCGCTCTTCCTCGCCGTCCGGCGCCTCATGGTGCTGCCGATCCGCGGCCTCGTGCGGCAGATGAAGTCCTACGCGGCGGCGCCCGAGGACGCCCGCCGCATCGTCGAGCCCGCCTCCCGCATCCGCGAGCTGCGCGAGGCCGAGGAGACGCTGCGCGAGATGGAGGAGCAGCTCACCCAGGCGCTCCGTCAGAAGGACCGCCTCGCCCAGCTCGGCGCCGCGGTGGCCAAGATCGCCCACGACCTGCGCAACATCCTGACCACGGCCACCCTCCTCGCCGACCGCATGGAGGGCGTGGACGACCCTACCGTGCGCCGGGTGGCCCCCAAGATCGTGGGCAGCCTGACGCGGGCCGTGAACCTGACGGAGGGGACCCTCGCCTTCGGGCGCGCCGAGGAGGCGCCCCCCCAGCTCTCCCGCGTGCCCGCGGAGCGCCTCCTCGCGGACGTGGTCGAGGCCGAGGCGATGGCCGCGCCCCCCGAGGAGGTGCTCCTCGCCTGGGACGCGCCGCCCGGCCTCGCCATCCGCTGCGACTACGAGCAGATGCACCGCGTCCTGACCAACCTCGTGCGCAACGCCCGTCAGGCGATCCAGGCGCAGGCCCGCCTCACCGGCGAGCCGGGCGAGGTCCGCATCACCGCCGCGGAGGCGGCGGATGCCTGGTGCCTGCGGATCCGCGACACCGGCCCGGGCCTGCCCGAGCGGGCGAAGGAGCACCTCTTCAGCCCGTTCCGCGGCACGGCCCGCAAGGGCGGCACGGGTCTCGGCCTCGCCATCGCCGCGGAGCTCGTCCGCGGCCACGGCGGCCGGCTCGAGCTCGAACGGTCCGACGCGGAGGGCACCGTGTTCCGGATCGAGCTGCCGCGGGACATCGGCGAGGCCTCCGCCCCGCAGACCTCCGCCGACGCGGCGTGAGCCCCGGACCGGCCCGATCGGGACTTGCGGCACCCGCGGCTTCCGTCTATCCCGCCCGTCAGGCGCTGGTAGCTCAGTTGGATAGAGTACTTGACTACGAATCAAGGGGTCGGGGGTTCGAATCCTCCCCAGCGCGCCAACCTACAATCGTGTCATGCGGCGGATAGCTTTGCCCTTGGCGACGCGTATGTTTCCTTTATGGCTGAGCCTGCCCTTACGGGGTGCTAACGGCTGTTCCTACATCGCGGTCCAATTCGGCGGTCCCGGCAGGTCCAGCTCCGATCCGAGGATCGCCTCGCGGATGCCGCGCCTGCGATAGATGAGGCCGGTCGCCTTCGGGACCGGACGGGGCTCGACGCCGAGCTTCGGTAGTTCGAAGCGAAGGCGCTGCGCCAAGAGCCCGAGCGCCTTGCCCAGCCTTCCGACGGTCGTGTATCGCCCGAGGAAGACGTCGATGGACGCTTGCGTGACGGCCGGCATTGCATGGCCGCGCGGGGAGGTTCCCCGTTTCACCAGGGCCAGTTCACCCGTCGAGAGCAGGTAGTCGATCATTCGAAGCGAGCCGCCCAGGACGGCCGCAGCCTGGGCCTTCGGAACTGCGTCGACGAAGTCCGCCGCCACCGCGTCCCAGACTTCGTTGCGGTCGACGTGGATCGCGGCGAGCCCCTTTCGTCTCGGGTCGATGATCGCCGATGGGATCCGACCGGAGCGGATCAGGCGGGCCACCTCCAAGACGGGCGTCCCGATTGTCTTGCAGATCTTGACGAGCGCTCGTCGGCCGTCCGCCGACGTGAGCAACCCGCGGGCGGGGATCGCAACCCAGAGGGCGTCGAGGAAGGCATCGATCTCGGCCTCCGCGTATCGCGGCCGTCGGTCGATCGGTTCGACACGCCGCCCTATCACCCCGGCTAGGCGGAACTGGCGGAAGATCGCGTCGCTGCACCCAAGCCTCTCCATGGCCTCCGAGCGGTTCAACATGCCTTGAGGGAGCGTCATCAGCGGCTCGATGCCCTCGGCGCGCAGCCGGCGAAGAACGGTGACGCATTCCGGGTTCCCGTTGGGCGCGGCCAGCCCCGCTTCGACAAGCTTGAGGTTCAGACGGCCGCGCGAGATGCGGAAGCGGCGCTTCGCGCTGTTGATCGAGTAGACGTGCGTTCTGGGGCAGGGCTTTCCGAGCACGACGGTCCCCGCCTCGATGGGGTAGTTGCGGAAAATGTGCTCGCGGACGGTGTCCCGGATGGCCGTGGTCCCTTCGCCATCGCCGATGGCGCTGAGCCATGTGTGCAGCGGCCCGAGGTCCTGCTTCTGGCTCGCGTTGCTTTGCAGCGGGTCGCGTTGCAAGCGCTCGAGTTCGGCGACGAAGGCCTCGGGCCCGGCACGCAGCACCTCGAACCCCGCCGAGCCCGCTTCGTGAAGCAGGACGTCGTCGGTGTTCGCAAGTGCGCCTCGATAGCCGATCCGCGTAAGTCCCGGGGCCTTGGTGAACCGGACGAGCACCCCAAGCGGGAGACTGTCGAGGTAGGCGTCGGTCTTCCTGCCGCGGAGACGCCTCAGCAGGTAGCCCTCGTAAGGCGAGAAGGTCCGTCCTTCCCCATCTCCTGCGGTCCGTTCGATCTCTGCGCGCGCGTGTTCCACCCGGGCGACGACATCGTAGTTGCCGAAGGTATGGGGCAGCGACGGCAACTGGAGCAGCGGGCGCGAATGCCGGTGGCACGTCCTGATCGCCAGGAGGTTCCAGTGCTGCCTCCGGTGCGCGCGACCGACACCGCCCTCTGCGATGTCTTCCTGGATGCAGTTCGGACAGACGCGCAGACGGCTGCGGAGCAGCGTCTTGTTGAAGACGATATCTCTGCCAATCGCGAACCGTAGCCGCCCGACCGCGCGGATCGACCAGCGTTTTAGATCCTCGGCGGAAGTCCCGCCGCGCCGTGCCAAGCACTCAAGGGCATCGGGATCGCCTCGGATCACCGACTTCCAATCGAGCCCAAGGTCGAGGCAGAGATCGAACGGATCGCCCGCCCGCGCGAAGCGGACTAGCCGCGAGCCGTAGGAGGTGGCCGTCTCGTACGGAAGCGCAGGGAAGGCGAGGTTCGTCGCGGCCTTTGGCCCCGTCATCGGCTCGCTCCCGCGGCCGGCATCGCGGGGGCCGCGTCGAAGACTTGGCGCGGATCGACGGCTAGGTAGTCGTCGATCACGAAGGGGTTCGGCCCGTCTATGCAGGCCGAGCGGCGCCAGAAGGCGGCCGCGAAGTGACGAAGTTCGAGCGCCTCTCGCCGCTCGATCAGCGCCTCCTCGATGGCCGCGACGACTATCTGCACGATGAGCCCGAACTGTGCGGCACCGGCATGGATGACCCGCGCAACGCTCTCGTCCGGGAGGAGGTCGGAAACGACCTCCAGGTCCGCCTTCCGCGCGTAGGTCGCGACGAGCGAACGGATCATGGCCCCATCCGCCGACCAGGAGACGGGCGTGATCTCGACCGGATAGACCCTTCGGGCCAGCTGCGGGTCGGCGTTCAGCATCGCCTTCACCTCCGGCATGCCGGAGAGAATCAGGCCGACCGGCCAGTCACGGTTCTGCATCAGCGACTTCAGCGTATTGATAACCGATTGCTGCGCCCCAGCGCTGCGCACGGTGTAGAGGTCCTGCGCTTCGTCGATATGCAGGAACAGGGTTTGCCGTTCGCGTAGGAAGTGCCGCACGCGATCCCAGATGATGCCCGACGGCTTGTCCCGTTCCAGCGGGTAGCCGAGCGCCGCGAGGGCGGCCATGCCGACGTCTTTCAGCGTCGCGGGGGACGGGACGATGAAGCTCACCACGTCGGCACGCAGACGGTCCGGAGCGGGCAGGACCAAGTCCTCGTGCGTGGAGATCAGTCGTTCCGCCGCCGTGGTCTTGCCGCAGCCGGACGGGCCGATCAGAGCGATACCGCGGGCTTCGCCCCGCAAGCCCTCGGCCAGTTCGACGCGTCGGCGGCGCAGCAGCTTGTCGAACTGTTCGAAGAGCACCCGGTGCTGGGGGTGGCGGAAGAAGAGCGTCCGCGGGCGCGCTACGGTCAGGTCGATGTCGTCGGCTTCCAAGATCAATCCTCCTCCAGACCCCAATCGTCGAGCGGGTCCTTGGGAGGGGGTTCGCTCGTTCGAAGCGGAGCGGGCTGCTCCTCGACCCCGCTGGCGGTGAAGAGGTCGGGTGGGACATCGCCGAGCGGGACGACATGACCGAACCCGTCCTAAGCGCGCGGAAGCGCGACGCTCGGGCCGGTGTCCGGATCGAGCGTCAGGCCGAGGCCGAGCCGCCGTTCCTCTCGCAGGAGGTCCTGGGCGGTCAGATAGGGCAGCCGAACACGCATCAGCGCCAGTTGTTCGGCATTGATCTCGTCGATCTTCCGCAATGCGCGCGCAATCTGCTCTTCGTCGAGCGCGGCCCTGCGTCTGTTCGCGAGGCGCGTCTACCGGACGACGAGGCGCCACTCAGCCAAGCCCACGCCCCGCATGACGCCTCTGGTCGCCTCCGCGCGGTGCCAGCGACTCGCCACGCGGACCATGAGCCAGCCGAGGTCCGCAGGATCGACACGGACGGTCACCTGGGTTTCAAGGCTGTGACGCAGCATCTCGCGCAGGGCGTTGCAAGCATAGTCGTTGCCGAGAACGGTGACACCGCTCCGCGAGACCTTGCGGGACAGCTCGATGCCGAAGATGCGACAGCGCTGCTGCGGCACCGGCGCCGGGATCGTTCCGCGCAGGTTCGCGAGCCGCTCCCACGCGGCGGCCGGGGTTTCCCCGCCCAGGCCCGCGTGCGGTCGGTGGTGGTAGATGTCCACGACGTAGAGGGTGAGGATCTGCAGCAGCGTCTCGCGCGAGTGAACGGCAAGCGCCTCGGAGGGATAGTCCCCCCGCTCCAGAGGGTTCGAGAAGGTCCGTCCGGCCAGACGGGCCATCAGGTCCGTCCCGAAGGAGCGGAACAGCCGCTCGATCCGGCCGCGCAGCCGCGCGATGCCAGCGGGCGGACGCTCGGGGTTGCCGCCCAGATCGGCGACCGCGGTCAGGAAGGCATCGCTGACGAAGGCCGCGCCGTGATCGGTCACGACGGCGCCGAGGCCGCCATGCTGGAACCAGTCCTGCTCGCAACCCGCCTGCCGCGACAGGTCGGATTTGTCGCGTGTGGCGTCGGCGAGCTTGAGCATCGCATCGGCGGGGTTCGGGGTCTCTGCCAGCCGCATCGCGAGCACGCACCGCGTGGCGCAGTCGATCGCGATGTAGAGCCAGAGACGTTCGCGCAGCAGGCCGGCGCGCTTCTCCTCGGTCATCGCGTCGAGAGCCCCGAGCTCCGTCATCAGGGTGAGCAGATCAACCTTCCACTCGTCGATCTCGATCCGCTCCATTGGGTACCCGGCGGCGATTCCGGCCTCGATGGCAGCGAACTTGCGGTTCGCCGCCGCGAACCCATAGCGGCCTGCGTGGATGGCGTAGGGGTCAAGCCCGGCGAGCTTGCGTTTGATACAGCGTTGCGAAGGAGCACGTATGGGAGGCAGGCCGCGGTCCGCTCGTTCGCCGTTGTGCGCTTTGGAGAGGCCAAGGCAGTTTTGCGCAACTTCGCGCTTCGTCGGCCGCTGGATCGTCGCGTATCCGGCCACTGCCTGTGCGATCAGTTCCGCGCCGATCCGACAGAATCGCGTCGATGTGTTCCCGTAGCGGTGGGTGCCCGGAACCAGCGAAAGCGGGTCGTACCCGGCGCGCTCGTAGCGGCGAACCCAGGTGAGAAGCGATTTCGGGCACGGCGGCTTGCGAACGTAGCTCTTCTCCCCGGCCCCCGCAGTCTTGAGGCCGAGCTGACGGGCGAGGTCGATCCTGTCCACCTCGATGCGTAGCGTCTCCATGTTCTTGCGAAGGCTGCCATCCGTCCGTTTCGCGGCCCCTGAGCGCTCCGCACCGAGGAAAGCCTCGCAATAGGCCCATCTCCAGAGGGCCACGGACCGGACTGACCGCGGCAGATCCCGCAGGCATTCCATCGGGGCGTCGATCCGCGCCTTCGTCTTGCCAACGTCGTACCAGCCGCGATCGAAGACGAAGGTCGGGTCCCGGAGATGGATGGCGAGGTCCGAAGCCGAGACGCCCATCGTCATCGTAGGATCGTCCGCCGCTTCGAATACGTAGCCAGCGGCCATCGTCGTGGAGAGCCGCCAATCGCGACCGGAAAGACGGAGCCGGTCTGTCGGGGTGACGATGAGGCGGCTTATGCGACGCCTTCCCTCGACGAAGGCAGGTCAATCGGCGTCCTTTCATCGATCTCCGATCTGGTGTCCGCGATAAGGCGGCCGTCGTAGATGCCGATGACGATCGCCTGAAATCCGAGGCCGGTCATGTCGAGATGGCGGACGAGGTCGCCGACCGTCGTCGGATAGCTTGCCTCGCCGAACCTCACATAGGCCTGCGCCAGTACCTCCGGCGACAAACTCCCCCGGAAGCGATGTAGCCGTTCGGCGTTCAGCGCCTCCGCGCGACTGAAGTCCACATCCGTGATTAGCCTGAGTTCATCGGCATAGTCCTTCCGCAGACCGGTGCGGATCGCCTCCAGCTCTCGGCGGAACTTCTGTCGCGCTGCCCTCTCCTGCGGCTTGACGACGACTGCCCACCGACGGCCGTACACGAATGTCGCAAGGTAGTCGAAAGTGTGTCGCCGCGCCCGTCCATCGGGAGCTTGATAGGTGATCGCCGGCGGCTGATCCCAGAGGTCCGTTAGGTCGGTCCTCGTCATCAGAAGGAACGCCACCCGCTGCTCGAGCTTGCTCTCGAACTGAATGATCCTCCTGCGCCCCCCGGCGGCGGGTGGTCCGCCAGTTATGAAGCCTCGCGAACTGGCCTTTGAGCGTCTGGAGATTGCCCGCGTCGCGCGAGAGGGAAGGGATGGCTGGGCGGCCAGCTCGGAACGGTCGGTCATGATATGTCGATGGACTGGCCGCGCGAGCCACAGTGAATGCGGCGGCAGCCCATCCTCCTTGCATGGGTGTGTCTAGCCAAGAAGCATCCACCGCCTCCGGAGGATGCGCTCTTGGCCGCTGTCGATTTTGCAGGGAAACTCAGACCGATCTTGCTGATCATCCAAGTTTTCGAGAGCCTCGCCGGGTGCTGCCAGCGGGGCTTTCTACTTCGTCCCAAGGTGCTGTACGCCGTCCTAAATCATCGCCCTACCTCCTCCGCTTCATCGGCTGGGTAACGGTCCGGCCAGAGGTCCGATGGACGCGTCTTCAGCGTCTCCGCGATCGCCGCTTCGATCCGGCGGGACGTGTGATGACCTTGGCTGACGACGGTGACGGTGTTCGGCGCGACGCCCAGCCGCCGTCCGATGTCCGAGAGGGAGCTGCCTGCCACCCGGAGTTCGTACTTGATCCGTTCATGGCGGAGCAGATCGACGACGGGCATCCAGACTCTCCTTTCTTGAACCGACCTGCGGCATGAAACCACGGAGAGCGCGGTCAGGAGAGTCTTTTTATCGAACTATATCAGTATGTTGGGAGTGCACTCCTATTGCAGGAGTGCGTTCCTGCGGAAGGCATAAATCGTTGATGTTGTATCATATTCTGGTATTCCGGCCTGTGCGAATGCACTGCTGCAGCCCATCAGTTCGTGCGGCAGCAGATCAGACAATGACGGCCCATACCGGACCTTCGCCCGAGGCGCGATCGCTGCGGAGCAGCATTGAAGAAGCGGACCTTGCCTGAGCCGCCCCCGGCTGGTAGTCCAATGTACCACCGGAGGTCAAGCCATGGGCGTTCAGAAACAGTCGGTCAGCTTTACCGACGCGGCGTATAGCTATGCGAAGGAGCTCGTCGAGGCCGGCGAGTATCCGAACGTCAGCGCCGCGGTGTCCGGGGAGTTGGCAAAAGCCAAGGCCGACCGAGATCGTGAGCGGTCAATGCTCAAGGCAGAGCTAGAGCGCCGGCTGTCGCTGCCGCTCGACCAATGGGAGCCGCTTGGAGACGCCGCCGATGTTACCAGCGGAGCCAAGGCGCACTTGGATGCGATGGCTAAACAGCGCTGATGCGGATCGTTCGGCACCCGTTCGTCGATCGGGACCTCGTCGGGATCGTCGACCATATTGTCAGCATCACTGAGGGCGACTACGCAGCGGCCTATCGCCGTTTGGACGAGGTCGATGCGCTCCTCGGTTCGGTTCTGAAGAACCCGACTTCCGGTGTCCGCTTGCGGGGTGAGCTCAACGACTGGCTGGTCCGTCACGGCGGAGCGGGCCAGCGGCTGACGGTGGTGTTCAAACCCGATCTCGAGAATGACTGCGTCTACCTCGCAATGGTCGCCTTCGGCGGCCGCGACTGGATGAAGGCTGCGGTCGGACGGCGCGGATTGGGCGACTGATCTGCGGGCATGCTAGCCTTCGGCCGTCGGCACGATGCCGAGTCGGGATGGGGCGGTGGACCCGGAAGGACTCCGCTATGGTCAGTGCCAATCTCCCCATGATCCGCGCCTGCCGCCCCGCCTGGAACAAGGGCCGCATCGTCGGCCAGAAGCGTCCGCTATAGCCGAAGCACGTCTGGGCGATCCGGGTCCGGCTCAAGCTGGCCGAGAACCACCGCGACCTCGCGCTCTTCAACATGGCCATCGACAGCAAGCTGCGCGGCTGCGACCTAGTCCGCATGCGGGTGGCCGACGTAATGGCCTCGGGGCAGATCAAAGAGCGCGCGTCCATCCTACAGAGCAAGACGCAAAAGCCCGTCCGGTTCGAGATCACTGAGGGTACCCGCGCGGCGGTCTCCCGGTAGATGGAGGAGCCGCTCATGGTCGGGTCCGAGTATCTCTGGCCCGGGCGCTTCCACGAGCGCCTGCACATCTTGACACGGCAGTACGCTCGGATCGTCCGGGAGTGGGTGACGTCCATCGGGCTGGAGCCGACGGCGTACGGGACTCATTCGATGCGGCGGACGAAGGTCACGCAGATCTACAATAAGACCGGCAACCTGCGGGCGGTTCAGCTGCTCCTCGGGCACACCAAGATGGACAGCACGGTACGGTACCTCGGGGTGGAACTGGAGGACGCGCTGGCAATCGCGGAGGCGATCGAAATTTGAAGGCCGCTTTCCGAGTGGGCTGCGGGTCCGGCGTCCAGAGCTGTCTTTCGGCATCGTCCAACTGTTCTGCCGTCACTTCAGCGGTGACTCGACGTGATCAGGAAAGGCCCCTCCATGAACCCGCGACTATGCCGTTTGAAGAGACTGGCAGAGCTTGGTCGGAATCAGGGTGGAGGGGCAATCATGCTATCTGAACTACAGCCTAACCCTGCCGACACGCCCGTGTCCATTTCACGGACAAGGAAGCGCGTGCCGCCGCCCGTGCCGCAGTGAATCTCTTTGACCGCTGGGGCCTCACCGACGAGCAGGCGTGCAAGCTTCATGACGGCATTGCCCCGCATACCTGGACGAGCTGAAGGAAGGGCGAGCGGGCCGGGTGGAACGCGACCGGGCGGCGCGCCTGTCGCTCCTCCTCGCCATCCACAAGGGTTTGCGCACCGTATCCGGGACAGACCTTCCGCGCATTTATGCGTGGATCAAGGCACCGTATGCGGCTTTCGGGGGCGAAAGCGCGCCCGACGTGATGATAGGCGGGCGTATAGCCGATCTTGCCCGGGTCAGGCGCTATCTCGAAGCTGAGCGCTCAGGGTGGTGATTTCGACTAAAGGGGCCATTTCACGGCTCATCGATGCTCTTCGACTTCAACGTAGAGAATGACCGGTCTCCGGTCCGAACTGGGGCGAAAAACTGTTAGGTCCGCTATAGACCGAACCTTCAAATTCCGTATCTGAGTAGTGGTGAGCGTGGGTAGCGTGGAGCGATAGTTGATCCTCTCGACTATGGGCCACTATCCTTACACCAGTCGATCCGCCCCTTCCGAATCCAGAAGTGACACCGGCACTCGTTCGTCTGCCGTATCGAGGGCAAGATAGTCGGCCGCTTTAGCCAGTCTGACATGGCCGTCCACCTGAGCCTCCGGTTCCTGCTGAGGGACAACTTTATGGTCTCGCCGCACCCACCGGGGCAGTGAAAGCAGGCCCACTTGTCGACGCCATCGCGCACGATGGTCATCTCCCCCGGCACGATCTGATCCGGCGTCGGGTGTGTGCGTGTAACCCTGACAACCAAATCACTTCGTGAAATGAGACGGAAGAGCTCGAGGCTCTTCCGCAGAATGTCGATCACCATGCCACTCATCCGATACGGTCAAGGAAGGGGTCGTGACCTGAGCCCCGTTTCTTCCTCCAGGTTTGGGTAGAGTCCGTTCCGATCGA